>NZ_JBFUKK010000024.1:0-62519 GCF_056400885.1 Arthrobacter sp. P4_H3
CCACCGCACTGCTGACCGCATTCATCCCCCTGGCCGGCCCGCTCCTGGCGACCAGTTCACTCAGCGCCTCCGGAACCGTCGCAGCCCTCGCCATCGCCGCCACCGTCGTGGACGTCTCCCCCTTCTCTACAGACGGCGCACTCGTCGTCGCCAACGCCCGCGAGAACGACCGCCAACGCGTCTACAAGCAGCTGATGATGTACGCCGGAGGAGTCGTCCTCGTCGCCCCCGCACTGGCCTGGGCCCTGCTCGTACCAACCGGCATCATGTGAGGCGCCGCGAACGCATGCAGGTCGGCTGCTTCCGGTAACGGCATCAGTCGATGATGCGACCAAGGACCGCCGGATCCATGTCCGGCATACGAACGGGACAACCCTGCACTCCACCGCAACAGGAACCCCGATAGCCGGGCGCAGGTATGCCCCGTACGTACAAAGGCAGGGCGGCTTTCACAGCCGCCCTGCCTTTGTCTTTGCGTCAATTCGGGACCCACGGCCTCTCAGGCTCCGCCCTGAGTCAGCCCCGTGGTCGCAGTTCGATTTGTGCAGCAGCTCGTGCGCGGACTTGCACGGAAGCAGCTGGTGTGAACCTCCGCGCTCCTCGCCCAGCTCGCGCTGCGCCTCCGCGCCGACCGCGAGAGGACCGAGCTTCCCCTGCGGATGCCCGGCTTCCCGTGGCTCACGTGCTTTGGCCTGATCATCCTCGCCGCGATCTTCACGGTGGGCTTCATCGGGGAGGATTCCCGTCCCCAGCTCCTGAGCACGTTCTGGCTGGTGGCACTGCTGGCGGTGGCGAGCTGGCTGCATCACCGGTCGCGGAAGGTTGCGCCGGTTGTCGAATCTTCGGATGGTGTCAAGCAGCCGGTACTCATCGACTAGATCGGCGTTTGAGCCGCTTCGAAGATTCAGGCACACGAGGGGCGCGTCCGGGGTATGGCCGGTCGCGCTGTGCAGCCCATCCTTGAGAGCTGGTGCCAAAAATGGCACCATGGTTCATGCCCTGGGTGGGGGATCCGAGGATCAATCTGCAGAACAAAAATGGCAAGGCGAAGCCGTACCAGGTGAAGCAGGCCATAGCCGCCATCGATCGGAGCAAGGAGAAGTAGATGTCCACTCGAAAAGCAACTGCTGCGCCGGATGCGGTGGCGCAGTACCGGTACTCGGTCCAGTGGTCGCCGGAGGATCAAGAGTTTGTCGCCACTGTTCTCGAATTCCCCTCACTCTCCTGGCTGGACGAGGATCAGTTCGAGGCGCTCCGCGGCATTGAACGGTTAGTGTCCGATGTCATCGATGAACTTTCACAGTCGGGTGAGGCCGTGCCCGAGCCCATCGCGACACAAAAGTTCAGTGGCCGGCTCAACCTGCGGGTACCCCCGGAACTCCATCGCAAGCTCGCGATCGAAGCCGCCAATCACGGCGTGCCCCTCAACAAGTACGCAACTGAGCGGCTGACAGCCTAAAGCGCACGCCCGACATGGGCCGACAACAAGAACGTGTAGGCCGGCTGACCAGCAGTTAAAGTAGTCGGCACCTGCCTTGTTGACATGTGGCGAAGCGGGCCTACACTGAGCCATGCCCGTGACTGGCCGAGCCGTCTCTGCCGCGGTGCTGCTCGTCATTGGGGCAGGACTGGCGCTGCTGGCTGTGCCGGTCCATTACGGATTCATGGCAATGTACGGCGGTGTCACCGATACCGCGTTCGAGGGGTTCACGTGGGGGTTGACGTCTGGTCCCTCCGGATTGGCGCTCGGGCTGGTCGTGGTGGTTGCGCTGATCGGTTTCATGCTCTCGACGAGAGCGTGGATGCGGCTTACGGCCGTGGCAATCCCGGTCCTCATGCTGATCGGGATGTTCGCCGTCACCCCTGCGGCGCTCGGTCAGAAGATGGAGAAACAATTTGTTTCCGCTCCGCAATGCGTGACCGAGGGCACCGACGAGCCCATGGCCTCCGCAGACCGTGAGTCCCAGCAGGTGTTCGATTCCATCGAGCACATCGGCCACTTTAAGGGTGGCGGCGGCATGAGCGGCGTCGCCGGCTGTACCCGCTGGTTTGTGCTCCCGGAAGACGCCGATGTGTTGCAGCACTATCGGGCAGCGCTGCCAGCAGCGGGGTGGGAAGTGGTCGAGGATGACGGGCGCCACCTGCGGGCGCACCTTGATGGCCGGGCGTTCGATGTGACGCCCTGCCCCGGAGGCGGTGTGGTCTGGGCCGGCAGCGACGATGACCGCTCATACGGACAGGGAAGGCCTGAGTTCGCGGGTACTGAAATTTGTCCCCACGACCTCTAAAAACGACATGCCGCGTATGGCCCGGTAATAGTGTCGTCTGCACGTTCCTAGCGGTCTAACCCACCCTCCGTCAGCCCCATAAACATGGTCCGGTGCAGGATGTCCACGTGTCTGCGCGAGACCTCCACCGCCTCCTGGACATCGCCGGCACGCAGGGCCGCTACCAGAGCAACGTGGTCGCAGTTCGATTTGTGCAGCAGCTCGATCGGGTACGGGATGAAGTACTCATAGAGCTCGGCCAGAGCCTCGTGGTACGCCTCCACGGCGGCGCCCAGCCCTGACGCGGTGCCCACCAGCTGGTGGAACTGCTCGTCTGCCTGGTGGTAGTCCGACCAGTCCGAGGACTCGGCCATGTCGCGGGTCAGCCGCTCGAGCTCATCCAGCTGTTCAGCCGTGGCGTTGAGCGTCGCGTAGTGCGTCACCGCGCATTCGAACAGCAGCCTCCGGTCCACCAGCCGGTTCACAGCCTGGGACTCCGCTGGTGATGCCGAAAGCTCCGCCAAAACGTCCGTAGGTGGCGAATCCGCCACGAAGGTTCCGCCGGCCCGGCCCCGGCGGCGGACCACCACGCCCTGCTCCGCCAGGCTCGCCAGCGCGCGGCGGGCGGTGATCGGGCTGACCGACAGGCCCAGCGCCACATCCTCCTGGTCGGGCAGACGCTCGCCGGGTTTCAGTAGGCCCAATGAAATCGCCATGCCGATCCGCAGCCGCACGGCATCAATGGCGCTGCGCCGGTCGATGCCGGCCAGCCTGCCGGCGCCGATGGGCGAGGGGTCGGCGGTGTCCTCCAACTGACGGGTCATATCCGCTACTTTACGGCCCAAACCTCCCTCTTCCCATAATTGGATCATTCTGATCTAATATAGTGCAGATCACATCCCCAACGCGGAGAACACCATGCAACGCACTCTTCCCCTCATCGCCGCCCAGGCCCGGCCCCGGCTCATCGGTGAACCCGTCTCGGCCTTCGCGGACGAGGTCGCCGCCGCCCTCGCCGTTCAGCCGCACAGCAGTCTGGTCGTCTTCCCGGAGCTGCACCTGTTCGGGGATTCCGATCCTGACCAGCAGCGCACCGAAATGCTCCAGGCCTCCGCCGAACCGCTGGACGGCCCTCGCGTAAGAGAGCTGAAACAGCTGGCAGCAGACCTCAAAATCTGGCTGGTCCCGGGCAGCGTCTGCGAGCGCGGTCCGGAAAGGCAGCTGTTCAACACCCAGCTGGTCCTGTCCCCGGAAGGGGAACTCGCCGGCTACTACCGGAAGGTCTTCCCCTGGCGCCCGTTCGAGCCCTACGACCCCGGCGACCGGTTCACCACCGTGGACCTGGCTGGCATCGGCAGGGTGGGCCTGAATATCTGCTACGACGCGTGGTTCCCGGAGGTGTCCCGCCAGCTCGCCTGGATGGGCGCCGAGGTCATCCTCAACGTCGTCAAAACCACGACGCCGGACCGCCGCCAGGAGCTGGTGCTCGCCAAGGCCAACGCCATCGTGAACCAGGTCTTCGTGGTCAGCGTCAACTGCTCGGGCCCCACCGGCAAAGGCCTGAGCATCATCGTGGACCCGGAGGGCAACACCCTGGCCGAGGCCCCGGACGACGCACCGGTACTGCTCACAGCGGAACTGGACCTTGCCGCCGTCGAGCGCGTCAGGACGCACGGCACCGAAAACCTCAACCGCCCCTGGTCTCAGTTCCGCGACGGCGAAGATGCCGTCGAACTGCCCGTCTACCAGGGCCGGATCAGCCCGGCCACCTGGGCTCCCCAGTCCTTCAACGCCTAAGGAACCACCGTGACAACTTCACCCACGCTCACCCGCACGCTGACGCTGCCCTCGCTGGTCCTGTTCGGCCTGGCGTACCTGACCCCTCTGATCGTCCTGGGGATCTTCGGCATCATCGCCGAAACCACCGGCGGGGCATCACCGGCCGCCTACCTGGTTGCCATGGTCGCCATGCTGTTCACGGCGCACAGCTATGGCCGGATGGCCATCGCGTACCCCGTTGCCGGTTCCGCCTACACCTACGTCCGCCGGTCCATCGATCCCCGGGTGGGGTTCCTGGTGGGCTGGGCCATCCTGCTGGACTACCTCTTCCTGCCCATGGTCATCTGGCTCATCGGCGGCTCCTACCTGACCGCACAGTTCCCCGGAATCCCCATCGGCGTCTGGATCGTGGGCTTCATCTTCATCACCACACTGCTGAACATCCTCGGCATCAAGGTGGCGGACAAGGCCAACTACGTGCTGATGGCGTTCCAGCTGCTGGTCATCGTGTTCTTTGTGGCGCTCTCCATCGGCAACGTGGTGTCCACGCAGGGCGCCGGGGGACTGGCCAGCACCCAGCCGTTCTTCAACGACACCTCCAGCATCGCCACCATCTCCGCCGGTGCCGCCATCGCCGCGTACTCGTTCCTCGGGTTCGACGCCGTCACCACCCTCACCGAGGAGACCATCGACCCGCGCAAGAACATGCCCCGCGCCATCATGCTCATCGCCCTGATCGGCGGCGGCATCTTCGTGGCCGTCTCGTACGTGACCCAGATGGTCCACCCCGGCGGGGTTTTCGAGGACTCGGCCTCCGCGGCCAGCTCCATCGCCCTGCAGATCGGCGGGCAGCTGTTCGGTGCGGTGTTCCTCGCCGGTCTGGTGGTGGCGCAGTTTGCCTCCGGCCTCGCGGCGCAGGCCAGCGCCTCGCGCCTGCTGTACGCGATGGGCCGTGACTCGGTCCTGCCCAAGGCTGTCTTCGGCCGGCTCAGCGCGAAGTTCCACACGCCGGTGGTGAACCTGATCGTGACCGGGATTATCGGCCTGATCGCGATCTTCCTGGATGTGGCCACCTCCACCTCGTTCATCAACTTCGGCGCCTTCACCGCCTTCACCCTGGTCAACGCCTCGGTGGTGTTCCACTACGTGCGCCAGCGCCGGGCCGGGCACCAGCTGAACCCCGTGTCCTACGTGGCGGTCCCGATGGTGGGAGCCATCATCTGCGCCTACCTGCTCTCCCAGCTGGACAGCAACGCGATTACGCTGGGACTGTGCTGGCTGGTGCTGGGTATGGTGGTTCTGGCCCTGATCACGCGCGGCTTCAAGGCGGCCCCGCCGGAAATGACGGCGACGGAAAAGGCAACGGTTGAGGCGGCCGCCTGAGCCGGACGCCGAGTACGTGCCGCCGCCGCCGGAGCCGGGCGGACGGAGGGGAAGGAGTAGCCGTGCGGATAGCGCTCGGGCAGCTGGAGTCGGGAACCGACATCCAGGCCAACCTTGCGGCGATCGACCGGTTCGCCGCCGAGGCCGCGCTCGACGGCGCCACGCTGGTCGCCTTCCCGGAATACGCCACCTATGAGAAGAAAAAGGTGGACGCGACGTTCCCCGAGGTGGCCGAGCCGCTGGATGGCCCCGTCTGCCAGGAACTCGCCAGCACCGCCCGCCGCCACAGTGTCGCGCTGGTGGCGGGAGTGGTGGAAACCTCGGAGGAGCCAGGCAAGGCGTACAACACGTTGGTGGCTTTCGGGCCCGACGGCGACCGGCTGGCTTTCTACCGGAAGATCCACCTCTTCGACGCGCAGGGGTTCGGAGAGTCGACGTTCATCAAGCCGGGCCCGTCCACTAGCCCGGTGGTGTTCGATTTCGGGGGAGCGTGCTTCGGCCTGATGGCCTGCTACGACCTGCGGTTCCCGGAGCTGGCCAGGTCACTGGCCGACGCCGGCGCCCAGGTCCTGTTGGTCTGCTCGTCGTGGGTGCCGGGCACCCACAAGACAGAGCAGTGGCTGGCGCTGAACGCGGCCCGCGCCATCGAGAACAGCGTGTACGTGGCCGGGGTGTGCCAGGCGCCGCCGGTCTCCGTGGGACGGAGCGTGCTGGTGGATCCGATGGGGGTTGTGGAAGCCGATCTCGGCCTGGAGCCTGGCGTGCGGGCGGTGGATGTCTCGCTTGAGACGGTGGCGCGGGTGCGGGAGCTGTTCCCGATGTTCCGGCAGCGGAGGTTGTAGCGGAGAGTGCCATCGGCGCGGCGGTGCTGATCTCCTACCTCGTGGCCGGCCATCTTCCCGGCCCTGCCGGTGTGGCTGATGGCCTTCGTGTTCATTGTGGTGCTCACCGCTGTGAACCTCACCAGCGTGAAGAACTTCGGCGAGTCCGAGTTCTGGTTCGCGCTGCTCAAGGTGGCGGCAATCGCTCTCCGCCCTCAACGCCAACCTCTACGGTGCGTCGCGGATGGCGTACTCCCTCGCGGAGCGGGGTGAAGCACCGCCCCTGCTTGCCTCGGTGTCCAAGGCGCGTGTCCCGGTTGTCGCAGTCCTGGCCAGGTCGCTTTCGGGATTGTCACGGTAGTGCTGGAGCTGGCCTTCCCCGAGAAGGTCCTTCCGGTCCTGCTCAACATCGTGGGTTCGATGTGCCTGCTGGTGTGGACGTCCGCGCTCGTCGCCCAGCTCGCGCTGCGCCTCCGCGCCGACCGCGAGGGGCCCGAGCTTCCCCTGCGGATGCCCGGCTTCCCGGTGCTCACGGTGTTTGGTCTGGTCATCCTCGCCGCGATCTTCACTGTGGGCTTCATCGGCGAGGATTCCCGTCCCCAGCTCCTGAGCACTTTCGCACTCGTGGCGCTTCTGGCGGTGGCGAACTGGCTCCACCACCGGTCGGGGAAGGTGGCCGCTGTCGAGGCTTCGGAGAGTGTCAAGCAGCCGGTGCTTATGGACTGAGTCCGGCGCTCTAACCCCACTTGCGGGGGTGCATACGGTTGAAGGGCGCGTCCGGCTTTGGCCGGGCGCGCCCATCGGCCATTTAGGGTGCGGACTCAACTTCTTTCGGTCTGTGGCTGTTGATAAATCGACAGGGAATTCTAAAGCAACCCTATTCGGATTCCTCTGAGGACGATGAGTCATGGTGAGAAACGTCTAGGGACGCGAGAATCTCATCAAAAGTGCTGTTCCTAACTATCTCGTTAAACATCGCTTCACCCTCATGGACTTTTTTCAAAATATGTGTATGTAATTCGTCGGCGAGTAACCGACGCGTCCGCTCATAATCGGCCCTACCAATACCTATTTGCATCTCAATATCGGAGTCGCTGTCATCCGTCGAACTAAGGCAGAACGTGTATGTGGTGGCACTTGCTGCCTTCGCCGATGCCTGGTTCGAATGGAAGGTGAGGGATAGGAGGTCGCCGACCTCAGCTAGGAAACATTGACCTCCCGCATCAAGGTCTTCATTCTCACTCACGGTCCAGGTGATTGACCCGGCGGCGGTCAGGTCGTTAACTATGGCGAAAATGCTCTCGTCTTGGGAGTAGTTAAAGAAGTTGTTGTAGCCGAGCGCGGCCCACCGATCAAGGAACTCTTCCTGCTGTTCGGGGTCTTTTGCGGTAGGGTCAGCCAGATAGTCCATGACAGCGGCAAAGGCGCGTTCGCGAACAAGATTTTCAACTTGCCCTCTGGCGGCATCCAACAGGCCCTTGAAATCAATGCCTTCCGCCTGCGATTTGACCGTGACCCTCTTTCGCTCTGCGAAGGGCTCCCCATCGGTATGCCTTATCAGGCTAAGTTCGTAGGAGTAATTGGCTTGGTAACCCCATACGTTCAGGGTGGTCCTGCCATCAATTGATGCGCCGAAGCTAAGCGTATTAGCCGGACCTTCATCGGTTTCGGACCACTGCAGGTCGCGGGTCTCTGTCCGCAAAATTGCCTTATCCACGAGAAGCTTCCACCGACTGGCGTCAATATCCATACCCAAGTCCTCTTAACGGTCGTGAAAATTGAATTCATCCTACTTGGTTTACGGCCTCACTGCCGGGAGTGGGCCCCGGGTATCAGTTCGGAGTGCTGGCGGCCTTTTACAGGTTCTTCTTCACCCGGCGACCTCAATACGTCGGACTCGCTCTCTACCAATGTCATCACCAAACATAAAGGCACAGCGCTAATCGACAGCGACCTTGTTGTGGCCGAAGTCCAATAGGAAAACTTCCCAACCCTGGTACTCCTTCGAGTAGGTGACTTAATCAGATAGACCGGCTGCCCCACCCGCCAGCCCCACTTCCGGTGCAGGACGTCCACGTGCTTTCGCGAGACCTCCACTGCTTCCCCAACGTTTCCCGGCGCCGAGGGCAGCCAAGAGCACGATGTGGTCGCAGTTGGACTTGTGCAGCAGCTCGATGGTGTAGGGGATGAAGTAGGCGTAGGGCTCGGCCAGCGCCTCGTGGTAAACCGCGACAGCGGTCCCCAGCCCTGATGCCGTGCCCACCAGCTGGTGGAACTGCTCGTCCGCCTGGTGGTAGTCGGACCAGTCCGAGGATTCAGCGTGTCCCGCGTCAGCCGGTCCAGCTCATCCAGCTGCTCAGCCGTGGCGTTGACGGCCGCGTAATGGCTAACGGCGCATTCGAACAGCAGCCTCCGGTCCACCAGCCTGTTCACGGCCTGGGCCGGCGCGGCGGAGAGTTCGACCAGCACAGCGGCGGACCACCACGCACCTGCTCCATGCTCGTTCTGACGTAGGACGGGTGGAGCCAGCCGCACCGCGGCGCATCTTTTGGCTCAACGCGGGGGCTGGCAGGATGGCCCAATGGATATTGTCGAATTTCTTGAAGCGCGGATCTGCGAAGACGAAGAGCGAGCCGCAATCGCTGCTACGCATTTCCCCGCAACGACTGACTGGTGGGCTTTCACGGAAACGCTCCACACGGATACTGGCCGTGACCAGTCCACAGGGCAGGGACTTCGACATGCAGACAAACACAGTCCCGATTTTGTGCTCGCGGAGTGTGCCGCCAAGCGAGCGATCATCGCCTACTTCCGTACCATCGACAAATTAGTCGACCCAGTCGGCCACCAAACCTACCTCGAAAAGGTTCTGATCCCACTTGCCCGGCCGTACAACTATGAAAGGGGCCGCACCGAAGGGTAGGGCTAGGGAGCCACGGCAGTGGCAGGCGTGTGCCGGGCCCCGCCGGTCTCCGTGGGCCGCAGCATCCTGGTCGATCCCATGGGGGTCGTTGAAGCCGATCTCGGGCTAGAGCCCGGCTTCCGGGGCGGTGGATGTCTCGCTGGAGACGGTGGCGCGGGTGCGGGAGCTGTTCCCGATGTTTAGGCAACGGCGGTTGTAGGGCGGCCGCGTGGCTGACACCGGGCTTGGTCACGCCAACTGACGTGAACCCTTTCGTTTGCGGCTGGAAGTGCCGGATCTTCGAGATGGAGGGCGAACGGCTTTATTCAGGAAAGTTACAAAAATTTGTTAGGGATGAGCAATTTTTGTAACAGCGGCAGATGTCGGTGCCGGGGGATACATTGCAGCCATGACCCATGAAACGAAGTCTGCAAAGAAGCGCGCGGCCGCCGTTCGCCAATGCCCGGTGTGCGGGCACGAAGCCTGGCCAATTGTCTTCGGCATGGTCCTGCCCGGAGACCGGCAGGACTACGCGAACACCGAGTTCGCAGGCTGCATCGTGCATGAAGAACGTCTGAACCCTAGAACTGGTCAGCTGGAATACGGTGTGCCGGAATGGGCATGCCAGAATGTCGAGTGCCGTTACCGTTGGTGGTGACTGCCGTGCAAAGTGATCGACCTGAAGGCGCTTCTGCTCTGGTCTGGCGCCGACATCGAGGCTAGCCCGCGTACCGCTCAACGAACGAAGGGACTCAGCCCTACTGGTCGTTGAATGGCCAATTGTTTTCTTGCGCCAGCCTTCGAAGGAAACTTCGTTTGATGGTCCAGGTTCCGTTTTTCTGCGGAGGATCCTGCCAAGCACCCCTCGTGTCTAAGGCGCCGCTATCCCGAAGTTCCCGAAGGCGTGTGCGTAAAGTCCGTCCTGATCTGCTTACTATGTCGGCCGGGTCGTCTGCACTGAGGTTGTCTTTCATATGATTTCCTATTCCGTCCTAGACCGTCTTGGGTGGGTTATCGGGCTCAGCGTCCAGGGTTGCCTGAAGCAACCGATCGAAGCTGGCGGTGGCGTAATCCGGGGGTGTTGCAGTGACGACGACGCGGGTGGAACGCAAAGTGTCGTCCACCCGGGCAACAGCGGCGACTCGGTTCTGGGCCGGGCCTTCGTTGACGACTTGGAGGTTGAGTCCGTGTACACCGTTGACTGGCAAGGGCAGTAGCCGGCCCTTCTCGGCAAGAGCTCGAAAGTCCTTGACAGTAAGACCGGCGTTGGCGTCGCCCGTCAGCTCGATGATGGTTTCGTTGACATCCGCCAATAACCCCTTCACGAACGCCTTCCGGGGCGAGGATTTGTTTGCGTATAAGAACAGCATGATCGCCCCAACCACGATGACGGTGGCGCCGAAGGCTCCGAGGTTGGTAAGGATGCCGAAGACCATGAAGCCGAGCAGGACCCATCTGGCGCGTAATTTAGCCAAGAAGTCGATGGATCCGGGGCCTTGCTGCGCGTCCCACTCTGTAGAAGTGAATCTTCTGATGACCCTCTCTTCGCTGCCACGAGTCATTGTCAGTTCTCCTTCACTTCGAGGAGGGCCTCGGCCATGGCAATGGCCCGGCGGGCGTCGTTGAGGTCGTTACGTAAACCAAAGTCCGCGGTGGACACTGTAGCGGCTTGGGGTGTCCCCGCCAGCTCGGCGATGGCACGGTTAAGGTTCTCTCGCTCGCGTGAGAGCATTCGGGACGACTCAAGTTTCAGCTTGCTCCGGTTCAAATCAAGGAGCGACCTTTTGATCTCGTCGCAGCGGCCCTGGATAGTTGCCTGTTTTTCAGCGAGGCGTTGGGTGCGATTCAGGAACATTGATTCCATCCTGACGGCTACCTCGAGTAGCTCGCCCAACGCCTTTTGTTTCGCTGCCGACTTCGTTTCCCTTGCTTCAAGCTTTCCGACTTTACTGCGCCGTTCTTCCCACAGCCTGAGACCGACTTCGTTCTGCTTGTAAAGCAACCCGACTAAGTCCAGCGACTTACTCAGCGATTCCTGGCGCAGGTCGAGATTCCCCGCAGCAGAGTCGAGCTGTGCGATGAATTGTGCGTAGTTGTCATCGGGCGTTTTCGGCGCGGCTCCGTTTTTCACAGGAGATTAATTCCCCGGAACCTTGCCGCAAGAGCGTGCTAAGTCAAAATGCACTGCGTCCCTCTTTTCACCCCGGGGTTGCGATCTGGTGTTTGTAGTATGACCCACCCCACAGACAAAATGACCGGGATCCCCGACAGCTCAGGTAGCGACGGGAGCGGAGTGCCAACCGCTAAGCCTCAGTGGTCAGCCGAGGCTGGCCGCCAAGTCTCGGCTCGAGAGAGTGCTGCCTTCAACTCCCGTCCGCCGGCCTCTTCCAACAAAGCAGAATCGCCAACCACAACAAGCAGGCTTCGAGCCCTGGACAAGCCAACGTAGAGCTGCTCCGCCGCGCGCCCCAGATCTTTGAAACCGTTAACGCACAAAACAACCACTGATCGCTCGAGGCCCTTGAACCCCAAAACATGGCCGTAAAATTCGGCGTCGTTGGCGTGAAATTCGCGCCAATAGTCGTCGGTGGCATCACGGTCAAAGTAGTCCTGGTGCACAGGATGCCGGTCCCGTGTTGTGAGCATCGCGATCTGGTTCGGCGCCCACCCTTCGTCGATTAGCGCATCGATACAATCTCCTGCGACGTCGAGGGCGTCTTCAGTCGCGGACTGAACGCGTCGAACGGGCAGTCCTGTACTGCCGCGAGGCGTGAAGTGATCGCCCGCGAAGGACTTGAACGTTTCCGCGATTTTCCTGGTGTTGCGGAGGTTTTCATCAATGTGGATTGTCACCAGGTCCTCCAACGGGCTCCCGCTGCCCCCTGCTGGATTACCCCAGCGCCGGTAGACATCTTGATGGTCGTCCATGAACGCGTATATCTCGGCGCTTTCCGTGGTGGTGGCGAGCAGGGCTTCCCACCACAGCGGGGCAAAATCCTGGGCTTCATCGACAATGACGGCGTCCAGCCGCTGATGCAGCTGCATGTCGGCCGCGAGGCCCCTCAGGAGCCGCGGCAATTCCTCCTCGAAGTAATCGGGCCCCTTGCCGTCCGGCACACCGAGCTGGCGGGCATATTCATGGAACTCACCGGTGAACGCGGGCCTGGCATGACGCCACTGCGAGACTCTGTCCTGCAAGTACTGACTGAGACCCTTGTTATAACTGAAGAGGCCGACGCGTTTGCCCTCTTTGCAGAGCAGCCGAGCCTTTTCCACAGCCAGCCATGTTTTTCCACTCCCCGCGCCGCCGGTGAACTTGATCCGGGGGAGTGAGCGAGTCGCCCGCAGCAGTACCGCCTGCCGCTCGGTTAGATGATCTTGGGCGTCTTCCACTTCTTTAGGATCCTGCGGCTCACCGGCAGGATTGCCTAGCGTTCCGACCAGCCGGCTGATTATTCGCTCCATGTATGAGGGAGCCAGGGGTGAGGCACCACCGCCCTCACTTTCGATCGCGGCGCGGACCAAGTCGGCCGGGGATTCGATGTCGCGCTGGTCCAGGATGAGCGTTCGGGGGCACCCTGCCATCTCCCAGCTCCGGGGCACTTCGGTGTAGGGCAGGCTGACCATGTAGGCGAAGCGGCTCGTCAACGGTGTCCCGAGCTGTTTGCCGATCCAGTTCTTGAACGCATGCAGTGATCCTTGGGACTGCGCGACCGGACTTTGGATTTTGCGCTTTTGGGATTTGTCGGATTGGAGCCACTGCCCGTTCTCGACGGAGACACGTCCGCCCTTCACCTCAATGGCAGCCATTCCGACACCCGGCCACAGCACCAAGATGTCAATCTCGTGCTCGGCTCTTCCGTCCCGCAGTTGAACCGAATGCGCAAGGACTGCCTCCTCCGGAAGGCTCCTCTTAAAAGACTCCCAGACCGCTTTTTCAGCCAGCTGGCCATTGCCAAAGTCAGGCTGTTCAGGGATGCACCTCAACGGAGGTCCCTCGCTTCAGTCTGCATTGGTATCAGCTCATAGACCTGCCCCAGAGCCGGCAGGTGCATTAGCGTTCTCAAGACAGGCTTGCCCGTAGACGCCAGGAGTGCGTCCCTGTAGGCCGCCATTTGGCCAAGGTACTTCTCTCGGATATGCCCCTCGGGGTCGTTGCCCGGGTACGTCTTGTGGTCCACGAGAACGAATCCTTCAGGGCTCTCCAGCAGCAGGTCTATCCACCCTTCCATCACCCGGTTCTCCGGCCGCCAGCCAATGGCTGCCTCGCGGTGTTTGATCCATCCAGGGAACTCGGCTTCAAGATATGCCTCGAACCGAGTGCCCGCAGAAAGGAGGAGCTCTGCTTCGATAAGGTGCCCCACGCGCCAACGCCCGATGATCCGCTCGGCAAGCGTTCGCTGCTGGTTGGCATCGAGCGTCCCGTGCCCTGTTCCGAGGTAGGCATGGACGGCGTTGCCGACTGCACCCCACTCGTCAGAGCCATGGGTCGCCAGCCGCGTCCCGAGTTCCGAGGCCAGCAGCACCTTCGCCTCGTGCCCGACGGACTCCTGGGAGCTGGCGGTCACGCGGGACGGCATGTGCACGACAGCTGGCAGTTGACTGGGAGCGTCCGTGAACCCCGCCGCCCAACCGGTCGGTCGAACCGCCACTTCTACAGGGTCAAGTGCCGCTATCCGCGCGGGAAATGCGGCACCTCCAGCGACCTTTAGCTCGCCCGCGTTCTCGGGGTCATCGGTCTCGGACCACGAGATGAGCGATTCGACGCCCAGGTTGTTCAGGAGGCCCGGGACGCTGCCTTTGCCCGTCAGCACGTTGGTCTCCACCGCCCTGGTCATGCCGACGTACATCAGACGGGACATGTTCCGCCGCTCACGTTCCTCGGCGTTCAAAGCCACATCGCTCACCTTGCCGCGGGAGTCCAAGGGTGATCCGGCGTAAGGGAAAGGGCTCGGCCAGAAACGGATCCAGCGGCCGGCGAGAGGCTTCTCGAGATCGAATGCGCCGTCCTGCTCCACCGCGGCGCCGAATGCCGCGAACCGCAGGTCTTTGTCGAGTGCCTCCAAGACGACTATGGGCCACTCGAGCCCCTTGGCCTTGTGATACGTGAGGACATTCACGACGTCCGGGCCGGCGTTCTCGGCCGATTGCTGTTCGTCGGAGCCGAAGAAGGTGAGGAATCCGCGCAGGGTTGCGGGGGAGCGGAGCGCCAGGCAGCGCTCGTAATAGGCCTCGAGGGTGCCGCGGAAAGCGTCAAGGTTTCGCATCCGTGTGGCGGGAGCAGACCACGACGTAATGAGGCCCGGAATCCCCAGCGCTCCAACTACGGCTTCGAAGATTTCAGTCGGCGTTGCCGTCCTGCCCTGAGTGCGCAGGGCGTCCAAAGCGGTCAGCAACGGCGCTGCGTTCCAGCGCTCCAGCACTGGCGCGGGGTTGACGGCGGACAACAGCTCCTGCTGCCACATCCCATTGGAGGGGTGGCCGGGATGGAGGGCAACAATTTCGGTCAAGGCGACAGTGTCGTAGCCATCCGCGACGTAGGCCATCCCGGCGCGAGCCAGCTGGATCTCCCGCGCCTCGGCAAGCTTGCGCGGATTGCGGCTTGCCCTAATTCCAAGGTCGTCAAGGGCAGCTGAGAGAGCCTCGACATCGGCGTTGGACCGGGTTAGTACGGCAATATCTCCGGGCAGGACTTCGGAGCGTCGCGCGAGCAGGTCAGCGACCCCGGCGGCCGTCGCACGCAGACGCTCGGCGTCGTTGCTTTGCGGGCGTGTCCACGCTTCGAGAGTTCCAATCGGCCAGCCTTTGTGTGCCTCCGGCAGCTCGAGATGGACGGCTTCGTGGGCCATGTCATGTTGCGCGAACACTGGCTCGAACACGGCATTTGAAAGATCAACGACGGCCCGATGGGAGCGCCACGAATGCGAAAGCTGCTCCCTCGTCGGCACGCGGTCCACGACAGCCTGCATAAGGTCCGGGTCGGTACCACGGAACTCATAGATCGACTGCTTTGGGTCACCCACCCAGACGGCTTCCTTCACCAGACGGCTGAGTTGCAGGAAGAGCTCGAGCTGGAGTGGGCTCGTGTCCTGAAACTCGTCGACAACCAGAAAGCTGATACGCCGGGCGAACGACGCGCGGAAGGCTTCGCTGTCCCGGGCCAGCCCGAGGACGAGCGTCTCTTGATCCACGAAATCCATGAGTCCATGCAGGCGCTTGAACTCCGAATACGTCTTGAGGCACTCAGCGGCGCAGGAAAAAATGCCGCGGATGTACTGCTCAAGGTCCATGTGGAGCCCGGGATTGGAGAGGAGTGCGGTGTGAATGCGTTCGCGCAAATCCCAGAAGATGGACTTAATCGGGCCAGCTGGGCTCGACGCGATGAACCCGCGCCAGATCTCCCATGGCGTCTCGTCGACGGTGCTGGCCTGGTCGAGCTTTTGTATCACCTTGGGATACTGCTCGATGAAACCTTTCGTGCCGATCTTTGCGGCCTTGCCATCCGTGCCGATGCCGGTCGCTGCGACGGTGTCGAGCTGCACACGTCCCTTTTGGAATTCCAGACGCCACTGCTCCCGCTCGTCGTCCTCGCTTGGCGGGTCGAGCAACTCCCTCAACCCGGTCCAGGACCTCTCTGCACACGCGGCGAGGTCTTCGGCTTCAAGGAGGTTGGTGCGGGCTGCGTCGACGATGCCCCGAACCGTCTCCTCCCACGTCTGCGCATCGCGCGCCCCGTTTCCATCCGTACCCATCCGACGGGCAATGGGAAGTATCCCGGTCGCATGTTCGGCGAGGACGGCGTCGGTGGCAAGATGAAAGATCCCCGCGAGCTGCTCTTCGCCTATCACTTCGAGCGCCGGAGAGAGACCGGCATCGATGGCGTGCTCCTGAAGCAGTTTCCCGCAGACGCTATTCACGGTTCCGATGAGGCTCGCAGGTAGCTGCTGGGCGGCGAGCTGCAGTGACTCTGAAAGCCTGGACTGTTCATTGACGGCGGCAGCCTCGGATTGTTCCAGGAGTCGCGCCCCGATGCGCTCCTTTAGTTCGCCGGCTGCCTTTTTAGTGAAGGTCGTGGCCATGACTGCGCTAGCGGGCAGCCCGTCCTCGATCTTCTCCGCAATGACCTGGGTGAGGCGGAAGGTCTTGCCGGTTCCGGCACTCGCCGAGACCATGGTGACGTTGTCCAGCAGGTTCATGAGAAGTCCCCCTTTAGTCCGCAGAGCACGCCGAAGTCGCAGAAGCGGCAGGGCGGTTTGACGTGATGCCTGCCGGCTTCGGCGTCTAGTTGGGCACGGTCAGGAGCATCGTCGCCTCGGGCGTCGTCGGCAGGCTGGGTCGCCGTTATGCGGCCGGCGAGCACTTCCTGGACCGTGAATTCGGCGGCGCGCACAGCCTGCGTCCAAAGCTGCCCGGGCTCGATGGCCCTGGGCAGCGGTGTGCCGAAATGGGTGTGGGCGGACGCAAAAGCGCCCTGCTTGAGCAGGTAGAACGCGGTCGGGTCGTCGGGTGCGGTGTCGCCGGAGTGGAGAGCCCATTGATAGAGGGCCAGCTGGAGTGCGGTGCCCTGCTGGATTTCGTCACGCCGGTACTTCACGTTGTTGGTCCATTTGAGATCGACGACGACGGTGCGGCCTTCGGTGTCGATGCCTACTGCGTCTGCGCTGCCTCTCACTGGGACGCTGATTTCCCCGCCGGCGACCGAAAGCCGGACCTCCTTCTCGATAGCTTTCTCGACGTTTTGGAGAGTTATGCCGCCGCGTGAGAGCTGGGTGAAGAAGGTGCTGATTGATGCAATGAGGGTGGTGCTGACCCCGGTGCGGCGGCGGAGCTGACCGGGCAGCAGCAACTCAGAGGCAAAGTGGGGCATGAGCTCGTCGATGGCTTGGCGGATTTCCGTTTCGTTCGGGACCGCGCGGTTGCCGGCGCGGAGGCGGTTGTGGAGGACCTCGACTACCTTGTGTGCGAAGCTTCCGAGCATCTGATTATCGGTGGGTATGCTGGCGGCGTCGGCCACGCGGAGTTTCGATTTCTTCCCCAGCACCCAGGCCAAGGAGCAGCCGAGCAGCGTTGAGAGCTGGCTGAAGGAGAGACTGTCGGGGCGGAATGACGGGTTAGGGCCGACTTCTCGGACGGGTGATGGAGGCAGCGGATGGTGAGGTTCCACAGCGACCAGCTGAGCGTCCCGTCCGGCGAACTGCCACTTGCCGTCCGCGCGCACGAGGTCGCCGGGGATAGCGGTAAGGCGCGCAAGCCTATCCATGATTGTCTCGGCAGGATTCGCGGAGTTCGAAGCCGGCTGCGCGGCGACAAGCGCCTCAAGCAGGGGGTTCCCGGCGGTGCGCTCACCGTTGAGCTGCTCAACTTGGACAATTATCAGATTCTGGCAGTGGCCCGCGGCTGCGAGAGTCCGCGCGATCGAAAGAGCCGCAAGGTCTTCGGGCAAGGGTAAGTGCACGCCTGTTCGGGCGAGGGTTTCGACGTCATGCGCGTCCCAACGTCGTCCCGCCGCAGTTGTGCCGCTGCGGAAGCCCCACCACAGAACACTCTCGACATCATCGCCTAGTTCGTGAAGGTGGCTGAGCCGGAGCCAGGGGCTGGCCTCCACGGCAGCCAGCGGGTTTGTCGAGGGAGTGACAACGGCAGCGATTATGCGTCGGAGCTCGCGGCGTGAGACTCGCGGGAGGCCGGTCACGAGATCCAAAATCCGCTGAAGCTGAGTTGCTGTGCCTTGGAAGGTTGGGTCGACAGCGGCTCGAGCTCTGAGCCGCCCGGCCAGCCATTCTGCTGTCTCTGCGAGCCGGGCTCCGCTGACGTCGTCGCCGACGAGCAAGTCGGAGCTGAAGCGCTTGTCTAGGACTTCGGCCAGCTCTACGCCCAGATGCTCGTCCTTTGCGATTGAGGTGATTACCGCATGCCAGGCCTCACCCCCTGTTCCGGGTTCTTTTTCGAGGGCACGCAGTAGTTGGCCAGCGGCGGGGCCTTTGACGGGAGTGCCGGGAAGGGCCAGGAACTCTGCAAGGAGCCGCACATCGGCCGGTGCCCAGATGAGCTCGAAGAAGAGTGGAATCAGCTGATCCTGCGCCCGCCAGGGAGAGCGGGCACCCACCCCAAGACGAGGTAGTTCGTGGCCGGCCAGGTAGTGGTCGAGGACCGTCGTGCTGTCCGAGCACACAACAGCGGTGCTCGTGTTGGCCCCGCTGGCAAGCCACCGGGCCGCGTGCTCGGCGGCTTCCCATTCGGTCTCGGAAGTGAGAACCGTCAGGCGGGGCTGGGCGACGGGGCGGCCGGCCTCGGTGACTCGGACGCCTAGATCGCGGAGCTTTCCGATGATCCGCTGCCACATCAGGGGAAGCGCAGCCTCGGACTGCTGAAGGATCAGTTGCTCGATGCCGAGCGGGAGCGGCGTATCCAGGACTTCGAGGAGTTCCGGGACATCGTCCGCGAGGGACGGAGCCAGCTCGCCGCCGGCATGTTCCGCAGCGGCGAGGGTGCGGAGCAAGGGCGAGGGACCGGCGAAGTCCCGGCTATCTGCCGGGAGGGTGCCACCCCAGCCGTTGATGACGGCATCATCCCGGGCGTCGAGAAGTTCACTCGCGGTGGACCACGGGTCGACTGCAAGAGATCGATGGAACCAGGCTCCGGGGAAGTCGATGGTTTGCAGCCGCTTGAGGTACTGGGCGACGCGTTCTGCATGCGGAGTGTCTGGGCGTGTGACGCCCAATCGTGTTTGCAGCAGCGTGGTGAAACCCTTCGGCCCCACGCGCACCTTGTTAAGGCCCGGATGCGTGTACGCCCACGGCGCTCGGTCCAGAAGCCACCCGAACTCAACGATCATTGTTGTCCCCCATGCTGGTCTGCTGGCTGTTGTATCACGGTGTGGTTTCGGGCGGACTAGTTGGCGTCCTCGACAGAGACTTCTAGTTCGTCAACGAATCCCAAGTAGCCCTGTTGTCTCACTAGGTTGCCGAGTGCCAGCAGGTCGTCGGGAATGGTGTCCACTGCTTTGGCCGCCTCGCGAACCGTTGTGGCATTGATTTTGCCTGCGTACTTTCTACGCAGGAAAGCCTTGAAGCCCTCGTCACGCCATTTCTCTTGCCGAAAGGCGGACTTACTTGCCTGCCAATCGTCGAAATTCAGATTGAAGAATCGAGGTGAAAGGTAGTCCAGAATGTCCGGCCTTTGTAGACCGAAGGGGATTATTCGACCTAATCGGCCAAGTTGAACAGCACGCCGTCCCAGTTCGACCAAGGCGTGTTCTTCCTTCGTTGAAGCCTTCGACAGCAATTCGTCAAGGCGCCGCTCTGCCAGCTTGCTGTCGCCAGCACCTGCGGCTTCGACTGCACTTTGCCAGATGGGCGCGACTCTCGATTGAACGACGTTGTCCAAGACGACGATGATTGGTGCGTCCAGAGCGTCAAAAAGAAACTGCATGTCTGGTAACGCGGCCGCATGATCCGTTCCTCTCATTACGAACACCCTCGCGCCGGATTCGCGGATGTGTGCTGGCAAGCACTCTTCGAGGACGATTTGGTCGTGGGTGCCTTCGACTATAACCGCAACACGCGTCATTGACAGGAGATCACTTGGCCTAATGCCGAGCCGCTCTGATTCCTCATCGAGGCTCTTCTGAGCGACGCCAACTTCAAGCGGTCTAATGGCGGTCTCAGCACCACCAGTCAGCGTCAGATGAAGCAACCGGGCGCCAAGCCTGGGGTCCAGAAAAGCAGGGGAATGAGTTGCCCCCATGATTGAGACGTCTGTGAAGACATCGCCGAGTTGTTGGACACCTCTGGCAACGCGTGTTTCAAGCTGTCTGTGGAGGCCTTGTTCGGGTTCGTCCAGGATGATGACAAGTGGTTTGCCCTGAACCGCCCCGTAGAGAAACAGACTTAGCGCGAAGCGCGTCCACCTTTGTTGACTAAATGACAGATCGTGCAGGGGGATCGAGATTTGTTCCTGATCTCGTGGAAATGCAACCCATCTTGGTGTCTTGCCCGAAAACCACTCTGAGGGTGTGCCAGTATCAAACCTCAGCTGGAAGGGAAAATCCCCGAGCAGATCCAGAATGCGATTAGCCTCGCGCACTGCCTTCAGTGCGGCGTTCCGGGCACCGGCTGCAATTACTACGTCGGAATCATCCGAAGCTTCAACGACAGGATTTCGACGCCCAGCACCAGCGGCAACTAAGAGGAGCGACTTTTGCTGGATCTCTTCGGTAGGCATTGAATCCATGAATACCTGCGCGGGGCCTTGCCAGATTCGTCCGAGTTTTATCAATGGAACAGGCACGCTGGACGGCCAGGAATGGATGGGAGAGCTGCCTAGGACCAAATACTCGTGCCCACCAGGCGAAAGCCCAGGACGGACATCAAAGGGCTGGAGGTACCACTCTTTGGCGCGGGCCAAGGAGAACGGGTTCTTAAGTGCGAGCATTAGGTCAGTGTTAGCGTCTTCCAACAAAGCACGGTTTGAGTCATCAGAAGCACGCGCATACGTTTGTAGTTCTTGGTGTTGTTCCTCGCTAAGGACTGCGGACAAATAGACCGACCACGAGCGGTTCTCGCTCGTTCCTTCGGGCTCAAGGGAAATTTGGAAACCCTGGCTGGTGGAAAGCTCCGGGTAAGCCAGGAAGTCCATTGGATCGTCCTCGAAGAATTCACCCCAGCTGTCGGCACGTGCCATGACTGCCCTTTGGAACTCTTCCCGATACTCATCTTCACGGTAAGAATCTTCGTGAACGTCCAGCATTTCGTACAGCGCGCGGACGAAATCGCCATCGCCATCTGCCGGTTGAGTGTCAATCGAGATATGGATAAGAGAGCCCGCCGTGCGAGTTCGGCCTTTTCGCCCAACACCACGAAGCGCTTGGGTGACTTGCTCCAGCAGTCGTGTCTTGCCGACTCCATTCTTTCCATAGAGCATGGTTGTTCCAGAGTGAAAATCCACGTGCACGCCGTGGATTGGCGGCGGGCCGAATACTGAGGCCCCCATGATTTCATAGCCCTTGCCCTTAAGAGACATGTGCGCTCCCACCTGTTTTGATAAGGCGAGAGACGAGTTCAGGGGCTGTAGTCATGGTCACATTCCTACCATTAGCTGGCAGCGTTATGTAGAACCGTCGCCGCGGTTCGATCAACCGCCATTCCCCTCGCTCCGTCGCCAGGCCCTCAGCACCCCCATAAACAGCGGATTCGGCCGTGCCCCGGGCAGTACCCGCCGCACATCCTCCAGCGCCCCCATAGGAGACACTCCGGCAACCGAAGCCCCGTAAAGCGCAGCCACGGTGGGTGTCCGGGACTCCGCCCGCACGCAGTGCAGCAGGACAGTTTTGCCCTCCGACCGGTAACGGTCGACGGCGGCAGCCGCCTCCTGCAGCACGAAGCGAGCATGCGCGTTCTCCTCCTCAAAGGGAGAATCAACCACCCAGAACGTGGCGTGGTCTTCCGCGGCCACTGCAGGAACATCCAGCGTCCCCAGCCGGCACAGCGACACCACCGCATCGATCCCCAACTCCGCCACGCGCCCAAGCGAACCGACCCCGCCCAGCCACACGCCGTCGTCGTGCGGGTGCTGGAGCAGCGCATCGGTGCGGCTCCACATGCTGTAGTCATGACGTTCGGCGCGCGGCCGGGACGCGGGCCGGCGGCCATCGCCGCGGCCTAGTTCCATGCCGAGAGTCATCAGGTCGCGGGCACGCATCCCTGGCCAGCCGTGCAGGTGCTGCCGCCATTCGAAGGGCACTGCCGTGTAGCCGTACGCGCCACCCAGCAGCCCGCCGGCGATCGCGGCCACAGTATCGGTGTCCCGGCCGCCGCGCACCGCCTCCTCCAAGGCCTCCCGAAGGTGGGCCGGGCCGGACGCTGACAGGCCCGCCTTGTGGATTGCGCTCCACGCGCCCTGGAACGCCTCCACCACCCAGCCGTTACGGGTGAAGTCACGCGGCCGAGACCGCTCCGCAACATCGATCCGCTCCAGCCACACCGAAGCCCGCTCAGCAGGCAGCAGCGGCAGCCCCGCCCGGACGTCGAGCCGTCCGGTGAGCACCGCGTGGCGGATGGCGACGCACCAGAGTCCGCAGGCTTCCTGTGCGTCGGGGTCGGCGTGGGTCAGGGTACTCATCACGCCAGCCGCGGCCATCAGTTCAGACGGCTGCCGGTCCAGATAGGCGAGGGCCAGCGGGGCCGTGCGCATCAGCGAGCCGTTGCCGGCGCTGCGGCCGGTGCGGGCGTGGAAGTCCGCGGCGGCGGTGCTGAAGTCGGCAGCGTGAACCTTGCTCCGCCCGGCAGCGGAAGCCAGGCGGCGGGCTGCAGCAATGACGGCGCTTGTCTGCGCACCCACGTCCTTCGCCTCCGCAGCCCACGATGTCCAGGCCCGGACCACCATGGTCAGCGCCGCGGGGGAGGAAGACCCGGCACCGGTGGCGGACTCCAGCAGCGCCTGGGCGATCGGGATGGCCATGGAGGTGTCGTCGGTCCACTCGGCCGGCGCGAACCCGAACGGGCCGCCGCTTTTCATGGTGACTTCGGCGCCGTCCGGCAGCGGCGCACCGAACTCGTAGCCGGCTCCGAGGGCGTCGCCCGCGGCCAGGGCGACGAGGACGCCGGCCGAGCGGTCATTCTGCAGGGGGTTCAGTTTCATGCCATCTCCATCAGGGGGTGTTTGGTGTTCCAGCCGGTCAGGTGGGCCAGCTGGGGGCGGCGCTGGGGGAGCGCGACGGCGATGCCGGCGGCGGTGACCGATCCGGCGGCACGGGCGACATTGCGGCTGCGGAGTGCGCCGTGGTCACGGACCTCCACGGCCGCGGTGCCGTCGTCGAACGTTCCGAAGTCCATCGCCTGGACGTGGGCGGCGAAGTCGCGGGCGCGCTGGCCGGGCATCGGCCCGGATGCCAGCACCTGGGGTGGCAGGAGCTCGAGGTCCAGCAGTGCCGCCTCGATCAGCTGGCGGTAGTGGCGGAGGAAGAGCGTGTTGGTGCCGACAACCTCCAGGAGCAGCGGCTGCTGGCCGTGCCCGATAACGACGCCGCGCTGGCCTTCCAGCGGTTTCGGTGCGTCCGCGGCGCTGAAGCGGTTCCGTTCCTGCTTGTCGTCCTTGAACCAGTCCATGTGCTGCAGGAGGGAGCTGGTCACAGAGGCACCACGGGCGTTATCGAAGCGGCTGACCCGCTCCCAGATGCGGCCCTGGCGGTCGCCGCCGCGCTGCCCGCCGGGGCCGTTGGCCAGCTCGGACCAGACGTTGAGCGGGGCGCGCCGGGCCTGCCGGCGGTGGCTGGTTTCGCCGGCTTCCCAGCGGCCGGCTTCGACGCAGAAGGTGTCGATGTCGCGGGTTTCGCCCGGGCCGACGACGACGTCGCGGGCGCAGGTCCGGTGCTGCTGTCCGCCTTCGAGCAGCTCGCCTTCCAGGAGCAGCGCGGGGTGCGGGCCGTTGTTGGTGACGGTGAGGCAGGCCACCTGGGCGCCGCCGGCGAGTTCGGTGACGGCAACGTCGGCGTGGGTGCCGGTGCTGATGCCGAGGCTGCCGGAGCCGGAGGTCCAGACGGGGAAGATGCTCAAGGGGCCGACCCTGCTGCCGGCGCCGATGTGGAACTGTGGGACTTTCATGGTGACCTCCGGTAATTTAATGCATTTCTGCGCTAATTGATCTTAGTATGTACGGCTTGCGTCTTTAGCGCAATACTGCGATAAATGGTGGTGTGAAGGATTCCAAGAACAGTGATGCCCCATCCCTGCTTGACTACCCGCGGCCGTCGGTGGCGGTGGACACTGCGGTGCTGACCGTTGCGGAGGGGAGCGTGTGCGTGCTGCTGGTGCGCCGGGCGGAGGACCATCAGCACGGAAAGTGGGCGCTGCCGGGAACGTTCCTGCGCGAGCGCGAGACCCTGGCGGATGCGGTGCTGCGCTGCCTGCGCGAGAAAGCCGGGATCTCGGGGCGGGTGCCGCGGCAGCTGCAGGTGTTTGACGAGCCGGGGCGCGATGACCGCGGCTGGGTGTTGTCGGTGGCGCACCTTGACGTGGTGCCTTTGGCGACCTTGGTGGAGGCGTTGAAGTCCGACGGCGTCAGGCTGGCTTCCGTGACAGGGGAGCTTGAGCTGATCGCCGGACTGCCGTACGGGCACGCGGATATCGTGGCGAAGGCGGTGCAGTGGCTGCGGGCCGCTTATGCGGAGGCGCCGGATCCTGGTGCGCTGCTGGATGAGCCGTTTACGTTGAAGGATCTAAGAGAGCTGCACGAGGCGGTGGCGGGTGCCCCGTTGATGCGGGACACGTTCCGGCGGTTTATGGAGCCGAAGCTGGCGGGAACAGGGCAGATGTCGGACGGGGCGCGCGGGAGGCCGTCGAGGTTGTGGGTGCGGGGCGGGGAAATAAGCCAGACCCGCCCGGGGATGGGACCGCTTCGCCGGACGTGAGGCAACGTCATCACGGTGACTAACAACGTGCATTTCCTGAAGCACCTGTGGACGGAGTGTCCGTCCTGTCTCTACATTTCGAGGGCGCCCAGTAGCTGCTGCCGGATTTCCTTTGCGGGTCTTCCCAAGTCGACAGTTGCCACTGTGAACCGATGGCCACCCGTAAAGAAACTCTCCCGTATCGACTTCCCGACGGACGCGTGCAGCAGCATACCTTCAGCTGAGAGTGAGAGTGCGTCCGCAGGGTTTTCCTGAGTGCGGACATACGCATAGATCTGGTAAAGGTAGCCGCTCTTGAACGTCTCACCGCCAAATTGACCAGAAGCCAGAGCGGATGTGAACTTCGTGTCAATGATTATCCGGCGGTTTGCGGCGGGATTCTCAAGCGACATGTCGGTCTTCATTTTTGGAAGCATTGAACCTACTCCTTGGGTTTCGTTACTTTCGTTCCAAGAAATGAATTGAGCCTTTCGGGTTTTCCAGCCAAGCTCCGGGCCGGCAACTCCATAAAAGCCTCCTACGGCACGTTCGAAAAGATCCCGGAATTCCGCGACGCTGAGGCGTGAACGTCGGAGTCCACCAGTTCCTTCGTCGTTCGGCAATATGAGTTGCAGTGCCAGACGAGCTGCGAGCAGAACTGCCCTGTCCTGCACATCGTTTCGCGAGAACCGAACGGTAGTGTCGCGAACGGTCAATCGCGTGCCGGCAGCCCTGACGCCGAGGTCAAACAACCGCCTAGCGTCGGCTCGGCAGCGATGACTCAGCGATTTAGAGGCGACCAACGGAGCCAATACCGTCAAAGCGGAATGAACCAGCCGATTTCTGGGAGTGTCAACGGTTAATTCCTCGTAGCGGCATGCCACTTGCCCGCGGCTCAGAAGCTGATGAGACTCTGTCCGCAAGACGTCAATTCGGCCACGGACTCGCCGGAGGTCCCTTTCAGTAGGAGCAAACTCTGGTGTTAGTGGCTTCTTAAGGCGGTCCGCCACGCTCGCGACAAGTATTTCGCCTAGTAGGTCTGGTAGTCGCTCAGGGTACTCTTCGATGCCGCTTAGCGATGTGCTACCACTTTTATAGAACTCGGACGCATATAGCAAAAGCAACCAGAGATTCCTGACTGGAATGCGGGTATTTCCGGAAACGACCACAAAAGCATCCGGATCCATTTCTAATTCAGTCCGTCCACGAGCTTTGACACTTCTGCCTCGGCTGACGAGGCATCTTCAAACCAATATTCCTTGAGGGTCGGAGCGATCTCTGTTGTTACTACGGCTCGGAACCAGCTCACGTACGAATCCACACGCTCCTCTGCCGGTGGCGTCACGAAGCTGTGGCCGAGCATGAACTCTGCTCCCAGCGTCGAGTCGTCCCGGATGGATGCGTTCAGAGTCTCAAAGCGGCGGCGGACGGTCTCGAGGTGCGCTACTTCAACGTTGTGTTTGGTCTTCATCCACTGCAACCAGCTGTCGTTTAAGGCAGGTGCTAGCGAAACGAACCCAAATCGGCGGCGGAACGCCAAGTCCATGATGGCAAGGGAGCGATCTGCGAGATTCATAGTGCCAATGATGTAAAGATTGCTCGGGACATGGACTGTCTCGTCGGATGCACGCGGATACGCAAGATGGAGAGCCTCCCGGGGAGAGCGCTTCCCGGCTTCGATGAGAGTGAGTAGCTCTCCGAAAACCTGAACGGGGTTGCCGCGGTTGATTTCTTCCACAAGAACAACGTGAGGCCGCTCGGGGGCTGAGTTCGCACGCTCGACCATCTCTAAGAAAGGGCCATCTACGAGCGTTAGTTTTCCGTCTGAGCCGGGGCGCCATCCACGTACAAAGTCCTCATAGGACATATTCGGATGGAACTGTACGGCTCGGACTGCTGATTTAAGGTCTTTAGTGCCGATCATCGCGTAGGCCAGGCGACGCGCCAACCAGGTCTTGCCGGTGCCGGGCGCGCCCTGAAGAATAATGTTCTTCTTAGAACGCCAGCGCTCCAGAATCTCTGTGAGTTCACTCTCCGGCACGAAGCAACCGTCGGCCAGAATGTCAGCCACAGAATAGGTTTTAAGCGGAGAAGCTTGAGCCACTTCCGCCGCAGCAGTGTCGGCATCTTCGGCTGGTGTGATGTCCACCCCGGGGTCGAGGAACGCGGTCCAAGAGAGCTCCGGGAATGAATGCACGGGATATTCAGGGTCATCAAATTTTGCGATCAGCGTGTCTAGTAGGCCCAGGTACTGACTGCCATTTGCTTGGAGTAGTTGGCCATCCAACATTAGGGCAGTTTTCAGGTATCTCCGCGACTGAGCGTCTAGGGGCAAGAAGTTCCAAGGCCGGATCCAGAAGAGACCCATACTCAGTTTTCCGCCAACACCATGAATAGTGCGGGCACGGTCGTAGGTCTCTGCAAACCGGATTCTTGCTTGGTCCTCTGACGAATTAGCCAGGGACAGCGCCGCTTCGAACGCGTCCCAAAGTGCGTCAATATCGCCGTCGGGCCGGTCCGCTTTGTAAGTGAAGAACCATGAATTCTGATTGTTCAGCAGCGGAATCGCGTCGAAGCTAGTGGGTGAAGGCGTCGAGACGCCAAGGATCTGCGCCCAATCCGCGGCCAGAGCCGTGCGCTTCGCCTGCGTAATTCCACGGTTAAACGTCCCGAATACAGTGAAGGGGCAGATGTCGTCCAGCGGCACGGGGATGCCGTCCTCGTCCTTGTCCGTCAGATAGCTGAGATTAGCGTGACGGGTCTGAAGATCCCGAAGAGCTGCTATAAGATCTCCACGCCGGTCCTTGTAGGAAAGCAGGGCCGTGGCCAGCTCTTCATAGAATGATGTCCACAAGAAGTCCTCGTCGGGCGTCGGATCTTCATCCCCAAACCGCTTTGACCATGCCACATGATTCCGAAATCGATCTATATCCTGCGGCTCATTTTCAAAGGCGAATTTGATAAGTGCATCGCGCATCCAGCTTCCAGGGAGCACTTTCCAGATGGTGGACCTTCCCGTGTAGAAATACCACTCACGCGGCTGTTCTAAGGGGTTCCACTCGACGTCGACTCTGCGGCCGTCCCCGTGGTTCCGCGTGACACGCCCTGTTGCCTTGATTGCCATCGCTGAGACGCTGTGGTCCCGATTATCGAAGGGGAGGCCACGCTTACGAACGTAGCTCGCCTTTATAGCGATACGGTCACCGGGCTGCATCGATTTCACGACGTCGAGGTGACGGTCCTCAAAGCCGTTCTCCCAAATTCCTTCGGCGAGGAACCTGGCAGTTTGATCCTGGGGGTCCCAGTCCGAGAAAAAGGATCCGACGAACCAGTTTTGCGGCGGGGTGGTGACCTCTGGTGACGACATGTGTAGCGCTCTCCTGTACTCATGGGGCCCGGCCGGACCAAGGATCATTACACCACCGCGACCAGAAAATGCTGACGAATGACTGGCGGACGGCCTTCCGTGTTCGTAGTTCCGAATCGCGTAACCTGGCGCAGTGACTAATTCCATTGGGGGAGTGGCGGCGGAGCAGCTGCCCGAAGGCTTGTACGAACTACTGAACACGGACTTGCTCGGCCAGCGCTTGAGCACGGAAGTAGAACTCCAGCCAACTATCGCGCCCATTGACGACGAAGACGCGCCGGACATTCTCTCCCGCCACGTCGCAGAGGCCGTTCGCAGAGCTCTCGCCGCAGCCAAACCAGCAGACCGCGTCGCCCTGGCGAACAAGCTTCTCCAGGAGCTGGATACCACGGACCGAATCGTCGAGGGCCCCAGCCAGCTCCAGTCCCTTCACCGCCCGGACGCACTCAAGCGCCGCCAACTCCGCCGTCCCACCACCAACCTGAGCGATTCGGCCTTGCTCACCAACGGCAAGGACGAACCTAACCTCGCGGCGGAGCTCCGGGCTGAGATCGAGTCAGCCAACACTGTCGACCTGCTCTGCGCCTTCGTGCGGTGGACGGGCCTCCGCCTGCTCGAGCCGGCCCTCGAGCAGCTCAAAGAGCGCGGCGCGAAATTACGAGTCCTTACGACCACCTACATGGGCGCCACTGAACGCCGGGCCATCGACGAACTCGTCAACCGCTATGGCGCCGAGGTCAAGATCAACTACGAAACCCAAGCCACCCGCCTGCACGCCAAAGCTTGGCTGTTCCGCCGCAACTCCGGCTTCGACACCGCCTACGTGGGCAGCTCGAACCTGAGCCAGGCTGCGCTGCTGGATGGCTTGGAATGGAATGTCAGGCTCAGTTCAGTCGGCACACCTACTCTGCTGCAGAAGTTCGAGGTCACCTTCGACAGCTACTGGGAGCAGCGAGCCTTCCAGAGCTACGATCCGGAACGTGACGGCGACAAGCTGGACGCAGCCCTGGAGCGCAACGGCGGCCGGCGCACGGCCGCCCCGGACGCGGCCACGGGCCTGGAAGTTCAGCCGTTCCTTCATCAAGAAGAGATGCTCGAGGACCTGGAAGCGGAGCGACTCAAGGGCTTCAACCACAACCTCCTGGTCGCGGCCACCGGCACTGGGAAGACAGTGATCGCGGCCCTCGACTACAAAAGCCTATGCGACGCAGCCGGTCGCGACCTGAAGCTTCTCTTCGTCGCCCACAGACAGGAGATCCTGAAACAAGCAATGCGCACTTACCGGGACGTAATGCAGGACGGTGCCTTCGGTGAACTCTACGTCGGAGAGCACAAACCACGGCAATGGAAGCACATCTTCGCATCCGTCCAGTCGCTGTCGTCCCTAGGCATCGAACAGCTGCCGTCCGACTTCTTCGACATCGTCGTCATCGACGAATTCCACCACGCCATGGCGCCCACTTACCGGCGCCTGCACGACCACCTGCAGCCGCAGCAGCTCCTCGGGCTGACAGCGACGCCGGAACGCGGCGACGGCGTCGACGTCGCCAAGCAGTTCTTCGACGGCCGCACGGCCAGCGAGCTGAGGCTCTGGGACGCCCTGGACGCTGACCTGCTGGTGCCCTTCCACTACTTCGGCGTCTCAGACGACGTCGACCTGAGCCAGCTGGAATGGAAGCGCGGCAATTACGACGCCAAACAGCTGAACAACCTCTACACGGGCAACGACGCGCGGGCAGCCAAGGTGATCCGCGAACTCCGCGACAAAGTCACCAGCACTGACCAGATGCGGGCCATCGGCTTCTGCGTCTCGGTCCAGCACGCCCACTACATGGCTGAAGTGTTCAACCGCGCCGGCATCGCTTCCGTTGCGGTCGATGGCAGCACCGACGACGCCGCCCGCGCAGCGGCGCTCGAGCGCCTCCGCCGGCGGGAGATCAACTGCATCTTCGCCGTCGACCTTTTCAACGAAGGTTTGGACCTGCCGCAGGTGGACACCATCCTGATGCTCCGGCCGACGCAGAGCGCCACGATCTTCCTTCAGCAGCTGGGGCGTGGGCTGCGCCGGGCGGAGGGCAAGGCGGTGCTGACGGTCATGGACTTCATCGGACAGCAACGGCGTGAGTTCCGCTTCGATCTGCGCTACCGGGCCCTGACCGGCTATGGGCGAAAGGAGCTGGAGAAGGCCGTCGAGGATGAGTTCCCGTATCTGCCCTCGGGCTCGCAGATCGTGCTGGACCGGGTGGCGCAGAAGGTGGTGCTGGACAACATCAAGGCACAGCTGCGGTTCAACCGGGCGCAGCTCGTCAGGGACATCGCCTCGTATGCGGAGACCGAGCTGGAGACCTATCTGGAGCAGTCCGGGAACGACGTGAAATCGATCTACCGTTCAACCAGGGATTCCTGGACCGGTTACCTTCGACAGGCGGGGCTGATCGAGGGGTTCTCGTCGTTGGAATCGGTTCTCAGCGGGAAGATCCGTGAGCTCTCGGATGCCGATGAGAAGAAGCTCCTGGGCCGCATGGCTGCGCTCATCCACGTGGACGATCCGGAACGCGCCGAGGCGTACTCAATGCTGGTCAGCCCCGATGCGCCCCGCTACGCGGAGCTCGGAATGCGCGAGCAAACTTTCGCCCGCATGCTGTTCTACATACTGTGGGACGACGGCGGCGATTTTCAGACGTACGACGCCGGGCTGGAGTACCTGCGCGGCTACCAGTTTGTCTGCAGCGAGATCCGCCAGCTCGTGAAAATTGGAGTGGCCGCGTCCAAGCACGCCGCCAAGGGGCTCGGAGCCGGACTGCAGCACGTTCCACTGCTTTCGCACGCGACGTACCGGCGCGAAGAGGTTCTTGCGGCCCTAGAGTATGGATCGCTGGAGCTGGGAAAGAACGTACAACACCGCGAGGGCGTGGCCTGGTGCCCGGCGACGTCCACGGACGCCTTCTTTGTCACCCTCAACAAGGACGACAAGAAGCACTCGGCGACGACGATGTACAAGGACTATGCCATCAGCCCGGAGCTGTTCCATTGGGAATCGCAGAACGCGACGTCACCGACGAGCCCGACGGGCAAGCGGTACCTTGACCGGGCGGGGCACGGCTCGAAGGTCTTGATCTTCACTAGGGATACGGCGGACGACGAGACGGGCCTGACCGTTCCGTACACGTGTCTGGGACAGGTTGACTACGTGCAGCACCTGGGGGCGAAGCCGATTGCGATCACCTGGAAATTGCACCGCTCGATGCCGGCGGATGTGTTCGCGACTGCAGCTGCAGTGGCCCAATAATCGCGACAGCTAAGCGCGAATTCTGGGCGGGTTGTCAAGCCGGCCAGGTATATTATCGGTTCTGCGCACTAGTATTTCCGAAATTGGGCGAATCAATTATCGCGGGGGAAGAGCTCCCCCATTTGAAAGGGAATAATTTGTCAACGGGCAAGCAGGTAAGACTGTTTCTGGTGGACGGCACTCCCGGAGGTGTATTGACCGCTGAAATTATGAATTGGACCGGTCATATTATTGCCGGCGGACGCTCTGATCTTGCAGAGCTTTTGAGACGCGAGGAAGTGAAGCGTACGGGTGTTTACCTGTTAGTTGGCGAAGATCCGGATGACCCTGATGCAGCTCTTCTCTACGTCGGAGAGGGAGACGACGTCGGCGAACGGCTACGCTCGCACAACAAGCCGGAGGATAAAGGTGGTAAAGATTTTTGGAATCGAGCTGTTGTGATGACCAGCAAGGACGCCAATCTCACTAAGGCCCACGCGCGCTATCTGGAGAGTCGCTTCATATCCATTGCGGCGAAAGCCGGTCGCATGAGAGTCGTTAATGGCACAGCCCCGCCTCCTCTTCCGCTTCCGGAGGCAGACGTATCGGACATGGAGTATTTCATCGATCAGGCGAAGATTATCCTCCCGGTATTGGGTGTTGATGCACTTCGCACGCTGCCGACGGCCATCGAAGCAGCTTCCGCCTCAAAGAGCGGTTCAGGGTCATCACCCTTGTTCGAAATGACCATCGCCAGCGCGGGAATCCTGGCCAAGGCTCAGGAGACGGACGGCGAGTTCGCGGTGCTTCAAGGCTCCATGGCGCGGGCACAATGGGTCGGGGTGAGCCACGGGTACTCCAAGCTCCATGAAAAATTGATCAACGATGGGGTATTGGTCGTTAACGGCCCGACCGCCATTTTTTCGAAGGCGCACGTATTCAAGAGCCCCAGTGCTGCCGCAGCCGTTATTTCCGGGCGGGCCACCAACGGCCGCACGACTTGGCGAGAGCGGGGCGCCGGCCTTACATACGCAGAGTGGCAGGAGCGGGCGGCTGGGGCTGTGGGAACTGAGGAAGCAGCCCCCTCAGGTGCCGAAGATACCCTCTTTGCTGACATGGATACAGGAGTTGTAGGTCCTTTCCGCGCCCTTTGATTAATTGCGCTGGCGATAAGTGCACCGCGGCGCCCAAAACCAATAAGTTGCTCAAAATGCCCTTAGCCAGAGTCTGATCAAAAGCCGTTCCGAGCCAACCTCACTCCGCGGATCCCCGGCCATCGTCCATATATCAAGCAGCTTGCGAACAGCTTGCAAGACTCTCTTTCCTGATTCAGGTGATCAATAAGTTTGCGCGCGGCATCCGCTTAGGCAGCGACTGCGGGGAACACTACGAGCGATCCGTCGCTGCTTCGTTCGATCTCAATCGCAACGTCAGCTTGGGGGCTTCCCTCATTGACGCCATCGCCCAATGCACGAAGGCGATATGCGGATTTGAGCAGATTATCGACCTCGCCGGGCGTGAACGCAGGGACTCGGAAACCGCCGGGGCGCTTCAACTCGAGAGCCGAGAGCCGAAGGAGGACTGAGTTGATGCCCGATTCCAACTCGTTGACGCTTTGCTCGTCGTTGTGCAGTTTTCCGATGAAGTTCTTGAACGGATTGTTCGGGTTCTTTTGAGCGTGATCAACTGCTTGAAGCACGAGAACTCGGCGTTTGAGAGCAATGGCGACACGTGCAATCTCCAGGTGTGCCCGGAATCTGCTGCCTTCCTCGTTGATGCCAGGGAATGATTTCGTCAATTCATCGAGGGCAACCGGGCCGTCGAAAGCGTTGAGCGCAGCTTCCCATCTGGTGAGCCGACGCCGAGTTGCGGCGAACGCCTTGGTGATGTCGTGTGTTGCGGAATCCAGTCCCAGTGATAGACCGGGTTCGCCGTCGTCGAGGAGGACCGACGTTGCACTGATGATCGTGTCGCTGCAAGCGTCTAAAGAGATGCGTTCCTCCTCCAGCTTGTCGTCCTGCAGTTGTTCCAGAAGGCCGGTGATTCGCTCGATTGCCTTCTGGCGTTGGTGATCCGCGTGGGCGCTGACGCCGACCGCGACAGCCATCAGCACAAGTGGTGCGGCAACTGTCAACGCTCCGGCGCTGGCCACGGCCGCACCAGCTGTGGCGGCCGAGCCTGTTGCAGCACCTGCAACAGCCGCCTTGCCAGCAACGGGCACAAACGTGGCGTTAGCGACGACGCCGACGGAGTCGCGCAGCCCGCTGTAAACGCCTCCGGCAACTGCCTTCGAAACCATTGGCTTGACAAGTCCACTGCCGACTTGTGCGGCGACCTTTGCCGGCACCACCATTCGGTAAAGCACGTCACCGGCAGCGGCGACATTCGGCGTCGAGTGCGCCGACTTCGCAGTCTGAGTGACGAGCTGCGACAAATGCTGAGCGAGCGGACTGGCTGCATGAAGCACAATTCCACCGGTGCGATCACGCTTGGTCGGCATGGGATGCGCTTCCAGCGTGACGATGGGGGAACCCGCAAGTGTTGCGAGGACTGTTCGCAGTTCTGCGAGGCGGGCGGGTGTCATACCGTCATCGCCTAGTATGTTCGGCACGCTCACAGTCTCCGTAGCGAGTGTCCATACTGGCACGAGTGCCTTGTTGTCACCGGTCACGTCTTGTCCCTTCCCCAATCTGACTTGCACCGTAAGCAGTGGTGGTGACACTGGTAGCAACCTCAGGCCGCAGACCGTAGTCCTTGCCCAGCTTGTCACCGCTCTTCGTTATCGTCCCACATTGACGTGGGGTATATGAGTGGCTGTTTACTGGGAAGCTATCTGGGCAACTAGGCTCCTGCCGCAGCCTCGTGCGTAAGTCGAGGTGCTTTCCTTCCCGGAGGTGAGCAAGGGCGACTGGGAGAGATGCGTCGGTTGGATTCCTTGCCACTACTCTCCCTCCACGAACCCGACGCTGTGCTAAATCCTCAACTGCGAGCTAGCAACTTAAACGACCCCGAACTGCCGAGGCAGTTCTTCAGCCTCACCATGATGCATGCAGCGCATAGTGTTTATCTCAGCCCAAGAAGTGCCGAGATCGTAAGCAACTTTTCCTCGTCGCGGATGATGCCGACGTGGTGCAACACATCGCTCAATTTGGCCAGCTGTTCGTTGGTTGCGGTGAGGTTGCCTATGTATCCGCTGCCGCCGCCCCGCGCGGGCCCGAATCCCAATATCCGTATGCGTCTTCGGGCATTTTTCCTCTGTTTCCGGCCTTGAATAGTTAGGATTCTTCCCCTGCGGAAGTTGTGACGTCCTACGGCCGCAAATTCAGCGGCTTGATCTCCGCTCCATCCTTGATCAGCCCCAGCAAGTCGTCCTGCCTGGCTTGCCCCAGCGTCAGCCGGTACTTCGCCAGCCCGGCAAGCATGTGCTTGGTCCTCGGCACGTCCCGGCTCAAAGGGTGGTCTAAGAGCCGCCGCTCGATCTTGTGTTCTCCCGGATGAATCCAGTGAGGCGCAAACTCGCTGCTGGAATCTTCCGGCCGCGCGGCAATATCTGCGGAAGCGACCGAGAACAGTGTGTCCCACGGGTCCGTCACCCCAGGCTTCAGCACCGCGGCGCCGTGAGCCTCTGCCACGTTCTTCCGCACTGCATGCCCCAGATACCGGTGAACCCGACCTTCCCGCTGCTCGAAATCAACGGGGTTGCCCGGCACGTTCCAGTGGATGACCGAGTGCGCCCACCAGTGGAAATCGATGCCCTCCTGGCCCACGGACGTCGACGCCAACACAAATGGCCAGAACGGGCTGTTGAAGGCCCGGCGGACGTCGGGCATGCGGTTACTGTCGCCGTCGTCCGTCTTGGCATTGCTGTACCGGACGGCGAAGCGGACACCCATGCGGAGATCCTCGTGGGATCCGTCGGGATACTTGGCGAGCATCTGCGCCGGCTTGAGGGACAGGGAACGCCGGATGTCATCGGCCAGTGCCCAAAGTAGCTCGTTGGTGATCTCCCCGGGAGCCTGTTGACTGCGGAGCTGAAAGACGTACTCGTCCAGCACTGCCTGGAGGTTTCCGGCCTCGCAGTAGCGCAGGACCTTCTGCCAGTAGGCGCCTTCGGGGTAGAGCTTGTCGAGCAGTTCGGAGGCGTCGAGCCGGTTGAAGAGTGCACGCAGGCCGGTGGCGGCGAAGACGGCAGCCTTCCACAGCTCAGCGCCGTCGAATTCGTCCGGAACGGCCCTGCCCAGTGCGCGGTAGATGCAGTTGGCGGGAGAATTGACGGCCAGGTCTTCAACGCCGTTGTCCCAGCCTGCCGGTTCAGCGACGGATGATTGCGCCATCCGGTCAATGTGGGCCAGATACAGTCCGGCTTCTGAGCCAGCATCCTGGTCGGCGCCCGTGTCTGAGGATTTGCCGAGCTGCTGGGTGTACTCGTCCACGCCCCGCAGCTCTTTGGTGGCAAGCCGGGCGTCATTCTTCCACTCTGCCGGCAGAGCGCCAGGAACGGAGAAGTAGGAAGCCCACACGCCGAGGCGGCTGGCGGCGTCGACGACGGCGCCGCCCACCATGGACTTGCCTGCCTCGGCGGCGGCTTCCCGCACAGAGCTGCCGTCCACAGCTGCCCCCTTCATCGATGCACGTTCCAGAGGATCGCCCGCAAGTGCCAGTGAAGCATGCGGGATGAACAGCGCAAGGGCCGACATGGTCTGAGGCTCGCCGTCGCGGACGTTGTAGCGCAGACGCCCTGCGAACTTTCGGCGAGCCTCGGCGGTGTTCTCCCCGTGCCGCGCAGAACCTTCAAGGATCTGCCGCTCGGCCTCGTAGGAGAGCATCGTGGTGATCGCCGTCGGGGCGGCGTTCCATGCTGAGAAGACCAGCTGCTTGGTGACCTTAGCGCCCACTTCGGCGAAAGCGCCGGAAGGCTCAACGTAGGGGAGCGACGGCGGCATCCACAGCAGCTTCCACCAGCCCTGGCCGACGGTGTGGCCGCGCACGGCCCGGAACTTGGCATTGTCGGTCTCCACGGCGCCGTAGCGTCGGTACGCATCGGCGTCGATCGTGGCCAAGGCCGGCAGTACAGGGTCAACGGCCTCGCGGTCGCAATGGATCCGGCCGTCCAGCATCCTGCCGACTTTGTAGTCAGTCAGGAAGTGCGCGAACATCGGCACGGATTTCCAGTACTCCATCGGGCTGCCGGTGCGCGCGGCACGGAACAGAGCGGACAGCGACCTGTAGCTGGTGAGGTCCCCGGCACGAACATCCGTGGGTGCCATCTCGATCACAGACAACATGTCGTCCTTGCCGAGCTGCGGCCTCTCCGTCCGGCTCATGAACATCTTCAGGCCGTCCTCGATGCGATCCGTCAGCGCATCGTCCGGAACCTGCTTCAGCAGCTGCGTCCGGCGGCCATCCAGATCCGCTTCAAGTGTTTCCATGTATCCGGGACGCTCGCTGCTCAGGAAACGCAGAAGCTGCCGGAAGTCTGCGGCATGGTCGTCGCCGTCGGCCTCGTTCGCTCCTGTGTGCGCCTTGTACGGCGTGGCCGACAGCAAGATCAGTTTGGCGCCCTTGTAGTTCAAGAACTGCCGGGCGAGCTCTGCCGCTGGATCCTCGTCGTCGGGCGCGGTACCGGGAGAGTACAGCAGGTCGCGGAAGCGCTGGAACTCATCCAGGATGATCAGGTCAGGTTCGAGGCAATCCAGCCCCGCCTGGGCGAGGTCGCCCCGGAGCCCGCCGATAATGGCGCTCATGCGCGGCTGGACTGTCGCCGCCCCGTCGCGGACGGCCTCACGCAAGGCCTTGCGGAACGCCGGCAGGTTGCCGCTTTGGTGCGCCAGCGTCCGGAATCGGTTCCGCACTGGGACGGTGAAGCCGCCCGGGAACTGCTCGTGCATGTACTGGACCCGGCGCCCGAAACGCTGCGTGGAGGCGCCCGCCCGGAGAAGCTCGACGGCGTCCGCATGCTGTTCCTCGTCGATGACGCCAAGCTGCGCCAGGATGCGGAAGAGCACGGCCCGTTCCTTGGCCTGACCCGTCGCCCCTCCGACGTTGAAGGACGTCCCCGGAGTCAACGAGATGAAGTTGACGCGCTTCCGGGTCCCGGGCGCGGCCGGAGCGTTGAGTTTCGCCAGCTCGGTGGGCAGCAGTGTCAGCCGTCCGGACTCGATGATGTCCTTCTGATTAGTGACGTTCAGCCGGCCAAGGTTCTGCTTGGCCAGGTCGGCATTGGAGCAGACATAAACGACGTCGATGCGGTCTACGCCGGAGTCCCGCTGGTCCAGTCGCTCGATGGCTTTGGCAATGACACCGCGGGCCACCATGCTCTTGCCCAGGCCGGTTTCATCCGCCACCAGGAAGCGGTCCGCCGGCTGGTCATCCAGATACAGGCGTTTGAAGACGTGTTCCACAGTCCGGCGCTGAAAGCCCCGGAGGCCGTCCAGGGCGGGCGTTGCGTCAAACCCCATGAAGTTCCCCCATGTCTAGAGCCTCGGTGGCTGCCGTCCACAGCGCGTGCAGCTGCTGAATCTCCGGATCATCGCCACGAAGGGCAAGCAGCCGGTCCATCACCACCTTCAAGTCCGGGAAGACCGAGCGGGCGTCCGGACCAGCCATCGCGCCCACCATCGCCTCAAAGAGTCCAGCGGCGGATCCGTCTCCGAACCCGGAACCGGCGAACCAGCCGGTGCCGGTTCCGGACCCCGGTAGCGCAGCCTCCGGGGTGAGGAACAACAGGAGGAACTGGCGGAGCTTCTGCGGGTCGTCCAGCTGGCGGGCGATGATCTCGTCCAGCCGCCCCGGAGGGTCGGTGCGCAGGCTGCCCTGGATCACAGTGCTCTTGGACAACCCGGCTTCCGGGTCCTCAAGTGTGAGCACCAGATACGGGGTCACGTCGGCGAGCGGTATCGCCTGGAAAGTGTGTTCGTGCCGGCCGCCGGAACGTTCGACGACGGTGCTCGGCTGGGGGAGCGAGAGGAGCCGCAGCTTCGCGGTGAACTCGGGCTTCGGCGACCAGTCATGCGAAACGGTTACCGTGAACGTGTTCTTGACTCCGTCATCGGGGACGGGATCGAGGAGGAACGGTTGCGCTGCAGCGTCGCGCAGGGCGCTCTCAAGCCGGAAGGCCGCCGCATCTTCTTCTGAGCGGGCTTCGCCGCCGGTGCCTAGATAGTCCGCGAAGGGAACGTCCTTCAGGCTTTCCCTGATGCGCTGCACCCCGAGGCGCTTCTTGGCCCCGCGCATTTCCAGCAGGAACTCCACGTTCTTGGTGAACCCTGGTTCGGTGGCGTTGGCGGACCCCAGGAGGGCGTAGGTGAAGTGGTCGTAGTCGCAGAAGTAGGCCTTGGCGTGCAGTCCGGTCAGATCGTCGGCGACGCGCTGGATTCCAGACTCGTCCGTGTCGTCGCTCAATCCTGAGTCCGCCGACTCGGGGATACCGAGCTCGTCAAAGGCCTTGAAGGACGTACGGGTATCGGCCACCGTTTTCTCGTTCAAGAGGTCCAGCTGGTCGCCCCGTGAGTAGACGTAAAGGTTCTCTGTCCAGCGGTCCTGCAGCCGGCCGATCAGCCTGTCATCGAGGAAGGGCGAGATGACCAGCTTGTCCCGGCCCAGGAAGGCGGCGTTGCCGGTCTTGTTGTTGAGCGCGATGAAGTTCTCCGGGTCGCGGAGGTGAGCCACGATCGAGCCTTGTTCGAACTCGTCGCCCATGCCCATCGGCCGGAACGCCAGGCGGTGGATGTCCTCGGGAAGGTCCCATCGGACGTCCGCCAGCCGCGAGGCGAGCCCGCGCACCCTGGCCAGCCTCTCGGCGTCGGGCTTTACGGTGCAGAGGCCGGGGAGCCCGGCGATGAAGCGGGCCAGGGGTCCGCTGTCCGGGCCGTCCCCTTCGGTGCCCTGCACGGGTTCGCCGTCCAGCCGGACGAGGAGGTCCCAGCTGGCGTCGGTGGTGAGGTTGCGGCTGCTGCACAGAAAACGGTAGCGGCGCTCGGTGTCGTTCTCGAATTCCAGGAGCCAGACCTTGGGGTGGAACAGCCCGCGCCTGACGCTGACCTGATGGACCATCGGCTCGAGCAGCGCGAGCAGGTCCGACGCATCGGAGGGTGCTTTGATGTGGCCCGCCTGGCAGAAGATGTCCACGCGGTCCGAGACTTTGCGCAGGGCGCTGAGGACCGCTACCGGATTGGTGAATTCCTCTCCGGAGCCGGCCACGAAGCTCAGCGGGACCGACAGCGCGCTGGTCATGTCCAGTGTGAAGGTGGTGCCCACCGCTTGGGCGAGCCGGAATCCCGCTGGCGGGCGCAGCTGCTGGGTGAGCGCCTGCCTGTTTGCCGCCTCAAGCATGTGACGGCCCTTCCAGTGCCAGCCCGGCGTGGATATCCAGGACATTCCGGCGGACCTGGGCCCACCGGAAGGACAGCGACGCGACCTGCGTTGGCGGTTGCCAGGCGCGGAGCCGGCGTTCGTTGCGGAACCGCGAGTTGGACTTCTTCATGATTTTCTCCCGGGTTTCGACGGCGCCACGAAACTCTGTGTTGTCGATCAGTTTGCTGGCGCTCAAGGCAGCCGCGATCATGGCCCGTGCGAACTCGGCGGTGGTGTTGTTGATGCCGTGGTTCATTGCCTTGGCACGGCTGAGGTAGTCGTCCACGTCCCAGCCAGCGAGTACGTCGCGCTTGCTGTCACGCTGGTCCTCCCACTCTTCCAGGAGCTCCTGCGTCGGCTGCAGATTGTCCGCTTCAGTGGAGAAGACGCTGGCAGAGAGCTCGGCAAGAAGGTGCTGGTACAGGATCGTGGCGCCGTTGTGGATGGATGATAATGCTTCTGCGTCTCTAAGCCACTGCGCGGGTTCGCCTTCGGCGCTGCGGCACGCCGGGTCCAGCCAGGGCGCCCAGAGACCGGGCGTGGGGCTGACCTCGGACCCGACGACGTGGGCCAGCATGGTGCCCGGGCAGGTGGTGAGGATGCGTTCCTGAAGCCAGCGCGCCTCGTCGTGGGACAGCGTCAGTCCCCGGTTATCCGACTGGGGGAAGCCCACGGGCGGCTTCGGCAGAGTCTGGTTCCAGACGCAGTAGGTGCCTTCACCCTCTTCAGGGGAAGGGACGTCTGTGCACATGAGCTGGGCGACGACGGAGCGGTCTGTCTCGGGGTCCACGATCTCGTAGCGGCGCAGCGCCGACCAGTATGCGGCTGAGGGAAGCTGCCTGACGTTCCTGCCAGCGTCGCGCCCGATGTAGCCTTCCGCGCCGAGTTCCTTGAGCCGATCAATCAGCTGCCGCTCGGATTCCTCGGAACGCTTCCGCAGCTCATCCGGGTTTCTGGTGCCGCGGTGTGCGCTGAGGAACGCCCAAGGGACCAGGAGCATGTAGCGGGCGCCCAGGTGCAGCACGGATGTGCCGGGGAACAGGCTGTTGCTGATAGCGTCCCGAAGCTGCCCTATGCCGAGGTCGTCGATGGTTTCCGGCGTGCCGAAGAGCTTCACAAGCTCGCGCATCTTCGAGTTTTCCTCGGTTGAGGCATCCAGCCAGGAAATCAGGGAAGTCATGGGCGTTATGGACTCGCTTCTGCACGGGTGGCGAACGTTTTGCGTTTGCGGGTGGCTTCGCGATCATGAATCGCCCCCTTGTCCACCGTAGGACATGGGAATCTCGCCGCGAGCGAAATGGCGGCAATATTGAGCAAATCCTTCGTTTCGCGCACGTGACGATAGCCTCCTTGGTGGGAGTAAACCCTTGCTGCCTGTGAACGATTAGTATGGACCGCACATCTTTGCCTCGGTCCAGTCGCTGTCATCGCTCGGCGTCGAGCGGCTGGGACCGGACTCCTTCGATTTCGTGGTCATTGACGAATTTCACCACGCCATGGCGCCCACCTACCGCCGGCTGCTGGACCACCTCCGGCCGCAGCACCTCCTCGGACTGACATCGACGCCGGAACGCGGCGACGGCGTCGATGTCGCCGAACAGTTCTTCGACGGCCATACCGCCAGCGAACTAAGGCTGTGGGACGCCCTGAACGCTGACCTGCTGGTGCCGTTCCACCGCTTCGGCGTCTCTGACGATGTCGACCTCAGCCAGTTGGAGTGGAAGCGCGGCAATTACGACGTCACGCAACTGAACAACCTCTACACCGGCAACGACGCCCGCGCCGCCAAGGTCATCCGCGAACTCCGCGACAAAGTCACCAGCACCGACCAGATGCGGGCCATCAGCTTCTGCGTTTCGTTTCGGTCCAGCACGCCCACTACATGGCCGAAGTGTTCAACCGCGCCGGCATCCCGTACGGGACATCGCTTCGTACGCGGAGACTGAGCTGTAGGCCTACCGAGCGGTCCGGCAACGACGTGAAGTCGATCTACCGATCAACGCGAGACTCCTGGACCGGCTATCTACGTCAGGCCGGCCTGATCGACGGCCGGGGATTGAGCTTGTCGAAATCGCCCGCCGAGAAAATCCTCAAGGGCCAGCTCGTCGGCCAGACGGATGCTGACGAGACGAAGCTCCTCGACCGTATGGCTGCGCTGATCCACGTGGACGATCCGGAACGAGCCGAGGCCTACTCGATGCTGGTCGGCGCCGATACGCCCCGCTACGCGGAGCTTGGGATCCGCGAACAGACGTTCGAGCGGATGCTGTTCTACACCCCGTGGGACGACGGCGGCGGTTTCCAGTCAGGGACGGCAGTGGACGCCAGATGCCACTTCCGTGCGGACTCACGTGAAACAGACAGAGGCCGTACCGGATGTCCGGAACAGCCTCTGCGGAAGGGCGGACACTCCAGGCCGTCCTTCTTGGGGTGAGCGACGGGGGTTGAACCCGCGACCTCCTGGACCACAACCAGGCGCTCTGCCAACTGAGCTACGCCCACCATGTGCTTGTCGAGTCCGTCCGGCTAGCCGGCTGTCGGAAAAGGCAACGTCAACAAGTATACGTGCTCTTTGGGACTGTTTTCGCCACTTTTCCGTGTTTGCCAAATTTCCTCTGAAGCCTTTTGCAGATTACTTTCGACATCTGCAGGCCTTTCGCGGGGTGAGCAGGCGTCGATCCTGCTGCGGGTCTGTGCGGCGTTCAGCGCCCTCGTGGAAGCCGTTGAGTGGCCTTCCGGGCCCCGCGCCCCAAAATCGCTCACAGAGCATGCATGCGTCGCAATGGCCAACGGCAGGTGAAGCGCCATGTAGGCCCGTGGGCCCCCAGGAGCGATCCGGGCAGGCACTTCGCAACGGTTCCGGTGGTCGCCTTGGGGCGACGTCGCCCTCATTGTCCTCCAATTGGCACATCCCGCGGGCAGCAATCCTCGCTCGATGCGTTCTGAATACCTGATGATGCAAAGCGCTTCCCATAGGATGAAGGACGACTGACGAACGACGTTGTTGCTGTTCGGCTCGATCGTACGGAACTAAGTGGGGGAACTGTGTTCGAGAGCGGCCAGAGGATTCGCATCAAGATGGTAGGCAAGCCAGAATTTGCTACCGTCAGATACGTCATCGATGCCACACCGGGCTCTAACGCGACTCTAGTTGTGCTCGGTGACGACGGATCCATGTTTGAGATTGAAACAGGCAACGGCACCCTCGATAGCGTCAGGCCGCTCAGCAGCGATGGCACAGCCGACTCGGAGAAGATTCTGGCTGGCATGTGGACACGCTGGATGGCAGCCGCTGCGATAAACGCTGACTCCAGCGCAATGGCGACGACGCAGCTTCGGCCCTACGCACATCAAGCGACTGCCGTGTATGGTGCAATGCTTCCTCAGCCTATGTTGCGCTTCCTGCTCGCGGATGAGCCAGGAACTGGCAAGACGATCATGGCGGGACTGTATATCCGTGAAATGCAGCGCCTGGGCCTTCTAAAGAGGGCAATCATCGTTTGTCCGGCCAACTTGGCTTCCAAATGGGTTGCGGACTTTGAACGCTTCCTCGGGGGCGGACTTCGACATTTGCGGGCGGCGACCGTTCAAGAAAATGCCCTCAACAATCACGACTTGTGGGTTGTTTCGCTGGAGCTTGCAGCCATGAACCCCCAGGTACAAGAGGCCATTCGCCCAGACAGGGCAGGCTGGGACTTGGTGGTTTTCGATGAAGCTCACCGACTCACACCTACAGCGTCGACGTTTCATCAGGTCGGGCGTTTGCTCGCTAAGAACACCCCCCGCGCGCTCTTGATGACAGCCACGCCGCACAGGGGAAAAGAGTGGCTATTTAGGCACCTCCTACACTTAGTGGACCCAGAGGTTTACCCAGATCCGGGAGGAGATCCATCAACGGCGCTTTCAGCTCTAAAGCCCGGCCCCATTCATTTCCTCCGGCGGATGAAGGAAGATCTCGTGGACTATGACGGGAAGACTCGTCTGTTTCGCGAACGAACTGCTACGAACCATAAAGTGCCACTGTCGTCGACCGAATTTGCCTACTACGAGGCAGCTCTCAATATGGTGGAGAAGTTTTTTCCACCAGCAGCCGTCCCACTCGCGAGTATGGTCTATGGCAAGCGTGCCGCCTCGAGCTTGCATGCTCTGAAAGAGACTTTGTTGCGTCGACAAGACAAGATGGGGTCAATGAGCGAGGCGGAGGCCGCCACCGAGGCGGACAAGCTGGGCTTCGGGGACGAAGGGGCGGTTGAGGAAGCCCGCGTAACGGCAGCAGGCTCCAGATCTTCGCAGCAGGAGCGATCGGCCATTAAGGATCTAGTGAGCCGTATTTCGGCCACAATTACCAATCCGGACTGGCAACCGTCGAAGTGGCGGCGGTTAATTGAGGATTGTCTTCAGAAGAATGAAATCCTCCCTGGAACCGGTGCGCAGGCCGTTGTCTTTACCGAGTACACTGACAGCGCGGACTGGGTTGCCGAACGCCTCCGAGCTACGGGATACACAGCGGTGGTGTATTCGGGGTCGCTCGGCAATGACGAACGGGATCAAGTCAGAACCGACTTCATGAACGGCCAGTTTCAGATCATTGTGACTACAGATGCCGGCAATGAGGGCATTGATCTCCAGGCGGCACACGTGTTGGTGAACTACGACATCCCGTGGTCCTTGGTTCGTCTTGAACAGCGTATGGGGCGGATCCACCGCGTCGGTCAGACACGTGACGTCTTCCTTTACAACCTCGTTGCGACAGACACCCGGGAAGGCCAGACTCTGCTGACCCTGCTGGACAATTTTGTGACGGCTGCCAATGAACTCGGGGGCCAGGTCTTCGACAGTCTCTCGGCTGTCGCAGAGATGGGTGGGCTTGAGTACGAACGGTGGCTCCTCGACACCTTTGGAGCCGACGAGGCCAGGCGCAACGCCGCATTCGAGGCCGTCAGTGCAATAAACACGAGGGACCTGGTCCGAAAGGCTCAGGCGCTGAGGCAGACAGAGCTACGACTTAGTAGCCAGGTAGATGCTGTGGCGGCTTTGACATTGTTGCAGCGCGATTTTTTTGCACGCATCAATCCCGCGATAGTTGAGGCCTATCTCGACCGGCTGGCAGCGACGGGTTTCTTGTCAGCCCGAGCCACCACCGCAGGCCCGGGCTTCAGATTGTTAGCTCTGACTGACGGATCGATGCCTAAGAGTCTAGGAGGCGGGGCCTCGGTCCACGTCGCAACGAGCGGGGTGGCGCTGCTCGGCGCGTCCGGAGTTGAGACGAAGGGAATAGTTACTTTAGGCCCGGGAGAAGCAGGATTTACCGACCTGATCGACTTGGCTGACGCGTATCTAGCAGAAGATGTATACAGATCCGGTGCCGTTGAGGATCCGACCAGCCTTAGTTCATACGATCTGTACGCATACGAGGCGACATTGTCGGAGTCAGGAGGGCAACATCGAAGCATGTGGGCGACCCTGATCAAGGTTGACGACGCTGGAAATGCTAGGGCCGTCAGGTGGGAAACCTTGGCAAACCTCGTGGGCACGACTCGGAAGGGCACTGCGACTAACTTGGCGCGACTCAATTCGGCGGACGCGACAGCCGTCGATGTTGTCCAGCAGACCCTCAAAGAGCGTCAACGTGTCCGGCAGGACTGGTTCAGCCAGGCACGGAAGGACCTCGAAGATCTGCCGCTCAAACTGACTGATGCTATTGAGGATAAGACGGCACGCTTAGCCTTGCGCGCCCACCTACGAAGTCGAACTGCTAGTCGTCTTGCTCATCTGGAGACTCTGTCCGAAGTGCACATGACTGAACCTAAACTGGTCGCCCGGATTCGGGTTCATTCTGCCGGGACTAGAGAAGTGAAGCTTGAGGCGGATTCGGAATGGGTCGCGATGGACTTCGTCAAGCGGCGCCTGGAAGTCGAGGGCTGGGCGGTGCAGGACGTCCATATGGAGGGTCGAGGTTACGATTTGGAGGCGCGGCGCGGGCCACACCTCCGATGTGTCGAGGTGAAAGGTGTGTGGGCGTCGGCTGCCTCAAGTGGCGTTAGGCTGACTGGCAACGAAGTTCTTATGGCTACACAACACGGTGCAAACTACTGGCTGTACGTGGTGGACGATTGTGAGAACGGGAACGGTCGGTTTTTCGGCGCGTTTCAAGACCCGGCAACGCTGTTCGGGACCGACATGGTGGGCGGTGCTATCTTCCGGGTGCCTGGAAGTGCACTGACCTCCGCGCGAGAAGGTTTAGAGTGACACGAATGATTGAGCGCTGGTTCCCCAGCGCGGAAGTGACTGCCAATAGCGCAGGCGGATGGGGTAGCGCAAATAACGAGATAGGTTTGTTTCCCTGGTTCGCTAAGCGCCCCACGGCCCAAGCCAAAGCGGCTGTTCTTTGCTCTCTGCTGCCTTGGCCAGAGTCCGAGGCGGAGCAGAAGCGGCTCCAAGACCTCGTCAAGGAGGCCATGACGGGTCGCTATGCGGCACGGAAAGAACTCCGCAAGGAGATCCTTCAAGCTAATCCTGAGGGAGCCTCCGTTCTTGACCCATTTAGCGGTCGCGGAATCATTCCGTTGGAGGCCGTGCGACTCGGTCTAGATGCACATGCCGTGGACTATAGCCCGGTTGCGGTGTTGGCGTCCTCACTTCTGACGGATTTTCCCTTCCGTAACTGGGACGGTGAACCTGAGCTTCCATTCACTGATACCGATGGAAAACTTTACGATGACCGCCCACGCTTGCTCCGAGATGTGACGAGTACGTTCCATGAGGTAGAGCGCAGGTGGCGCGCTGAGATGGCGGACTTTTACCCGGCCGTAAATGGAAAACAGCCGCGCGGCTATTTCTGGGCCGTCGCGCTACCCTGCCAGGAATGCGGCAATGAGTTCCCCCTGGTAAATTCGTTTGCCCTGCGCATGCCCTCTAAGAGAAAAGGCAAGAAAGGGCAGCCAGCGATCTTAGATCCTGGCCAGTCTTTCCGGATCGAGGTTGATAGGGCAGCAGGCACGTATAAGGCTGTGGTCTTTGATGGTGCGCCGGCAACTTCTCCTACGCTGGCGAATGCGAATGAGGCGGACGGGAGCAAAATCTCAGGTAAGTCAGCAACCTGTACGTTCTGCAACCACGTGCATCCGGTGGCTGTGCATCGCCGGTTGGCCAACGAGCGTAAGGGCAGAGATCGTCTATTGGTCGTGGCTGATCATGGTGACGACGGCTTAAAGACGTACCGAGAACCGATGGAAGCTGAGCTTAGGGCCGCGGAATCGGCTACGTCTGCGTTGAACGACCTTCCCTCTATATCTCCTTTCCTGACAGCCTTTCCCGACGAAGGCATTGCGCCGGGCAACAATAATATTATTGGGCCGTCAATATACGGGGCTCGGACGTATGGCGACCTTATGTGCGACCGCCAAACCCTCTCCTTCGCCACGCTCGCGAGAGTCATCAATGAAGTTGTTACCGGGCTCGTGGCTGACTACGCCATCAGCGCCGACTATGCTCGCGCTCTTGCAGGCTACTGTGGCTCCGCTATGGCCCGAACTCTCAAGGCATCCACGCGGGGCGCGACCCTGTACGCTCCCACCCAAATCGTCACTGTGATCTACTTGAATGAAGGCTCCCTGACATATTCGTATGATTTCTTCGAAGCAAGTACTGGCACCGGACCAGGAACGTGGGCCTCCTTGTCGCGGAACAGCCTAGCTGTGCTTGAGGGGCTACTCGAAGATGCGCAGGGAACATCCGCGTCCGTCGCCCGCGGGAGCGCAACGCAGCTCAGCTACCGTAGCGGAGCCATCCAGGCAGTCGTAACTGATCCCCCCTACGACCAGATGATCGCGTATGCCGACGCCTCCGACTTGATGTACGTTTGGCTCAAACGGGCGCTTCACGGTACTTGGCCGGAGTTTGTAGTCACCTCCGATCCATATGGGACTCAGGAAAAGACCGACGAGATCATCGTGAAACGGGTCAGAGGTAAAGCACCCGACGAGCATCGCACCCGCCTCCACTATGACACCAAGATCGCCTTAGCTTTCCGTGAGATGAGAAGAGCCGTAAGAGAGGACGGCGTCGTCACCATTGTCTTCGGCTCGGGCGACCTTGAAGTGTGGAAGCGCTTCCTGGCTGCGATCCAAGAAGCCGGTCTTGTCATGACGGGGTCTTGGCCCGCGTCCACAGAGTCTGGCGGACGGCAAGGAAAGGCAAACATCAAGACGACCTTAACGATGGCTTGTCGACCGGCGCCGGCGGGTCGGCGGGCAGGACGCAAGGGTGCGGTCGAACGCGAGATTAGAAACGAGATCGCCGATCGGTACCCCGACTGGCTGCGGTGGGGACTAGCCCCGGCGGATATGCTCATGGCTGCCGCTGGACCTGCTATGGAAGTGGCCGGTCGTTACGGCGAGGTGCTGGACGCCAAAGGTGACCCCGTCGACATTCACACGTTCTTGCCTCTAGCGCGGGCCGCGGTACAGGCGGTGATGGCCGTAGAAATCGATCACCATCCTCTAGAAACGTTCGACTCTCGGACTCGATTTGCGTTGTGGTGGGTGCGACTTTACGGCCGACAGATTCAGGCGAAGTCAGAGTTGCGGTGGCAGACTTTGGCGTCTTCGCTTGAGATAGGGGACGTGCGAGATCTCGTCCCCGAGACGAGTGGCGGCGTAGCCTTCACCTCATGCAGCCAGTTCTCGCACCGTGTGCATGAGGAATCCTCGATTATTGATGTCGCGCTCGCTCTGGCAGGGGCGTCCCAGGACGGCACGGTAGCAATGGGCGAGATACTGGCGGCGTCAGGTCGTGATGCGGACGATGCATATCTCTGGGCTGCGATCAGCTTTCTGGCTGACCGGCTCCCTGACGCTGACGCTGACGCTATAGCCTGGAGCAGGGTCTTGCGAGCTAGAGGAAGTATCGCCGCCGCGGCCGCCAGCTCGGCCCGGTCTGCCGCCTCAGCTCGAACGCTCTCGGATCAAGAGCTGTTCAAGCTTCCGTAAATTTCAGATCCGCTATTGTCTAACTGCACTATCGCTCGGAAAGGCTGGAATGGCTAAGGACGTCACACCCTGGTGGAAGGCTCTCAGGATCCGGCAGGAGATACTTGACGCGTCAGGACAGCTTGACGATGTCCAAATGTCGCTGTTTCAAGCGGTCTACGGTTCGGGCAGTGACGCACCTCCCTACGCCGATGCCTCTTATTACGGTGAGATTACTCATCCGACGGATAGGCTCACTGATTTACTTGCTGAAGTAGCAATACGAATCGGGGGAGGGGCTAACTATAAGCGCGCGCGAGCTGTTACCCGATTGGACCAAGGGATGGGCGGCGGTAAATCGCACGCTTGTGTGGGTGCATACCATCTAGCGTCGAACCCCAAAGCACTTTTCAAGACTGAAATCGGTCGACGCGTACTGGAGCGCGCAGAGTCTCGCATGGGCACGCAGATGGACGAAAACCTTGGGCGTCCGCACGTTGTCGTCTTGCCATGCGATCACATGACGCCGGGCGCTACATCCGAGGCGATGGATGGGCCCGCAAAGAACCTGTATGAGCGCTTCCTGTGGAGGCTTTTCAAGGTAGGTTCTACGACCGACTACAACCTGTACGAGCGTTACAAGCCGTTCTACAGCGATAAAGGCAAGATCGGCGAAGCCCTCAGAGCCATCGACAGGCCGGTTCTCATCATCGTTGACGAAATCTTGGACTACCTAGGTAATGGGCTGGACGGCGCTGGCGATCCTCAACTTGTGGCCCAAGATGTGGCTTTTATCAGGGCGCTTCTCGATGTCGTAAACGACGTCCCTAAGGTTGCGATGCTCATTGTCATGATCGCATCGACGAATGACAGAACCGCACTGTCAAAGCCTGCTCAAGAGCGCCGGGACGACTTGAATGGAATTCTCGAACGCAACGGGTTGCGGACTACAGTCACTGAAGTTGCCGACTTTGCGAGCATTCTGCGGCGGCGACTGTTTGACGCAGAGCCGGTGATGGAGCTTGTGCAGTCAACCGCGGAAGTGTTCGCCCCAGTCCTGGCGGACAAGGCCTGGGAGAAGAACGTATGGTCGCCGATCCGAGCGGACTGGCGGCACCGCTGGAATGACGAAGTGGCTGCTTGCTATCCATTTCATCCCTCCCTCATGCAAATGGCGCAGGACGAGTGGGCCCAAGTTACAGGGTTCCAACGAGTGCGGTCTACGATCAGAGTTTTTGCCGCGACCGTCCATGCATTGAAAGCACGAGGAGAGGGTGGTGGTTGGGTCCCGCTCCTGATTGGGCCGGGAGATCTACCCCTCAACGACAATGCCGTTCGAGAAGCGATACTCAGCTCCGGCCTAGTCGACGACGACCGGACCATTGCCAACTACCGAAGCCTCGCCGAAAACGAGATTGTAAATCAAGACGAGTCACGGGGCACAGCACGGGAGCAGGACCTAAACAGGAATCACAATATCTGGCAAGAAAGTAACCCGCGAGCGACAGAGCGCGCGGGAACCTACTTGTTCTTGACCAGCATCGTAGGCACTTTTCGACCCGGCAAGGGAAAGGGGGCCAGCGCTCCTGAAGTTCGAGCTGCGACTATGGTTCCGGATCTCTCGTACACCATCACAGACGCGGACCAGGTCGTGTCCGATTTGGTGGACACCGAGACTGGCATGTCGTCCATCGACATCATTCCCGGCCAAGGAAACAACAAGCCGGCCCGCTATTTCATGACCACCAAACTCACGTACCGTATGCTGGTGGCAAGTATCCGTAGGACGATCACCGACGAAGATCGCGATCAAGTCTTGCGGGAGTTTGCGGACAAGCTTTCACTGGCTGGTCCCTTCCGCGAAAAACGATTCGTACCGGCGGACCCAGACCGGAATGCCAACCTAGTCCTAGAGAGGGCAGGTCTAGCCAGTCCTTTTTCCAACAGACTGTTCATCCTTGACCCCGCGCAGTTCAGCCTTAGAAACGGGATGGAGCAGGCGACCATGCAGGCCGTTACGTCAGCTCTCGGCTTAGGAACTGGAGTGGATTCTCGTCCGGTTGAATGGGCGTCAAGCGCCGTGTTTGCGGTCGTCAACACGCAGAGGCGGGCACAGGCGCGGGGGTCCGCGGTTGAGTACCTCGCTCGGCGCCGTGCCTTGTCCGCGCCGGAAGTCCAGAGCGATACCGACTTGAAGCTTCAGGGAACCAAAGAACTAAATGAGGGCCGGGAACAGCTGGAGAAGGCCATCAAGCGGGCCTACCAGCACGTACTCTTCCTCGCTCAGCCCGATCCTGACGGTGAAAGAGAAGTACAGCAGTTCACTTTCGATGATGACATGAACTCATCCCTCAACGGCACGGTTGTATGGAAGGAACTGTGTCGGCAGGACAAGGCTTTTGACGCGGGCGAATTCGACGCTCGGGCACTGGTGCACAATCTTCGCGACACAGATTTTGGCAAGTCGCTTTCCGAAGTGCGAGCTGATTTCTATAACGCTCCTCGGCTGCCCCTCCTCTATGGCGGGGATGCGGATCTAGCCAAGGCGATCTTCGATGCAGTCAGCGAGGGACTAATCCAGATTGTCGACTCTAATGACGCTCCCGTAGCAGTCACAGCACCCAATCAAATTAACCTCAGTGCATCGACTCTCAGGTTGGCCCGGTCTAAAATGCCAGAACCGCGGACGCGTGAGGAAGGGAACGACGTCGGGGATCACGGTCGTTCCTTGAGCCCCGGTGACCCTGGGGAGAGGCGCTCGGCTAACCCGGACTCTGCCGGAGAGTCGGAAGCGACAGAGGTACGTCAAGAGAAACAAGTGTCTTTTGCGTTCACGCGCAACCTTCTCAGCAACTCCGTCGATGCTGACCGATTCGCCGCTGTTTTCAAGAATCTGTATCAAGCACTCGATGAGGAGCAGGTGAGCTATCTTCAAGGGACGCTCACTCTGCAACTGGAAGAAGCAGTCGTGGCATCGATGCAACGTAACCTCGACGAGCTTGGCATTCAGATAACAGTCAAACCAGCCTGAGTTGTCCCCACGTTGTCGCCCTTGACACAGCGCCATACCGTAGAAGTTCGGCACAGTGGGGAAGCTCCAGTGAGGCGCCGACCCAGCCAAAGCTCCACTAAGTACCGAAATTGCTGCCGTTCGTCAAGCAGGCAAAGCTGGCCGGGTTGGCCCCCGGGGCTTCTGCTTGCCCCTTCGCCTCCGGTTCAGGACGGCGACCGCACGTATCCCAGCTGCGCTGCAATAACTGCTTTCGCCGCGCGCTGAGCACTTGGATCTTTTCAGGCCTGACAAACCGGCCCCCTAGATGACACATGGGATTTTACTGTCGCGGCCAATCGAATACGGACTTGGCAGCTGGGCAGCAACAACGGCGCGTTACGTTGGCCGCCCCTCTTGAGCGACCTGGGACCACCTGCCGTTCACGGTAGGTCATTCGATCCATAGGAAAGTTCGCTCCCCGGCGGATGGAGACTGGCCCGTGGGCCGGGAGGCTACGTAACTGCTGCCATGTGTACGACGCGCCGCGCGGATGCGGGGCCACAAGTGTCCGCGGTGACATCATCGAATTACACAATAGTGATTCAGCTAGCCGGTTAGACCGAAGGAAACCAAACGATAGATACAGGCCAGGAACACGGACTACACTGATTGCCATAAGAGGTATCAGCGATACATGAGCCGTCTAGCGATGGTTATTGTGCGTGGCCTCCCGAATGGGGCATTGTGGACCGCATGAGGGTGATAGGGTTTCCCGGTCATCCCACCGGCGTGCTGAACCGAGGAACTGCTTTCGAAAGGGATGCGACGTGAAGGGTGACGTATTGGGATGGCTGTCATCCAAAAAAACGGCAGCGACTCATTTGTCGCGACGCCGTCATGTGGCTGCGCCGGAGACCAGTATTGGCGTGCTCGAGAAGTCCTTCAAGACGATGTATCAGGACATCCAAGTCCTGCGTGATTTGGCGGAGGGCCGAGTCAAGTCCATCTCGCCCGACCAGCTGGCTGGCGTCCTAAAGCCACTCGCGAAATCACTTACCGCGGAACGCGCGCTGAAAGAAATTCAACGATGGAACGAAATATTCGATGACGTCTTTGTGGGACTAGACTCTTTTAACCTTCAACTTGAGAATGAAATACCTTTCTCAACGTCCGATTTAGCTTTGTCCATCGACTCAGCTCGTATTGCATTGGATTCACTTGCTCAGCGATTGCTACGGACAAAGACCGCGGCATAAGTTTCTAAAGCTGTACTCCTTGGAGAACAATTGTGCGAGTTTGAGCCGTCCTAGTTATCTGATTTCATCGCCTGCTCGGCCTTCTTGGCTATTTCATGATTGAGAATGACTTCCGGCTTGCCTTCCACAGCAGCGGTGAAGGTCAATTTCTCGGAATCTATGCCTATTTTGCCGAAGGTTACGAGCATCTCCGGGATGAGAAAGACCCCCAATAGGATTGCCGCGGTCGTGACAACGCTGGTAGGCATGGGTTGCCGGCAAGTCCACGTTCGCGTTTCCGTTGTCAGCTGTGGTGACTTTTCCGAGGCTACTGGGGAGGGTGTGGCTGTCGCCTTTGGTGTTGCATTTTGTGTTGCTGTTGGTGTCGTCGTTAATGCCGACGGCACCGCATACACAACAGTTGAAGCGGCTTCGCAGCTTCCCTGCTGGGCTGAGGTATCGACTGGCCATAGATAGTAAGCCCACATCGCTACGTTGACCACTAACAGTACGCACGCTCCTACCATTACGAACCAGCGTAATGGTGACTTGCTCCAAGCCTCGCGCCGTAGCAGCATCCGTTCTCTTGAGTCGTCAACGACCCTGGCGTCATTGCCATCTCTATCGGCGTGCTTCGAGTCCGCCACGATCACAGGCTTTGGGGCCGGGCTAGAGCTGTTCTACCAAGGGCGGCCAGATCCGGCTGGCCCCCGTCGCTTTCCAATGCACGAAGCGCAACATACATGGCAGAGAACGCTGCTGAACTTTCAATGCGAGCCCTCTTTTTTACTGGGCCTGCCGTTTTTGGATGGAGCAGTGCGCTCCTTTCGATTTCTAGCATTCTAAATCTGAACCAAGGGTCTGTTAGTGATGCCACTGAGGCTGCATTCCCAAGGCTGTCGTCCCTTCCCGTCCATCTCAGGCGGTTGAGAGCCCACTTCAGATCCTTTTCGCTGTCGTCGCGTAGTTTCCTGAGCCTGAGCTCCTCAAACTCGCTTTTGCTGGAACTTGGATGGGCAGCCAGCATATTAAAGACTTCTTCGCTGAAGTCCCGCCATATACCGTCCAGTCCCAGGAAATGTCCGTGGGCCCGTGCGTAAAAGTTGATGCCCGAGGTTTGTGAAGGGTGTTTTTCGTACTGCAGCACGGCCATGTCGAGCCTCATGAAGCTGAACTCCGAGAAAAAATGGCTAGAGCTCAAAACATCTCTCACTTCCCGCACTCGACTGGACTTCCAAAATCATAAAGCTTGTTGAAGCACTCCCAAGCATATGTGTTGCCTGCATTCATGACGGCAAACGAGCGTAGAAAGTTGATGATTGGTGTCACGGCCGCACTCTCGGGCTATGGAGATTGATGTCGAGTCAAAGAAGGCTGGGAGCTATGTCCGATCGCAACACCGTAGGCTTCTTCGATGCGGCCCCGGCCCTTCACAGGCCACTTGTGCCTCGTGCCCATTGCCCAAAGGGCATCCATAAGGGAAGCCGAAAAATTTGACGGAGGTGCGTGGTGTGCAAGCCCTTCGTGAATATTGAAAGGCCGCTCACGTGACGGAGGCTCCGTGGTTGAAGAGGCTGAAAGGTTTATATCGGATCTACGGGACAGGCAATGACCGCACGGTTCCGTGATCGAAGGGTGTGGTCGCGGATTTGGTGACCGTTATCAGCGGATCCGAGTCCAAGCCCGAAAGTGGCTATGCCGGCACCAAGTGCTAAAACCGGCGCTGAGCCATATCTGTACCTCCGGGCTAAGGGGCGGCACGTACATAGACTGGGGTCATGCCGCCCGAAGAGATGCCCACGCTCCGTTTCCTGACGATTGAACAGGTGGCGGAACAGTTAAACGTCGGTACGCCCCAAATCAGAGCGCTTCTTAGGACGGGCGAACTGCGCGGCTTCCAAATAGGAGGACGGCGGCTCTGGCGCATCGGGGCGGACGACTTCGAGAATTACATTGCCGAGGCCTACCAGCAGACAGCTAGACGTATTGAGTCGGGCGAGGTGCTCACTGAAGTACGGCTTATGGATGAAGCGCAGCATGAGCTCTGAGGAATGGACTCTCATGTTCCGCATGGGCCTCACGCCAAAACAAATAGCAAAGGCGTGCGACGTACCCTCCAGTAAGGTTAGTCGAGTCCTCGGATGGACGAAGCGCCGGGATCCACACCTGGCTGAAGAGCACGCGGCTAACGCACGTGACGGCGATAAGAAATCGACCGCTCCCGTATCAGTTCAGTGGGCAGCGCGCTTCGAAGAGCTTCTGCGCTTCACCAGCGCATCTGGCAGGCTGCCGTATACCAACGTTGCCGATCCGGTTGAAGCGTCCTTGGGAAGATGGCTGGCTCGGCAACGCTATGCCTTGTCCAAGAGCGCGCTGGACCTTGAACGGCAGCGGCGGCTCGACGCCGTCGCCGACTGGCGACAACCGGCGCGGTCCCAACGGGACAAAGCAAGGTGGGATAACCATTTAGTTGATGTCGTCGAGTACGCCAGCGAATCCGAACGCCTGCCCTCTTACCGAAACTACGCCGACGACAGAGAACGCCAATTAGGTACGTGGCTACACGCTCAGCGTCAGCAGGCCTTCGCGGGTAAGATGGCAGACCAGAAACGTGCTGTTATCGACACTGCCCTCCCCGGGTGGTACACATGGGGGAGGCGTACATAGGGTCGAGTGGTGTGCTCACTCTGCGGATTTCACTCCTGTCTCATCACCAAACGCCGGACCGGAAGCGTACCGTACGTCGCGTCTTAGGCCCCCATTGGAACTACGACCGCGCCTGCAATCCCCGAACGCCTTCCTGGATCTGGGAGGAGGTATTGGAACTGAAAGGGAGCCCAGCCTCGTCACGTAGTGCAGCCCCCGGGAAGCCTCTGGTTGAGGTCCCGGTCCACGAACAAGTCCGGCTGTTTGCGGCTTAAACCGGAAACCCCAAGCAGGACGGCTTCCCTAGGCATGTACGAGTCACGCTCCGGAACGCGGCGGAAACCCAGCGACTGTTACAAGGGGCGCCCGTGTCATGAATTTGGGCGCTCGTGATAGTGATCGCCCAAATGTCGGCGATGATCGAGATGGGCGACGACTTGGCGAACCACAGCCTGTGCAACGCCATGGGCGTGAGCTGCGGGATCTACTGCTGGCATCCTGAACTCCAGCTCATTGCGGAGCGCGATTTCTATACGGCTCTCAGCCGAAGGTGAGCGTCACGGCGACGACAACTTCACCGGTATGCTCGACCACCCACACCTAAGCATGCTCCGCCCCGGTATTCCACGTTCTCCAACATTCAGATACGAGCGGTCGGCAGAGAAATGCCCGGCGTGGAGGTACACGCCGACCAATTCTCCGGGGCCTTTGCTCATCGTGCCACCAGCCACGGCAAACCGGCGTCAGACTCGTACAGTTCTTGCCGTTGGTGTTTTTCTTGTGCTGAAGTGCCTGCTCCGCGGACCGGCACCTGTTACAGCTCCAGCCGGAACACCCAGAGCAGCACATCCTCGCCGGGCATGTACCAGTCCCGTGCCGGAACCCTCTGGAAGCCCAGGGAATCGTAGAGAACATGTGCCCGTTCCATAAGCGTCGCACTGGTGATGCTGATGGCCCCGATCGCTGACAGCGACTGGGCGTGCTCGATGACCTGACGAACCATGGCGCGCCCAACGCCGCCGCCTTGAACGGCAGGATCAACTGCGAGCATCCGGAACTCCAGTTCATTTTCAATCGCGATCTCACTGTACGGCTGTCCAGCGAAGGTTAGCGTCACTGCCGCCACTACCGCCCCGGAGGCTTCCGCCACCCACACTTCAGCACGCTCCGCCCGGTGTTCCACGTTGTCCAGCACACTCATACGGGTGGTGGGCTGTGAAATGCCCGGCGTGGAGGTACGCGTCCCGGGTGATTCTCCGGACCTCTGAATGGTCGGCCGGCTCGTTCGGCCTGAAGACCAGATTCACCGCGTAGCGACCCCTGTTCCAGCCACCCGGGCAACGTACTCCTCCAGCGGAGCCGGCGCTGGCTGCGACGACGGGTCGGCCACCGCATCCGCTCCGACAGCATTCGCCACGGCCAGCGCCGTCGAGTAATCCAAGCCAGCCCGGAGCGCCAGCACCAGCGCCGCACAGAACGCGTCGCCCGCGCCTATTGTGTTCGCCACCGTCACAGCTGACGCCGGAGCCTCAGCCACCCGGCGCCCATGCTCGAACATCGCCGACCCGTCCTTCCCGTACGTCACCGCGACAAGCTTCGCCTCGGCCAGCGCCGGAATCAGCTCGTACTCGGTCTCGTTGACGATCACCAGGTCGCAGCGCTCCAGCAGTTCCGCCGGCAGGTCCGTGGCCGGGGCAGCGTTCAGGACGAAGAACCCGGGGGAGCGCCGGGCCGCTTCCAGCACGACGGGCAGGCCGACTTCGAGCTGGCACAGCACCGTCTCGTCCGGCCCGAACTCCACGCCATCCAAAGAAAACCGCGAGTTCGCCCCCGGGCACACCACGATCTGGTTCTCGCCGTCGCGGTCCACCACGATCAGCGCGGTACCCGTCGCGTCGCCGTCGAGCACTGCCACATCAGTGATATCCACTCCGGCTCCAGAAAGCGACTCCAGCATCAGGCGGCCCTGGGCGTCGTTGCCCACCGCCCCGATCATCCGTGCACTCCCGCCCAGGCGCGCGGCGGCAACGGCCTGGTTGGCCCCCTTGCCGCCCGGCTGCTGCTGCAGCACGCCGCCGCCGATGGTCTCCCCGGCGGTGGGAAGCCGGTCCGTGGTGGCGATGATGTCGAGGTTGATGCTGCCGACGACGGTGACGGCAGGAAGTCGAGTGCTCATGAGGAAGTCCTATCAGGTCGAGCCAGAGGCGGCTGGATTAGGAAATAGTGTACGCCATGGTTGTACTTGTTCGTCATACATGGTTGTATAACAACTCACATCCCAAAGGCGGGACCCCGCCTGCAGAACAAAGGAGTTTGATGTGAACAGCCCAGCCCCGGTCACTACCTCGCCGCCAGCCGCCGTCGGAACCGAAACAAGCGCAGACCAGACACAGTTCGCCGGCCGCCGCTCCGCCCTCCTCATTTCCACCCTGCTGCTCGGCGTGCTGTCCTTCCAGCTCAACGCCAGCATGGTCACCCCGGCGCTGCCCCAGATCGCCGCCAGCTTCGGACTGGGTGCCGACAGCGCCGCCCCTGTGCAGTCCATGTTCTTCCTCGCCGGAGCCATCGCCGGCCCGGTGATCGGGCGGTGGAGCGACTTCATCGGCCGCCGCGCCGCGCTGCTCCTGGTCCTCGGCATCATGGGCGCCGGAACACTTCTCTGCATCGCGGCCCCAACGCTTCCTGTGCTCATCGCCGGAAGGTTCCTCCAGGGCGTGTCCAGCGCCGTCTTCGCCCTCGCCTACATCGTCCTTAGCGAGAATCTGCACGCCCGTCTTTTCGGCACCTCCGTGGGCATCATCGCCGCCATCAACGGCGGCGTCGGCGGCGTGGACGGCTACGTCGGCGGCCTCATGGCCGAAACCCTCGGATTCCGGTCCATCTTCGTCGTCGTGCTGGTGCTGACCGCCGTCGCCGCCGCCTGCATCCTCAGGATCGTCCCGAAGGGACGGCCCCAGGGAGTCCGCGGCGCCATGGACTGGTGGGGAGCGGGCTCGCTCTCGGTCTTCCTCGTCTTCATCACCTACTTCGTCTCCGGCGGATCGGCCGCCGGCTGGACCGCCCCCAGCACCCTGGCCCTGCTGGCCGGCACCGTCGCGTCCTTCGCCGCCTTCTGGATGATCGAGAAGAAGCGCAGCCACCCGCTCATCGCCGTCCACCACCTGCGCTCCCGCCAGGTCTGGCCCGTCATCGCCACCACCGTCCTGACCCTGGCCGGCATCTTCGCGGTCATCAACTTCACCGTGGTCCTGCTCAGCCAGGACATCCACCACGGCTTCGGGCTCAGCGCGTCCGTCTCTGCCCTGCTGTTCCTGACCCCGGCCGCGCTCATCGGCGTCTTCGCCGCACCGCTCGCCGGCTGGCTCGCCGACCGCCGCGGCTGGATCAAAACCCTCCGGGCCGGAACCGGGCTCAGCCTGGCCTGCGCCATCGCCGCGGCAACATTCTCCGACAACCAGGTGGCCGTCCTGATCGCCGTCGCCGCCCTCGGCATCTTCTACAACGGCCTCTTCCTCACCGCCATCAACGGACTCTCCGTCCTGCTCTCACCCAAGGAAGCACCCGCCGCCCTGCCCGGCATCAACGGCGCCTCCTTCGGCATCGGCGCGAGCCTCGGCGTCGTGCTCGTGGCGCCCTTCGCCGCCCAGGCCACCGCCGCCGGCTACACCACAGCCCTCTGGATCTCGGTCGCCATCACCGCGGCCGCCTTCCTGGTCAGCCTCTTCGTCGCGGCACCCAAGGGCGAAAAGCTCTAACCCCACACCCGTCCATCAGCACGTCCAGCACCAACGAAACGAGAAACTCAGCATGACCACGCCCATCAGCCACCCGTTCTACCTCGACTGCGACACTGGGATTGACGACGCCCTCGCCCTGGCCTACCTGCTCGCCGCGCCGCAGGCGGACGTGCGGGGGATCGGTACCGTCAGCGGCAATGTCAGTGCCGTCGTCGGCGCCCGGAACACCCTGGACCTGCTCCAGCTCGCCGGGCACGCCCACATCCCCGTAGCACTCGGAGCCCACGACCCGCAGGCCGGCACCTTCCACGGCGGTGCCCCGCACGTCCACGGCGCCAATGGAATCGGCGAAGTCTCACTTTCGCCGGCGGCTGCCGAGCTGGCGCCCGAGACCGCGGCGGAGATGCTGGTGCGGCTCGCGCACGAACACCCCGGCACGCTGCGGATCGTGGCTATCGGGCCGCTGACCAACATCGCCGAAGCACTGCGCCTGGACCCCGAGCTGCCCCGGCTGGTGCACGACGTCACCATCATGGGCGGCGCCGCGTTCGCGCCCGGGAACATCACCGCCGTGGCCGAGGCCAACATCGCCAACGACCCCGAAGCCGCAGCGGACGTGCTCGCCGCCGACTGGGACGTGACCCTGGTGCCGCTGGACGTCACCATGTCCAACGTGCTCGAGGAAAGCCACCGGCAAGAGCTGCTCGCTTCTTCGGGTCCTGTGCCGCGGGCGCTGGGGGAGATGCTCGGCTACTACTTCCGGTTCTACGAGAGCCAGTTCGGCCGGGCCTGCTCGGCGATGCACGACCCCCTCGCCGCGGCCCTCGCGGTGGGCGGCGTCAGTGCCGCGGTGGCCCCGCTGGTGACGGTCGACGTCGACACCACTGACGGTCCCGGCCGCGGCCAGACCATCTGCGACCTCCGCGGACGGTACATGGACTACCCGGAGCAGTCCGGCGCCCGCTGCCGGGTGGTGCTGGAGCTCGACGGCGACTTCGCGCCGCACCTGGTGGAGGTGCTGCTGGGATTTGCGGATGTTGAAAGTCCCACGGCGGCAATGGCCTCGGGTGCGGCGGTCGCCTGAGCGAAGTAATATCAAGTGAACTGTCGCTTTGACCGCCCTTCACACGCAGGGAAACGTCCGCGGCCCTATCTGTCGGACGCCAAGCTTGACGCGATCCTTTAGATAGGATGCAGGAGTCCGCCAGCCCCGGCTCCCGCCCCCGAAGTTGCTATCCGCGACCCCAAGGTGTTCCACATGTCGCTTAGGTCTTGGTCCCGGAGCTCCAAACAGGCGTAGCCCCTTCCAATCGATTGAGGGCGCCTCACCTGGCTTCAGCTGGGCAGGCTCGGTGTCGCTCGGGGACTGCGCTTGACCCTAAGTGGGGCCCTTGACACGTGGGTGCCTCTGATGACATCCCGCTGGAACAGAGCGGGGTGGTCCGGCTTCGAGGGTTGGATTCCAGATAGCCTTCGTGCCCGTTCTATCTGAATGGCGTGTCACTCATGCTAACTTCGACGTCGCCGTACCCGGCCTTGTCTAAGAGCAGCCGCACGCTGGTCATGGTCTCTTTACCATGCGGGTTCGGGCCCACCATCACACGTACTATTGGGAGCTTGTTCACCGCTTCCTTGCCATCGTCCTGCCGTGAAGGGAAGTCGATATCGCCCAGCTCTATAAAGGGCACCAAGCCAAATGGCCCCGACCGGAAGTCCACGAACTTCCAAGCGGGGGTAACGTTGCTCTGTATTCTCCACTCGCGTTCGTCTTGGAAACCTGAATCCTTCACGCGGCGAAGGGATTCAAATGCCAACCAGATTCTGGCGTCTCCTGTGAAGAATCCCTTGGCTGTGCCGGCTTCTTCCTCTTGTATGGCTTGAATCGTTTTGTCCAGAACGTCCGAAGCAAGTTGTCGTTGATCCTCCGGCTGGTAGAGAACGGCGGTCCACTCTTCGGTGAGTTCTTGGGTGTCATCCGGGCTCCAGCCAACATGGTGGGTTTCGCCGTCCGTGTCTACTATTTCCTCGTGATATTCGGCGCTGTAGTAGTTCGCTGGCGGGTTTGGGTGTTGGGCGGATGCACTCAATTCTCGCGCACCGAGTTTCACCCTTGTATCAAAGCCGATTGAGAAGCCCACACTATTTCCGTAGTTGCGCCACATCGTGAGGCTGTCGCCCTCTTGGCAGGCAGACAGGATGTAGGTCTCCGTTCGATAGGACCGACTCTGGCCATTGAGCTTGGCGGCAATCTCGGCCTGTAGCGAGGGCGCGAACTCCCCACGGCGTTCTTCGAAGATGGCCGAAACTTGTCGCAGACCACTCAACAATTCGTTTCGATCGTTCATGAACGCGGCAGATCCGGCTCGGACGACACCACTGTTGATGATTCCCAGGAGCCCGTCACCAGTCGTGTAGTGCCAAACCACTTCTGGAGGCTTAGGTGTAGTTGCTTTGTGCATCTGATTTCATCTCGATTCTTGACATCAAGGGAATCCTCGAAGAGTTCTTGGGCTTGAGAGCTCCGGTAAGTTCCGAGGGGTAGACCCCTATCCGCCTCAGGGGCGAGGCTGGCCCGAAGCTCGGCCTCCGAACATTCTCTCGCCTTCCTCCCGCCCGCCTGGACCTCGTAGGGTACTTCTCCGCCGGCGACCGCCCCGAGATTGTGGTTGAGCTGACAATCGCCGCCTCCACCACGGCTGGCCGCCACTCTCTCACCATCTCAGATTGTCTTCGGGACGGCGGCCCGCGGTTCACTATACCGAGGCTTGTTGACCGCATAAGCGGGCGTCTTAGCCGAGGCGGTCAGGACTGCAGCGACTGCATCACGGATAGGTGCCCGGCGCGTGCCGCGATCAGGCATTTAGCCAGGTAGAAGGGCCGGTTCGCGTGCCTGACGTACTGCGTCAGCACGAGGACCGGATCCGGGGCTCGCAGGTCCAGTAGCTTGGCCCGGCTGGGGCCCACCTGGCTGAGACTGATCTGGCACTCGCCGGGTCCGAGGACCCGGCCGAAGCGGCTGTTCAGGCTGGCAAGCAGGGTGCTGCCGCCGTCGTCGTCGATTTCCAGCGGCGCGGCGGCAGTGGAACTGCTGCCCAGGCTGACCGGCCCGGCAGAGATGTTTTCCTGCAGGTGTGCGATGGCTTCACCGTCGCGGATCAGGACTGACTCCCAGAGCCAGCAGCCGGCGCCGGGCTCCACGCCCACGCCGGGGGCGACGAACTCGGAGGCGGGCTGCCGCTGGCGCTGGATGCGTTTGATTTCGATGTGCTGTCCGGGGCCGCCGAGGACTTCCTCGAAGGGCCGGATCCGTTCGATGCCGATGCGGGGGAGGGTGTCGGCGACAAACCGGCCCACGCCCCGGCGGGCCCGGATGAGGCCGTCCTCTTCGAGCAGCATCAGGGCTTCGCGGACCACGG
>NZ_JBFUKK010000025.1:0-50564 GCF_056400885.1 Arthrobacter sp. P4_H3
TTGATTGATAGGCCGGATGTGGAAGCGAGGACTAACGACTCGTGAAGCTGACCGGTACTAATAGGCCGATAACTTACACCACACACCACCCCCGCAAACCCGTTTCAAAAGGGGTTCGCACCCCGGGGTGGTAAAAAGAAACAAGACTGCTTGCGTCCACTATGTGGTTCCCAAACAACAAACCCGTCACACGGTTTCGTTGCAGGGAACACAACCACAACTAAATAACAACACCACTAATGTTGTAACCACAGATTTCCCAACCCCCGCACCTGCCGGGGGTCCGGGTAGAAGGGTTACGGCGGTCATAGCGTGGGGGAAACGCCCGGTCCCATTCCGAACCCGGAAGCTAAGACCCACAGCGCCGATGGTACTGCACCCGGGAGGGTGTGGGAGAGTAGGTCACCGCCGGACAACCATTAGGTCGAGAGCCTCCAGACACAGTCTGGAGGCTCTCCCACTTTAACCACCCCGCCAAACCCAAAACCCCGTTCAACCACCCACACCCCGGGCCACGGAACACCAGGACCCTCTCGCACATCCTGCACCAAAAACCAGGACCCTCCCGCACATCCCGGGCCCCTTCCGGGCAACCCCCTCTCACCTCCTCCACAGGCCGGCCGGGCACCCAAGGTGACCACCGCCGTCGTCAATCAACGGAAACTGAGAGAGCATCCACGAAATATCCCCCGAAAACTGAGAGAGCATCCGCGAATTTCCCGCAAAAAGTGAGAGAGCGTCGCCGGAACACCGGGACTGTCCGATAAACGGTGTGTGGGTCCGGCCGGTTTTCATTATTGAGTGGTTCTTTCGAACCGGCCGGCAAAGGTAATCGCGAACGCGTTTAGCGCAGGCTTCCACCTCATCACCCAGCGTGCCCGACCGCCGCCGGTAGGATCAAGAGCCCTGGTGACCAGATACAGGCATTTCAGCGCCGCAGCCTCGTTCGGAAAGTGCCCGCGAGCCCTCACAGCCCTCCGGTAGCGGGCATTGATCGACTCGATCGCGTTCGTTGTGCAGATCACCCGCCGTATCTCCACGTCGTACTCCAGGAACGGCACGAACTCAGCCCAGGAGGACTCCCAGAGCCGCACGATCGCCGGATATCGCTGACCCCACTCGGCCGTGAACTCGGCGAACCGGTCCTTCGCCGCTTGCTCGGACGGGGCCGTGTAGACGGGCTTGAGCGCCTTGACGATGCCGTCGCGGTGCTGGCGTCCGGCGTAGCGGAAGCTGTTGCGGATCAGATGCACGATGCACTGCTGCACGACAGTTCGCTCCCACGTGGTCGTGATCGCCTCCGGCAGGCCCTTGAGCCCATCGCAGACAGCGATCAACACATCTTCCACGCCCCGGTTCTTCAGCTCGGAGAACACCTGCAGCCAGAACCGGGCACCCTCACCGCCGTCGCCGGCCCAGTATGCCCAGGATCTCCCGCTCCCCGTTCACGGTGACGCCCATGACCACGTAGAACGCGGTGTTGCGCACCTGCCCGTCACGGACCTTGACCACGACCGCGTCAACGAAGAGCACCGGATAGATCGGATCCAAAGGCCGGGCCGACCATTCGGCCAGTTCCCCGGCAACCTTCTCCGTGATCCGGCTGATGGTGTCTTTAGAGACCCTGGCCCCATAGACCTCCTCGAAATGTGCGGCGATTTCCCCGGTGGTCAGCCCCCGGGCGGACAGCGACAGGACGATCTGGTCGATCCCGTCCAGACGCCGTTTCCGCTTGGGCACGATCACCGGCTCGAACGAGCCGTCCCGATCCCGGGGCACCTCAATCTCGACCGGACCGATCTCGGTCAGCACGGTCTTTGACCTGGTGCCGTTGCCCATGTTGGCTGCGATCGGCGTCTGGCCATGCTCGTGCCCGAGGTGCTCGGTCAGCTCCGCTTCCAGCGCGGTCTCCAGTACATTCCTCGTGAGCTGGTTCAACAGCCCGCCCGGGCCTACCAGGCTCACGCCCTGCTCCTTGGCCTGCGCGAGCAACCGCTCCGCAAGCTCCTTCTGATCGATGATCTCTCCCGTCACAGGATCGATCATCACCCCTGTCATCTCGGTCGTGGACTCTGACACGGCCGTCTCCTTTCGGATCAGGCCGGACCCCACACACCGTTATTCAGACAGTCCCGGAACACCAGCGGCGCCACCCTCGTTGTACTGACTGGGCTCGGGACGCCGGCTAGCGGCACGCTCCACCATCGATTGGGAGACACTTCATGGCTGCACGGACCATCGTCATTACCGGAGCGAGCGACGGCATCGGAGCCTCCGCGGCGCGGACTCTGGCGAAGGCAGGGGAGCGGGTCGTCGTCGTAGGGCGGTCTGCTGAAAAGACCCGGGCGGTGGCGGAAGAGATAGGCGCTGACTATTTCGTGTGCGACTTCGCTGACCTGTCCCAGGTGCGCACGCTTTCTGCAGAGTTGAGGGACAAGTATCCGCGGATCGACGTCCTGGCGAACAATGCCGGCGGGATCATGGGCAAGCGTGAACTGACCGTGGACGGCCACGAAAAGACGTTCCAGGTGAACCACCTGGCGCCGTTCCTGCTGACCAACGCGCTGATGGACGTGTTGACGGCGAGCAAGGCGACGGTGATCAACACATCGAGCGCGGCGAACGCCTTCGGGTACGTGGATATCGATGACCTTGACGCCGCGGGCAAGTACTCCACCAGCAAGGCCTACGGCACCGCCAAGCTCGAAAACATCCTGTTCACCACCGAGCTGCACCACCGGTACAACGCAGCCGGCATTTCCACGGCCGCGTTCCACCCGGGCGGCGTGGCCACCAACTTCGCGGCGGAGTCGACGAGCTGGTTCCGGTTCGCCTACAAGACATTCATCAAGCGGTTCATGCTGACCCCGGAGCAGGGGGCAGACACGCTCGTGTGGCTCGCCACCACCACGCCCGGGCAGGACTGGGTTCCCGGCGCCTACTATGCCAAACGGGCGCTGGCCAAAGCCAGCAAGCAGGCCTATGACGCCCAGCTGGCGCGGAAACTGTGGGATAGAAGTGAAGCTCTGGTCAGCACGGACAAGATCGACCAGCGAAGCTGACTCAGGGTTAGCCGCGCCCCCAAGGCTCACGGGCCGAGCCCAGGATTCCTAGGCCCGGTTATCCACATATCGCTTGGCCTCCGTTCCGCTTGCCCCCGTGCCCTCATAGCGTGGTGACATTCGCTACGAGGGGGAACCATGAAGAAGTTCATCGCTGCGCTGGCCATTGCTATCGCGCTGGGGCTGGTTGGGTGCTCGCTGCCTGTGGCAGCGCCCGCGGCGCCCGCGGCGTCCACCGCTCCAGGCTCCGCTCCGGTTTCCTCCGCGGCGGCATCCGGACACGCGTCCGGTCCGGCCCCCGCTCTGGCCGAGGCTCTTGAGCACCCCACCGCCGCGTCTTCGGATCTACCGTCCATTATTGTTCAAAAGCCGGATCTGGATGCTCAGGAGTCCGAGCCGGTTCCCTCAATGAGCGCCGACGAAGTCTGCAGTGTGTGGAAACAAGGCTTCAAGGTTCTCAACGAGGGAACCGTTCCCCCGAAGGAAGCTATGGCGACCTTGGAGAAGGTCACTGCAGCGGCCCCTCCGGAAATCCGGGTCCAATCCGGCATCGCGACGCGGATCCTGTGGGGTCAGATCCTGCATCCCAGTAATCAGCCCGCATCGGCGGAGACCATGGGATACCTCGCAGCCCTGCGCCAGGCATGTTACGACCTGACCGGAATCGATGTGGTCGAGGGACTCGACGGTTAGTGCGGGCCCCGTCGCCCCAGGCGGCCGTCGCCCTAGGCAGCCGTCGGACCGTCGCCCCGGTCAGCCTTCGAGGCGGACGCCCCGCATCTCGTCGATGGCGTCGGCCGAGCGGAGCAGCGCGAGTTCCAGGCCGGACTCGGGTTCAGGGTGGGAGAACAGATAACCCTGCAGGGAATCGCAATCCAGGTTAGTCAGGTAGGTCGCCTGCGCCGTGGTCTCGATGCCTTCCGCCGTAACCGTGAGGCCCAAGCTGTGGGCCATATTGATCATGGAGTTCAGGATGGGCAGTTTCTCCGCGCCGGTGCGGACCATGGACACAAAGGATCGGTCGATCTTCACGGCGTCCACGGGAAGATCCTGCAGCCGCCCCAGCGAGGAGTATCCGGTGCCAAAGTCGTCCAGCGCCACGCGCACACCAGCGTCACGGAGCAGGTCCAACTGCAGGATCACATGCGCATCCGGATCAAAGAAGACGCTCTCCGTCACTTCCAGCACCAGCTGCCGGGGATCGGCGCCGCAAGAGGCTGCCAGCTGCAACACGCTGTCGGCGAACTTGCATTCCTTCAGCTGCACACCCGACACGTTGACGGCTACGGAGCGTGAAGCGTCCGCAGCCAGCCAGGGCTGCAGCTCGGTGAAACTGTGCCGCAAAACCTGCAGGCCAATGGCGGAGATCAACCCGCTGCGCTCAGCTGTCGGAATGAACTGCCCGGGCGCAATCAGCTCCCCGTCCCGTTTCCAGCGGGCCAGTGCCTCAAACTGGACCACCTCACCGTGCCGCGGCGAAATGACCGGCTGATAGTGCACGAAGATTTGACCGCCGTCTACAGCCATGCGCAGCCCGGCTTCCATGTCCGTGCGCTGCACCAGCGCCGTCATCATGTCCGCCTCGAACCGCATGTACCGGTTCTTGCCGGCGGCCTTGGCGGCGTACATGGCGACGTCGGCCTGCCGGAGCAGCTCGGAACCCGCCACAGTATCGCGGCCCACCGAGGCCAGGCCCAAGCTGAGGCTGGGGCGCAGCATGGTCCCGTCAATCCACATCGGCACATTCAGCGACGCCACGATGCGTTCCGCGACGGCATCCGGTTCCGGCGACGCTGTCAGCAGCACCACGAATTCGTCTCCGCCCAAACGGGCAACGGTGTCGTCGGGACGGACACACGAACGGAGCCTGCGCGCCACCTCCGTCAGCATTTCATCGCCCGCATGGTGACCGAGGATGTCGTTGACCTCTTTGAAGTCGTCCAGATCCAGCAACAGGACATCCACCGAGATGGCCCGGTCGCCGCGGAGTGCTTCGGCAAGCTGGTCGTTGAACAGCTTGCGGTTGGCAAGACCGGTCAATGGGTCCTGGAATGCCAGCGCCTTGAGCTGTGCTGCCTGCTCGGCGAGATCGGCCATGGCCCGCTTCGCCTGATCCTGGGCAGTCAGCCGCGGCGTAACGTCGCGGAAGCTCCACACGCGGCCCACCACCTTGTCCGCCACTTTCTGTGGGCGCGAGTACCGTTCGAAGGTCCGCCCGTCGATGAATTTCAGAATGTCATTGCTCTCGGCCAGGGGGTGGGAGTAGAGGTCGCGGACCTTGTCCAGGAAGCCTTGAGGATCCTCCAGGAGCCCCAGCACGAAGTTGATCACCGCTTGGTCGTCGTGCGTGGCCAGCAACTCGCGCGGAATGCCCCACATGGACACGAACTGCTCGTTGACACCGGCGATCTGGCCGTCAGTACCGACAACAAGGATGCCGTCAGCCGTGGACTCGAGCGTGGCGCTGAGCAGGGACATGGCCTCGCGCAGCCCGTCGTCGGGTTCCTCACGATGCTGCATGGCCCGGACCGACACAGACATGCACAGGCCAGCCCCCGTATCCAGGAGCGCGCATGCGATCTCACCCTTGAACTCCGTACCGTCTTTCCTGAGACCGTATGCCTCGAACGGTGAGCTGTTTGCGGATTCCTGATCCGAGCGGAGGACCTTGAACAGGCGCTGGAAACTCATGCGGTAACCCTCGGCAAGAATGCCCTGGTGGTCCCGGCCGACAAGTTCCTGCCGGGAGTACCCGAACAAATGCTCGGCCGCGGCATTCACGAGGACGATGGTGCCATTCCGGGCAAGCACCAAAAGGGCGTCCGGAAGTGAATCGATGATCGCCTGATAATCAGTGCCCGAAAATGCCCTTGGTTCCTGGCTTTCCTGCACCGCCATCACAGCACCCTAAAGAACACGTGAGACCGCCGTTTCTTCATAGAATGTCCTCCTCTCCGCACATCATAGAGTGCGAATATCAGGACCGCTTGTCACATGAAAAAGCGCATGCAAATGGCAACAAAGAATTCACGGCAACAAAACTTTGGCTGCCACGCCCAAAACGTCGGTCATACGGAACGGCCCCCGTAGTTACGATGACGGACCTGGACGGCCAAGGCCATCAATCCATTAAGATTGTTCAATCCTCCGTGTCGGCGACTTCCAGCAACTTCTGTAATGCGTAAGCCCAGCTGATTCGTTCCTGCTCAAGCCGAATGTTTCCCCTCACTCGGAGATGCTCAAGGACGTCGAGTTCATCGGGCAACAAATGGCTCAACGAGCCGCTATTGGGGACTGGTTCATCCACGCAAAGGTCTTCAAACTCGGTCAGCGTCGCAAAATCCATCATCACAGTGGAGACGTCCATGCACGCAGCCCGGACGCGGTTGAGAATTCCGAAGCCGTGCGAATCGAGGTCTCCCCAATAGATAACCCTGCCTTCGCGGATCCATGGGACCCTGGCAAGCCTGTCAACGGCATACCCGGAACCGTGGATCACAACAGACCCCGCGACCGGAGGCATGGCAACTACCGACTCCAGATTTTCAAACACAAATACCGTTTGGGGTGAAGCGTCCATTGCGGCCAACTCCGCTACCGGAGCCGACACATCCATAAGCCCGCCCGGGCGCAAAGCCGGGTCGAGAAACCTGACGCGCACTAGAACCGGCGGCTTGGCAAGGCCTAGTGATTCCCTTCCGCTGATGGCCCCAAAGAGCCGTTCGACCAGTTGGTGGTTCTTGGACACCCATTTTGTGTCCACTCCACGGACCGGCAGTTGTCGGATGTATAGGCCAGAGTCCGGGTTCCGCTCAAGCCATCGCAGCACCCGCAGCAGGCGGTCGAAATCCTTGTCGGCCAATTCGGAGATCGCCCTGGCATTCCTGCGCACACAGTCCGCGAACGGCTCGCCGGTGCTAAACGCGGAAAGGAGTGCGGCGGCCCGCCGTTCGATCCTTGCCCAGTGTTGGCCTTTCCGAGCAAAGGCCGCCACAGCGGGTGCGCCCTCCAGGCGCACCCGGTCGGGAACCTTCTGCGTGCCTAGGCTGGTCCAACGGCGTTCTGCCCACACCACGAAATCTCTGAGTCCGGCGCCACCGGCCGCGGCGGCTCCCGATCCGGCCTCACGCCAGGACTTGACCCAGTCAATGGCGTTGGACTGGTCAGCAAGAGCCTCCGCCTCGGTGGGAGGATGCAACGGCAGGTCAACAAGCGCTGTGGCGGCACCAACCGCCCACTCACCAAAGTTCCGCTCATACTTGGCCGCAATCGTCGATCGCGCTGCGTCCACGGAGACCCACCGATGCGACAGTTTAGCTGTCCCCGCAATGCGTGCCATCAGCCGGCATCTTCATCGATGGCCATACGTAACTCACCGTCGTTGATGGAGACGACCCCGACGCGGGAGTCCTTGAAGTCTCGGCAGACGACGAGGGCAATCCCGCCTACATAATCCTCCAGCGTCTGGAGGAGTTTCAGCGGCGTGGCAAGGACCATGTGGAATCCGAACTCGAGAAAAACGTTCATAGCCATCTTGGTGAAGGCGCTGTCCGCCTTGTCGAAGGCCTCGTCCAGGATCACCGTTCCGAAGCGAGGAGTGTCGTCCTCATCCTCGGCCAACTGGTAACGGAGGGCCGCGGCCAGGCAGAAGATTACCAGCTTCTGACGCTGGCCCCCCGACAGTCCTGCGCTCGAATCGTGGATGTTCACGGTGGTTCCGGATTCGTCGAGTTCGATGCCGGTGAACCGCACGTGCAGGCGGGTGTCGAGGCAAAGTTTCTGCCAGCTCAGGTCCCCGGCTTCGCTGGAGGATAGCCGCTTCATCAGTCGGTTCATGACCTCGAATCTCTGCTCAGCCACCGACCGGTCCTCGTCAGCCCATGAGCCGGCGGAAATGGTCTGGAGGTCCTGCATGAACTGCGCCTTGGCCGAGGAGGCATTGTCCTTGACCATAATCTTCAAAAATCGGCCCTGGTCAAAGGGGGAACGCTGCAGCGACCGGTTGACGGGATCAATCCTCTCCCGGATCTGGGCCGGTGCCCGCCGGATCTCGTTATGCAGCTGGCCGACATTCCGCTGCGCTTGGTTCTGGAGCAGCTCAAAGAACTTCTCCTCGAAATCAGGCAGGCGGTCAGCGCGAAGCTTCGTCAGAATGGCAAGGTAACCGCCGCGGTCGCCGATCTCCGCAGTCAGGTTCGCGGCTGCCGAGGGCCAGGACGTGAGAAAGGCGTTCTGGATGGATACGATGTGCCGCTCGGCGGCTTGGGCTGCCCCGCGGGCCGCGTTCTCCTCCTCAGTTAGCCTGCCGCTGACTTTCAGCGCGACGTCGTCAATCAATGAGTGCGTGATGCTTCGGCGGACGGCGTGGAAGCGCTGTTCCAACTCCGCTGCGTCAGCCTCAGTGACCGCCGGGCGGTCCGCCGTCGTGAGTGCCTTGATGACCGCGGAAAGGCCCTCGACTTCGCTCCGATGCCCTGCAACGGCGGCCCGTCTGACGGTTTCATGCTCCTTCGCCGCCCGCAGGTCTGCGGCTGCTTCCTTTTCAGCCTTTTCGGCCAGACGGAGGTCGGTGCTGGCAGCACGCAGGGAGTCAAGGCGCTGCTGCTGATGCTTCCGGGCGTCCTCTGCGGCAGCAACATCCAGGTCCGCCCAGTCGCGGCGGTCCAGGACTTTGAGCGCCTCAACCCGGCGTCTGGCGGCTTCGCGCATACGCTCGGCCCGGGTGATCTTGGCCGTAACGGCCTCCCAGGCCGCCGACGCCGCCTTGAGCAGACCCATGAGATGGTCCACCTTGGCCTGGTTATCAAAGCCTAAGACCCAGAACTCCCGGTCACCGACGTGCCGGCGGTCATCCTTCTCGTAGCGCGTCCGGGTACGCTTTACCTGCCCGGCCTTGGTCACTGCCCGCTCCAAGGGCTTCAGCTCGGAAGGCTCGTCGACGCATTCGTAGTCATACAGCCGGGAAAGCTGGCTGTGGATCCAGCCGGCCATCGGACCTTCCTGCACCTCCACCCGGTGGATCAGGGACCGGGCCGACCGGGCGGTCCGCGGGGCTTCCGCCTGGCCGCCGACAGCCTCAGCGACGAGCCGAGTTCCCAGGTCGTGGCTGTCCATGGCAGCGGACACAGCGGATTCGTGCACCGCAGGCACCAGCATGATCGTGGCCAACGGACGCAGAACGCGCTCAAGGGCGCCGGTCCAGTCCGAATACTCGCCCTTGACCTGCAGCAGCTCGGCCACGAAGGGCAAAGAAGACACCGGCAGTCCCGTGGCGGCCGAGATTATTTGCCGGGCATTCAGGAAGCGGCTGTCCATGTTGGAGGACTGCTGGCTTAAGGTCCGGATGTCACCGGTCAGGGTCTCCCGGCGGCGGGCCAAGTCCGAGCGCGAGTCCTGCAGCTTCAGCAGTTCGCCATTGCCCTCAGCCTGCGCCGTTTCCAGTTGCTCACGCTCGCGCCGGGCAGTTGCCCGCAGCTCTTCGAATTCCTCAAGGGCGGAGGGAAAGGCTACGCCCACCGAAGCGAGGTCGCCGGCCAGTTCGGACTGCCGGTCCCGTACGTCCTGCTCTCGGGCTTCTGCAAGGTTCAGCCACTCGCGTTGCTGGGCCAGAGCCTGGCCGCCGCTACTTTCCACTTGCGCCCGTGCCAGCGAGTACATCTTGTCGGCTTCGGCGATGGCTGCCGTGGCGGCGGCGAGCTCGCCCTCCGCGATTTTCAGCTTCAGCTCCGCCGCCTCGGTTTCCTGCCGGGCGAGGCTCAGCTTCCAGTCATCCTTGAACGGCGAAAGGGCCTGGCGCAGTCCCTCGGCCCGCGCGATGGTCTCAGTGCCTTGCTCGTAGTTCTCACAGAGGGCAGCGAGCGGCTCAAGATGCTCCACCTGCCGCCGGGCCTCCACCACCAGCCGATGTGCCTCGGCGAGCTCGGAGAACTGGTCGACGGCGGTTTTGGCCAGTTTGAATGTGGCCGGTTCATCCAGCATGAAATTGCGAAACAATTCGTCCAGGTTGCCCAGGCTCTTGGCCGACTGTGTTTTGTGCAGCAGAAGCAAGGCATTGTCGCTGGCGATTCCCAGGAGGTTCCGGAACTTTCTGGAGAACGCGGAGTGCTGGTCTGTCACAGCGGCAGCCTCTGGCCAGCGGGACTTGATCTTGCGGGTCTCCAGGCCGTTCCGGGCATACTCCTGGAAGGCGGTCAGTAAGACGTCCTCCTGCAACAGGACGTGCAGTTCGCTGACCTCGGAGGGAGAGTTGCTGCCCCGCTTGAGGTGGTACAGCTTCACGAGGACGACAGGCTCCGGGGAGAGTCCGTTCCGGTAGCGGAGCAGGATGCCGCTCCAGGTGGCGCCGGCACGCAGATGATCGCTGGCTACTTCGCCGGTGACCTCATCCGCCTGCCGCCGCCACGCACCGCGGATGTAGCTGACGATGGACCGGTCTTCTCCGCGGCTTGATGCGTCTTGCGCGGCAGCATTGAACCTGAGCCACTTCCGGGGAGTTAGTACCGCGGCAATCCCGTCCAGCATGGACGATTTTCCAGAGCCGGAGTGCCCGGTGATTAGGAAGCCCTCGCGGGAGACATCCACTCGGTGGTGACCTTGGAATGTCCCCCAGTTGATCAGCTCCACGCTGTCCAAACGCCACTGGCCCGCCTGCATTGAACCGGCCGGCAGCGGTTCCAGCGTTGGAAGAGCGGCCGCGTCGCCGCCGAAGTCCAGGCCCGGGAGCGCCTCAGTGGTCATGGTGATCCTTCTTCCATGCGCCCAGCAGATGCAGGCCCTGGACTACCGGCATCTTCGGCCCGTCCGGCGAGCCGCCGGTACTCGGCCTGTACTGCGGCGATCTCGTCGGCACCGAAAATTAGTCGTAGGACCGGGGAAACCTCAAAGCGGTCTTCGGTGGTGGTCGGGGCAAGAATGCCGTAGCCAACCATCTTCGTCCACGAGCCGTTAATCCTCTTGGCGAAGCCTGCGGGATCCGAGTCGTCCGCGCCGCGGTACACCTGCAATTGGTCGGCAACCTCGTCCTTGCCGACGATCACGCGCTCACTTCCGTTGCCGTGCAGCAACTCCTGCCTCAGATGCAGGAGAACGGCCGTGTCCATGAATGTCAGCGGATGGCTTCGCATGACTTTGGGTGCGTCGGCATCCGGCGAGCTGACGTTCCTTGCGAACGCCAGCTGGCTTTCGGCGTCGACCACCAGCTCGAGGTAGGCGTCTGCCAGCCGCGATCTGATTTCTGCTTCATCGTTCAGCAGGGCAGCCCACAGATTACCGTGTCGGGCCGCGGAAAGGTAAGGCCCGCGCAGCAGCTGCACCAGTGCGCGACGCGAATCGGCGCGCAAGGTGCCGGTGTCCGTTTCCCACAATACGGAACTGCCCAGCACTGGTTGGTCCACCATTGATGTCATGACACCTTCTTCGTAAACAGGTACCGGGGAACCGTACCGTGCCTAGCCACGCCACGGGAGGATTGCCAGCGGACCGGCTCATCGCCATCGAGCGCCTTGGCATGGGCCTCCGCCAGCACGAGCAGGCCTACCACGCTAGCCACCCCCTGGGTGGCCGGATGATCTTCCAGGACTTCGGGGATGGTGACGGCTCCGCGACGCAGGAAGACGTCGTTGACGTTCGTGACCAGCTCCTTCATGTCGATTTCCGAGGCCCGGGCGAGTTCGCGCAGCTCGCGCAGGTCCACAGGCTCTGGCGGCCGGCTCTCCACCAGCGTCACAGTTTCCGAATCCGCTGGGTTGTGCAGGCTGAACGCCGCGACGGAACCCAGCGGCACCGAGGTCAGATCGAGGCTGAGCCCCGTCGGCTGCCAGACGCGGATCTGGCTGCCGAGCTCCACGCCGTCGCGCAGTGAGGCCCGAAGCAGCTCGTTGATGCGCCGGTCCTCCAGGAAGTCCTGGCTCTGAACAAAACGGCGCAGGCTACGGGACAGGTTTGTCATGACCTCGTGGATTTCGCCGCTGAGATCCTGCAGCTGGGGCAGCATACGGCGCAGGAAGCGGGTTTGGCGTGCCGTCAGGTTTCCAGCGAAGTCGCGCTCGAGGACGCTGGCGACGGAATCTTCAAACTCGGTGCTCTGTTCGGCATCCAGGATCATGGAGAAGAAGGCATTGAAGCTGCGGCCCGCCTCGGACTCGGAGAGGTGGTCAACGCCGCGAAATATGTCCTCCAGCACGGTGCCCCGCGAACCCTCCTGGCTGATGAGCCGTTCGCGCAGATCCCTGTTGATTGATTCCAGCTCAGCCCTGACCCTGGCGAAATCGCTGGGAATCTCATCCGCCAGAGCGAGCAGTTCCCGCGCGCGTTCAAGCGCCCGGTCTGCGCTGAGCACCTCGAAATCCCCGGCATGGACCCGTTCAATTTCAGCCGCTATCCGATCCTGCTGCGCCTTGAGGGCGGCGAGCCGGGACGTGACGCTCGGATCTGTATCCTGCGCAAGCTGCCGAAGCGCTGCGAAGATGTTGGATAGTCGTGACTCCGTAACAGCTTGCCTGGGTTCGGCAAGCTGGGTGACGAAGTGGATTGCGGAGAGCGCCCCCTGGGACAGCTCCAAAGTTTCCTCGCGGAATTCCTCCGACGCTCGGCGGATCAGGATGCCCTCGGTGCGCCATTCTGCGCAGTAGGCCTGTGCTGTCTGAGGGAGATCAAAGCCATGATCCCTCAGCTCCTGCAGGTCGCCGTCGATGAGCTCGAAGACCTCCGGCGCCGGCCGGCGGCGAACGTCGCCCGCCAGATGGCTGCCAAGGAGCGCGACAGCAGCTGCGGCGTTTCGCCCGCGCAACAGTGACCACGCAGGGCTGTCTCTGGCCAGACGGTCGGCGGCATAGGCGGCACTGAGTGTACTCACGCCTTTAAGGTACAGGGGAGGGGCGACAATGTCGGTCCAGCTGCCGTGTAGTTACGCGCAATGCTTTACTCACGAGGCAGAACTCAGCTACGCCCCGAAAGGATATAGGAGCCGCCGATTCACCCCACCTTGTCAATCTCGTAGGTAGGGGATTTGCACCTCTGGATGTCCGAATTCTGCAGGTTCGACGGCCGGGTTGGCCCCCGTCCCCAGCCCGCGGACGGTCCAGCCCGCCGCCTGCCACTCCGCAACGTCCAGCACATTGCGTGCGTCCAGCACCGTCCGCCGTCGTACCAGCGCGCCTGCAACCAGCGGCGACAGCGAACGGTATTCGTCCCACTCAGTCAGCAGCAGCACCAGCTCGGCGTCCTCGAGCGCCCGGTCCGTGCACTTCTCGAACCGCAGTTGCGGGTACCGCATCCACGCATTGTTGACGGCCTTCGGATCCGTCACCGTCACGTGGGCGCCGGCCGCGGCGAGCTGCAGGGCGACGTCCAGGGCGGGGGAGTCTCGGATGTCGTCCGTTGCCGGCTTGAACGCAGCACCCAGCACCGTCACCGTTCGGCCGGCCAGGTAGCCGCCGCACAGCTCCGCGGCGATCTCCACCGTCCGGTGCCGCTGGCCCAGGTTGATGGCGTCCACCACCCCCATCCATTCGTCCACCGAAGCCACTCCGAGAGCCGCGGCCTGTGCCCGGAAGCTGCGGATGTCCTTGGGCAGGCAGCCGCCGCCGAACCCCAGCCCGGCATGCAGGTACCGGCTGCCGATCCGCGGATCCAGGCCCATCGCCTCACCCAGTTCGGTAACGTCCGCGCCGGACGCGTCGCACAGCTCGGCCATCGCATTGATGAAGCTGACTTTCGTGGCAAGGTACGCATTCGAGGCCGATTTGATCAGTTCCGCTGTGGCGAAGTTGCACACGAGCCGCGGAATCCCGGCGCGCAGCAGCGGCTCGTAGACGGCGTCCATCGCCGCCGTCACGCCGCGGCCCGCCCCGCTTGTGGGTTCAAACGCCGCGGCCTTTCCTCCCGGAACGCCGTAAACCAGACGGTCCGGCACCAGGGAGTCCTTCACCGCGGTGCCCTGCCGCAGGAACTCCGGGTTCCAGCCGAGCAGCACGTCCGGGCGCCCGGACAGGATGCCGGCCAGCATCTCGACCGTCCCCACCGGGACCGTTGACTTACCCACGACGGCGGAGCGCGGGGCCAGGTGCGCAAGGAGGCTTTCGGTGGCGGACACCAGGTAGCTGAGGTCGGCGCCGTCGGACGTTTTGGACTGCGGCGTACCCACGCAGAGGAAGTGCACCTGCGCGCCGGCCGCGGCAGCGATATCCGTGGAGAACGTGAGGCGGCCGGTGGCGCGGCCGTCCTGCAGGAGCTCGTCCAGGCCCGGTTCGAAGAAGGGGGCGAAGCCGCGGGCCAGTTGGTCCACCTTGGCCGCGTCGACGTCGATGCCCACCACGGTGTGGCCCATCGACGCCAGGGTTGCTGCGTGCACGGCACCGAGGTAGCCGCAGCCGATCACGGAAATTCTCACAGGGACACTCCTCTTTTGGTTTGGACAGGCGCGGCCACCGGAACGCGGCGGCTTGCGGCGGGCACCGATGCGGGCACAGGCGCGGGCACGGGCTCGGCCACCCGTTCGCCGGCCATCACAGCCCGGTAATGCCGCACCAACTCCGCGCTCAGCGCCGGCCACGTCCGCCCCTGGACCGAGGCGTGCGCTGCCGCTGCGAACGCGCGGCGTTTGGCGTCGTCGCCCATCAGGTCCATGACGTGCGCACGCAGGCCGGCCAGGTCGCCGGGCTTGTACAGCCAGCCCGTGCGCGAATTCTCCACCAGGTCCAGCGGGCCGCCGCGTCCCGTGGCCACCACCGGCACGCCCGATGCCATGGCCTCCTGGATGGTCTGGCAGAAGGTCTCGAACTCGCCGGGATGCACGAAAAGGTCGAAGGAGGCCACCGCCCTGGCCAGCTGCTCGCCGCCGAGGAAGCCCGCAAATACGGCGTTCGGCAGGGCTTCCTGCAGCGCCTCCCGCTGCGGGCCGTCGCCGACGATCACTAGCCTGGTGCCTGGCACATCGGCCAGCACGGCCAGATCCTCCACCTGCTTTTCCACGGCGAGCCGGCCCACGTAGCCGATGATCCGCTCGCCGCCCGGGGCCACGGAGGCCCGCCACGCGTCGTCGCGCTTTCCCGGCGCAAAGCGCGCGGTATCCACACCGCGCCGCCACATGTCCACCCGCAGTACACCGCGGCCGCGCAGCTGGTTCAGCGCGAAAGTGGACGGCACCAGCGTCCGGGACGCCAGCAGATGGATGTTCTCCACCCGGTTCCAGGCCCAGTTCTCCATGAACGGCACCCCGTAGCGCGCCGCGTAACTGGGAACCTCGGTCTGGTAGATGGCCACAGTGGGGATCCCCAGCTGGTGAGCCGCCTGCACCGCCCGCCAGCCGAGCACGAACGGTGACGCGAGGTGGACAACGTCCGGCGCGTAATCGGCAAGGATTCTCTTGACCCGGTTCACACCGCCCAACGCCACCCGCACGTTCGTGTACCCGGCCAGCGGAACCGATGGAAGCCGGTGCACGAACGCGCCGTGCACCACATCCAGGACCTCTGTGTCCTGAGTCGACGGGGCGATCACCATAACGTCATCGCCCCGTTCCTGCAGATGCTCTAGCACCCGAAGGATGGAGTGCGTAACCCCGTTCATCAGTGGCAGGAATGATTCAGCAACGATTGCGATCCTCACCCCTCCACGGTGCGCGGGGCGTGTTGCCTACCGGGGGAGCGGGAATGACGGGGAGTAGAAGGTTGGGTTAACAGCCGGGCTGAGTTGAAGCACGACGACGGCGGCGCTCGCCGCCGGGGGTGCCGTAGCTCGTCCTCAAGGACCAGCTCGAGAGCATTGCAGGGCCCGGATGCTGCCCCGTACCACCCCCAGACGGGCGCGGGACAACATCCGGACCAGCTGCGGGTCAGCGGCTGGCCGCCGAACCGGCCCGGACCATCGGGTTCATGGGGTCGGGCCAGTTACCGATGCGGGCTTTCATGGTGTTGGGCCACCACCCGATGCTCGCGTTCATGGGGTCGGGCCAGTTGCCGATGGAAGCACGGGCGGGCGCGGAACGGACGATCGGGGCGGCGCTGAAGAGCTGGGTGTAGATGGACATGACTTTTCTCCTGACTGAGTGTTGATTCCTTTACGCCGACGACGGCGTGGATGGCCATGCTCTGCCTGAAAAGCGCAGAGGTGGCCTGCTCAGTCGGGGGAAGACCCCGGATCAAACGTCGGGCCCGCGACGGGGATCAGAGCTCTGTCCGGCATCAAGCCGCTGCGGGCATCGTGCCGAATGTTCCAGAACGCCGCGACATCGGCCGAAGCCTCGGCGCCGGCACTGCCCGTACCTGCGGACGCGGAACCGGACTGGTTCTGCAGGGCAGCGAAGCGGAACACCTGTTCGGGCTCCGGCGCGTTTGCCGGCGCGGGCGCTGCCGAAACAACGTAGCCAATGGTTGCCGCCAACGCCCGCAGCGCCTGCGTATTCGCCAGGAACTCCAACGGCGAAACCGCGCGCCGGGCCTGCTGCGGAGCGGCGGCGGTGTCCTTGGCCGCCTGCGAACCGGCATGGGCAGTTGCCTCAAGGCCGACGCCGGCAGGTGTGGCCAGCGCCGGGTGGAAGCCCGACGGCGGCACGGTGGTAACGGGTGAACGCCCGGGAACAGTCACTTCCGGCAAATACACCGGTAGTTCCGGCAACGGAATCTGCGGTACCGGAACGGTTGGAAAAGTCACGGTGGGAAGCGGCAGCGTGGGTAAAGGCAGCGTGGGGACCGGCAGCGCCGGAACTGTAAGCGTGGGAACCTGAACGCCCGGCAAAGCCGGCGCCAGCGAGTCGACCACCGAGACGACTGTGCCGCCCACTGTGTCGACAGTGCCGGCCACCGTTTCCGTGGTTGTGTCGACAACCACCGTGTCGCCAACCACCGTGTCGGCGAGTGAGTCCGTGAGCGGCGGGGCGGCCCTGTTCACCCCAACTGTCACAGCTTCTGTTGCCTCGCCGGGCACCGGATCCGTGCCGTCGACCACGGCCGCCGCCGTGCCGTCGACCACGGCCGCCGCCGTGCCGGAGACCGGAAACGGCACAGCGGCGGCCTGGGCTGGAGAATCCTGGAGCGCCGGTGCGGGCGTGTTCCCGGCGTCCTGAAGCACTGAAACGGTTGCCTGCTCGATCGCGCCCAGCAGGTTCGGGTCTTCGGATGCGGCATTCGCGGAGCCAGCGGCCCACGCCAACCAGGTAACGGTCAGCAGGACGGCGAGCAGGAATGGGCGCGAGGTAGCGAGGCAACGATCACGCAAAGTGCCGCCCATCCGAATCACCCCCCAGTGGCGATGGAAAATCAGGATACGCCCGGTGTTGTCAGCCGTCTAGACGTCCGGGCTTGCGGGATTAAACCGTCGGGGAACCAGAGTGCAGATCTGGGCGCGCGGGTCCATCGGCAGCCGGATCAGATCGCCGTAAAATTGGAAGCAAGAGGTGTTCCAGAAATGTCCGGGCCAATCGTCGTCGTCCTTCTTTTCCTTGCCGTTGTTGCCCTCGTAGGGGTCATCGGCACGGTGGTGGTGGTCGTCCGCGACGGCCGCGGACAGCTCCCGCGGGAGCAGTCCGACCGCCCGTGGATGGCCGGAAACCTGCCCAGCGTTCCGTACTCGGTGTGGCGGTTCTGACTGCAACAGGCATGATCGCAGTAGCCCGCTGCCGCCCTCACTCAGCGCCCGCCGTCGTGCCTCAACACCTCCGGCAGTTCGTCCACGTAGACCGTCTGCGGCGGATCAAAGTAGATGACCAGCACTTCCTCGCCCACCGGAAACACACTGGCCTTGTCGAACGGGTGGGCGTGGAAGGCCATGATGCCGCCAAGATACGGCAGCATGACCTCGCCGATGGTGCCCGGGCCGATGCGCCCGGTCACCCGTCCGATCTTTCCGGTAAGGCTGCGGTCGACGTTTTTATGCATCGGGGGCTTTCGCTGGCCTGCCGTCGCCCTGGGCGGAGCTCTTCCGGGAGTTCTTCAGCGCGGAGGAGAGGGCCGGAAGGTAGTCGCCCACCTGGGCGAGGATCCCGCCGAGCATCTTGTTGACCCCTTCGCCGCCGTTCAGCACCGTCATCTGGCCCACATGCGAGAACGGTTCGGCTGCCGCGGCGATGATGGCCGGCATGTTCTCGGCCAGCTGCTGCGAAATGACGGCGTCCTGGTTGGTCCCGAGTGCCTCGGCGCGGGCCTTGATACCCTCAGCCTCCGCGAGTGCCTTGGCCTTGATGGCCGACGCGGCAGCATCACCGCGTGCCCTGGTGGCCGCGGCTTCCGCCTCGCCGGTGACCTTCGTGGCGCCGGCAGCGGCCGCGGCAGCCGTGGCATTGGCCTGGGCCTGGAGTTCCGTCCGCCGGGCGTTCACCTGGGCTTCGAGTTCGGTGCGGCGGGCCAGCGCCTCGGCGGCACTGATGTCGGCAGCCTTCTGGCCTTCCGCATCCGTCCGCTTGGCATAGGCCTTGGCGTCGGCGGGCTTGCGGATGGTGGTCTGAAGCTTTTGCTCCTCGCGGTCCGCCTCAAGCTTGGCCACTTCGGTTTCCTGGACCACCACCTGCTGGCGCGCGGTTGCGTCGGCCAACGGACCGGCCTGGGCGGCATTGGCCTTTGCCCGCTCGGCATTGGCCTGCGCCACCGACTGCCGGATGGCCGATACGCTCTGGGCGTCGGCGATGAGGGCAGCCGCCTCCGCTTCCTTCTCGGCGGCCTCGCGGTTCCTGGTGGCCTCGGCAATGCGGGCTTCCATCTTCACCTGGGCAATATGGGGCTTGGCGATGTTCTGGATGTACCCGGTGGGGTCCTGCAGGTCCTTGATCTGGAGCGAATCCACGACCAGGCCCAGCTTCTCCATCTCCACGCCGCTGGCGCTGCGGACCTGCGAGCCAAGCTTGTCCCGCTCGCGGATGATTTCCTCCATCGTCATGCTGCCGATGATCGACCGCAGGTGGCCCTCAAAAACGTTGTACACCTGGCTTTCCATTTTGGGCTGCTGACCCAGGAAACGCCTGGCCGCATTTGCAATGAACGGCGGGGCGTCGCCGATTTTGTAAATCACCACACCTTCAACAATCACCTGGATGCCCTGCGAGGTAACACAGGAAACCTTGAGCTCTGTTTCATTCAAGGTGAGCGACAAGGTGCGCACCGTCTGAAGCCCAGGAAATACCAGTGCACCCTTGCCGGTGACGATCTTGAAGTCCATTCCGGCCCGGGTTTCAAGGGTTCCGCGGGTCAGGCCCGAGATGATGAGGGCCTCGTTGGGTTCAGCCACTTTCCACATCAGTTTTATTGCCACCCATATAAAGCCTATGACGACAATCGCGCCAATGAGGGCGGCAATTAGCGGGAAGAATGCTGACAAGTCCGGCATGGCCAGGTCCTTTCAGGGTTATGGAACAGGCATCGCGGTAAAGTCCCAATTGATGCAGCTGCACATTCCCTGCCGGCTTGAATACGGGTAATTCCGGCCTGCCGGGCCAGCTGTTGTAGACAGTCTGATTGGCCCCCGCCCAAGAGTCCAGAGTCTGGGCGATATTTGCCTGCGGCAACGGCATTGACGCACGACGGCGGCACTTGGCTCACGTCGTCGGGCACGGTTGGCATCACTCGTCGCCGGCGCACGAAAAAGCCGCTCCCTCAGTTGGGGTCTGAGGGAGCGGCGGTCCTTTCGGGTGGGGCTCAAGTGTCCGTTCGCGCTTGCGGAGCGGGGCTCAAGTGTCCGTTCGCGCTTGCGGAGCGGGGCTCAAGTGTCCGTTCGCGCTTGCGGAGCGGGCCTCAAGTGTCCGTTCGCGCTCAACTAGTGGGCGGGTTCGGCCACGGGGTGGGCTGCGATCACCGGATGGTCGCGGCCCAGGTTCCCGAGGGGCGAGGCACCTTGGGGCGACCCGAGTTCCTCGAAGAACTCCACGTTGGCCCGGACGTAATCCACCCACTCGTCCGGGACGTCGTCGGAGTAGTAAATGGCCTCCACCGGGCACACCGGATCGCACGCGCCGCAGTCCACGCATTCGGACGGGTGGATGTAGAGCGACCGTTCGCCCTCGTAGATGCAGTCCACCGGGCATTCTTCGATGCAGGCCTTGTCCTTCACATCCACGCACGGCTGCGCGATCACGTAGGTCACGGCGCGCTACACACCGGTGTAAACGGTCTTGCCCCAGGTGAAGAAGTCCAGTGCGGACTTGCCCTGTTCGCGGAACGTGTTGGTGGAGGAGTCCTTCACACCGCCGAACGGCACGTTCAGGTCCAGGCCCGCCGTCGGCCGGTTGACCTTCACCACGCCGGCCTGGGCCCGCGCGGCGAAGTCCGTGGCGAGCGCCAGCGAATCGGTGCAGATGCCTGCGGTGAGGCCGTAAGGGGAATCGTTGATCGCGGCGAGACCGGCCTCGTAGTCGGCCACTTCGAGGACGGCCACCACCGGGCCAAAGATCTCCTCGGTCACGGCGGCGTCGTCGAACGGCAGTCCGGTGAGCACGGCGGCCGGGAAGAACAGCGGACGGTCCGCGTCGCCGTCGTGCGTTCCGTCCAGGATCCCGGAACCGGACAGGAGCGTGGCGCCGCGTTCGACGGCGGACCGCACCGCCGCGGTGTTCTGTGCGTGCTGCTGGCTGCTCACCACGGCCCCCATCCGGACAGCGTCCGGACCGTCAGTGTCCATGCCGTCGCCGGGAGTGTAGGCGGCGGCTTCCTCGGTGAGGGCGTCGAGGAAGGCGGAGCGGATGCCCGGGGTGACATAGACGCGGGACGTCGCGGTGCAGGCCTGGCCGGTGAGGCCGAACGCCCCGGCGGCCACCACGTGGGCTGCCTTGCGTGCATCGGCGTCGTCCAGGACCAGGACGCCGTTCTTGCCGCCCATCTCCAGCTGGACGCGGGCGCGGCGGGCGTTCAGGATCTCCTGCAGGCCCAGCCCCACGTTCGTGGAACCCGTGAAGGAAAGGCCGGCGATGCGCGGGTCGCGGGCCAGTGCGTCGCCCACCACGCGGCCCTTGCCGTGCACCACGTTGAACACGCCGGCGGGGAGTCCGGCGTCCTGCAGCGCACGGGCCAGGTGTGTGGCGGAGAGCGGGGTGAGCTCGGCCGGCTTGATCACCACGGCGTTGCCGCTGATCAGGGCGGGGGCAGTCTTCCAGGCCGGGATGGCGATGGGGAAGTTCCACGGCGTGATGAGTCCGACGACGCCGAGCGGTTCGCGCCGGGTGGTGATGGTGGTGTCCGGAAGGCCGCTGGGCAGGACTTCGCCGGTGGCGGCCCAGCCGAGGGAGCCGAAGAAGCGCAGTACGTCCGAGGCGCGCTTGACCTCTCCCTTGGCTTCGGCGAGGGTCTTGCCTTCCTCCCGGACCAGGTCCTCGGCGATGGCGGCCTGGCGGTCGATCAGCAGGTTGCCGGCGGCGATGAGGATGGCGCCGCGGGACGGTGCGGGCATGGCGGCCCAACCGGGCTGCGCTGCCGCGGCGGCGGTGATGGCTGCGTCCACATCCGCTGCGGTGCCGCTGGGGGCGAGGGCTGCGAGTTCGCCCGGGCGGGCCGGGTTCATCCGTTCGGTGCCGGCTTCGCCCAGCCATTCGCCGTTGATGAGGTGCCGGGCGGTGATGAGGTCGCGGTCGGTCGCGGTCTCGGGCAGTGCTGTGGAAGTCATGGGGTTCCTTCTGAAGTGTGAGGGGGAGCTACAGGCTGCGGATCAGGCCGCCGTCGCACCGCAGCGCAACGCCGGTGATGTACGACGCCGGGGTGCTGCACAGGAAGGCGGCGGCGGCGCCGAATTCCTCGGGTTCGCCGTAGCGGCGGGCGGGGATGGTCTTGCGGGATTCCAGCTGGATCTCCTCCAGCGTGGTGCCGCGGCGCTTGGCGGCGGCATGGTCGAGTTCGGCCACCCGGTCCGTGGCGATCCGGCCGGGGAGGAGCATGTTGACGGTCACCGCATCCAGGGCCACTTCGGCCGCGAGGGTCTTGAGGTAGCCGGCCAGTGCGGCACGGCCGGTGTTGGACACGGCCAGGTTGGGCAGCGGTGCCACCACTCCGCTGGAGCCGATGGCGAGGATGCGGCCCCAGCGCCGTTCCCGCATGCCCGGAAGGACCTGGGAGACCAGCGCGTGGTGCGGCTTGACCAGCAGCTCGAAGGCGGCGGCGATGTCCTCGGAGCTGAGCGTCGCGGCGGCGCCGGGCTTGGGGCCGGGGCCGTTGAGCACCAGGATGTCGATGGGACCGAGGTCCGCCACGGTCTGTTCGACGGCGGACCCGATTCCTTCGGGGGTGGTCAGGTCCGCCTCGATGGCGATGGCACCGGTGCCGTACGCGGTGTGCAGGTCCGCGGCGATCTCCTTGGCGCGGTCGCGGCGGCGGCCGGTGACGGCCACGCGGACGCCCTCGGCGGACAGCGCGCGGGCCACGGCCAGGCCCAGGCCTCCGGTGGAGGCTGCCACCAGGGCGGTCTTGCCTGCGATTCCCAGGTCCATCAGAAACTCCCTACAGATGTGTGGTTGGTGGCGGCGGGTGAGTCTGTGCGTGCTTCCAGCGCGGCCGCAGCTTCCCGCAGGTGCGTGAGCATGCTGTACCGCAGCTTCTCCGGGAACACCGCGGCCGGCGCCCGGACGCCCGAGTCCTTGATGAGGCCGCGCTTCCGCAGGCATTCCTTGCGGACGGCGAGGGCGATCTTTGCCTGCTGCTCGAAGTTGATCAGCGGCAGGTATGGCAGCAGCTGGTCGCGGGCGGCCTCATAGCCGTCGCGCTGCCAGGCCCGGACACAGGCGATCAGCGCCTCCGGGTAGGAGAAACCGGTCATGGCGCCGGCCGCTCCGGCCATGAGCTCGTCCAGCAGCCCCTGCCCGCCGAGCCCTCCGAAGACGGAAACCCCGACGGCGGCCGTCAGCTCCGCGATGGCCACGCTGGTGGGCGGCGCTTCCGCCTTCACCGCGACCACGAAGCTGCACCACTTCACCACGGAAATGAGTGCCGGGGTGCTGATGCTGACGCCGCTGGCCAGCGGGTAATCCTGCAGCACCACCTTCGCGCCGGTGGCCCGGTGGATGGCATCCAGGTGTGCGATTACCACCTCGGGCCGGGCGGAGTTGGCCTGCACCATCACGGCAGCCAGGCGCTCGCCGGCAGCCGCCTGCGCCGCCTTGATTTCGTCGATGGCCGGCCGGGTGGCCATCGCGGTGATGCCCACGACCAGCGGGAGGTCCGTGCATTCGACCGTAATTTCCAGCACCTGGCGGCGTTCCTCCACGGTCAGTGCTGCAGCCTCGCCGAACACGCCCAGGACGGTCAGTCCCGTGACACCGATGGCTTCGTAGTGCTCCACCAGCCCGGACAGGCTGTCCAGGTCCACGTCGAGCGTGCTGCCCTGGAACGGTGTGGCCACGACGCCCCAGACACCGGGCGCCAGTGACTCGCGGGCGGAGGCCTCGCGGGCCTGTGGTTCGCGGGCCAGGGACTCGCGGGTATCCTTCGCTGTGCCGTCGTTCAGTGATCCAGTCATTGAATCCTCCTCGAAGTTGTTGGGCATCAGCGGCCCGGCCAGACCGGCAGCCGCTTTTCCTGGAAGGCGCGCACGCCCTCTGCGGAGTCCTCGCTGTCCAGTGCCGCCATGAGCGCCGGCAGGCGGAGACCGCGGGCCTCCTTGGCGGTCAGATGGCCCGTTTGTGTGACCATCTGCTTCACCGCCCGGACGGAGGTGGGGGCGCACGCCAGGATCTGGTCCACCCAGCGCTGGACCGCGGCGTCGAGCTCGTCTGCCGGGACCACCTCGTTGACCAGTCCCATGGACTGCAGTTCCGCGGCGTCCGCCTTCCGTCCGGTAAGCAGCATTCCCATCGCCTGCGTGTGGGGGATGCGCCGCACCAGCTGGTGGATGCCGCCGTCGAGCGCCAAACGGCCCACCCGCGGTTCCGTCAGCCCGAACTTCGCGTTTTCCGACGCCACCACGATGTCCGCGCCGAGCACGATCTCCATGCCGCCGCCCAGCGCGTAGCCGTTGACCCGGGCGATCACCGGTACATCCAACGACGTGCGCAGGCTCAGCCCGCCGAACCCGTTCGGGTCCAGGCCTGCCCAGTACTCCAGGCCGGTCTTGTCCACGGCGGAAGCGGACATGTCCGCCCCGACGCAGAACGCCCGGGTGCCGGCACCGGTGATGACGACGGCGCGGACGTCGGCGTCCTGTTCCAGCTGTTCCCAGATTTCGTTGAGCCGGGCTTGGGCGGTGCCGTCGACGGCGTTGAGCACGTGCTGCCGGTCGATCACCACCGTGGCCACGTGGTTGTCGATGGTCAGGGTGACCTGGTCCACCGGCGTCTGTTCCACGACTGCCTGTTCCACAACTGCCGTCACCGCAGGACCCCCAGCTGCTGCAGGCGATCGATGGTCTCTTCATCGAAGCCGTTCTCCAGCAGGACCTCCACGTTGTGCTCGCCCAGCCGCGGCGCCACGCGCCGGACGGTGGGCGGCGTGGCGGAGAGCCGGATGGGCGCGTTGAGCATGCGCACCGTTCCGACGCCGGGGTGTTCGGCCTCGACGATCATGCCGTTGGCTTCGGTCTGGGCGTCGGCCAGGGCCTGTTCCAGGGTGTGGACCGGGGCGTTGAGCAGCCCCTGGTCCTCGAGCTTGCCGGTCCAGTGCTCGGTGGTGTTGGTGGCGATGCGCTCGCGGAAGATCGCCTGCAGCGCCGGCTTGTGCGCGAACTGCTGCTCCAGGTTGGCGAACTCGGGCCGGAGCGTGAGGTCCTCCTCCAGGCCGAGAGCCTCGGAGATGCGGGCCAGCGGGTCCGGGGTGAAACCGCCCACCATGCACACGGCGCCGTCGGTGGTTTCGAAGACGCCGCTCAGCGGCATGGCGCCCCAGTTGACCTCGTAGCCGCGGTTGAGCTGCATGCACGCCTCCTGCATCTGCAGGTGCAGCATGGAGTCGTACATGGTCACCTCTACCTTCTGCCCGACACCGGACGTCTCGCGGGTCCGAAGCGCCAGCAGGATGCCCTGCATCAGGTGCATGCCGGTGATGTAGTCGCACAGGGTGGTGGGGTAGATGGAGGGCTTCTGGTCGTCCGATTCCCGCCGCCACATCACACCCGAGTAGGCCTGCGCGATCGCGTCCTGGCCGCCCTTGTGCGAGTACGGGCCTACGGGGCCGAAGCCCGTGCCGGAGGCCCAGATGATGCCGGGGTTTTCCGCCTTGAGGTCCTCGTAGCCGAAGCCCATCCGCTCCATCACGCCGGAGCGGAAGTTGCTGACCACCACGTCCGCGTCCGCCATGATGGCGTGCAGGACGTTCCGGCCTTCCTCGGTGCGGGTGTCGATGGAGACGCTGCGCTTGTTGCGGTTGATCGACAGGAAGATCGGGTTGTCCTGGCCGTCCTTGTCCGGGAACGAGTTGCGCGAGATGTCGCCGGCGCCGGGGCGCTCCACCTTGATGATGTCCGCGCCGTAGTCGCCCAGGAGCTGGGTGCAGGACGGGCCCATGAACACCTGGGTGAAGTCCACGATCTTGATGCCGTCGAGCGGGAGCGGCGTCGGTGCCGGAGCAGCGGCGGCGGGTGCCGCCGTCGTGCGTTCCGGCTCTGTCGTTTCCAAAGTCAAGGTGCTCATACTGCCACCGCCGCGTCGGTGTCCACGGTGGCGTTCGACGACGGGACGTCGCCCGGGTCGGCGCCGTGCCGGCGCATGCCCTGCTGGATGTCCAGCGCGGACACGTCGCGGACGAGGACGCCGTTCTCGACGGCGAGGGCTGCGGCAACGCCGACGGCCTGGCCCATGGCCATGCAGGGCGGGATCTCGCGGGACATCTTCTGCGCCTCGGGGGTGGCGGAATAGTGGCGGCCGGCCACCAGGAGCTGGTCCACTTCCTTGGGCAGCAGCGAGCGGTACGGGTAGTAGTAGTCGCGGCCGCGGGCCACGGTGTCGGCGAAGTGCCGGCGCTGGGTGACGTCGTCCTTGGTCATGACGTACTCGCCCTGCAGGAGCCGGGTCTGCCGGACGCCCATCTGGGAGGCGACGTCCAGCATGTAGCAGTTCTCGAAGCCGGGCAGGTTGGCGCGGACGTAGTCCACGGCCTCGGAGATCCGGTCGCGGGCGGCGAATTCGGCGGCCGTCATGTCCGCCGGGTCCGTGCCGTCGAAGCCGGTCATGTGCGGGGCGTTGCACCAGACCACACCGTCGATGGGAGTCTTGAGCCACCACAGTTCCCAGGCGCCGCCGAGGAGGCGCTTGATCTTGCGGTTGATGGCGCGGGCTTCCTTCGGGTTGGCCTGTTCGAACGCCTCGGCGGCATCCGTGTTGACGTTGCCCAGGCGGAAGACGAGCGTGGTGAGGTAGTTGTCCTTGGCGTAGCTGGCGCCGGCCCGGGAGGCGACGTCGATGTCGCCGGTGGTGTCGATGACGACGTCTGATATGAAGGCCTGCGGGCCCAGCTTGGTCTCGCAGATGACACCCTTGATCACGCCGTTGTCCACGATGGGGCGGGAGAACCAGGAGTGCAGGCGCAGGTCCACGCCGGCCTCGCGGACCAGGTCGTTGGAGACGCGCTTCCAGCCGTCCGGGTCAAACGCCGCGGCGTAGCAGATGGGCTTGGGGTTGGTGTGGGAGTGGAAGTCGAAGGTGCCGTAGCGGCCCCACTTGTTCCAGAGTTCCTCGGAGGTCTTGCGGTCATCAGCCGGCGGGACGATGGCGAGGCCCAGTTTCTGCAGGCGCTCGACGTATTCGGACACAATGCCGGCGACCGTGATTTCCTGGCCGTTGATCATGTCGTCCAGCACCAGGACCATGCCGCCGGAGGCCAGGCCGCCGAGTGCTGAGTAGCGTTCCAGCAGGGTGACCTTGGCGCCCGACCGGGCCGCGGTGACGGCAGCGGCCACACCTGCGGGACCACCACCCACCACGAGGACGTTGGAGCGGGAGATGACGGGGGCGGTGAGGTCCGCCGTCGTGGTGGCGAGGTCCAGTGAGCTGAATGTTGCGGGGGAGGTCATGGGAGGGATCCTTAGTTTCCGACGAAGAGGCCGTTGGTGCGGCGGGCGGCGAGGTAGAAGATGATGCTGAGGATGGACAGGACGGCCACGTAAACCGGGAAGACCCAGCTCAGGTTCATGGACTGGAGCCACACCAGCAGGTAGGAAGCAGTGCCGCCGAAGAGGGCGACGCCGATGCCGTAGCCGAGGGCCACTCCGGCGCCGCGGCAGTTCTTGGGCATCAGGGACGAGCTGACCACGTTGTAGAGGGTCATGTTCAGGACCAGGACCAGGGAGCCGCCGAGGAGGACTGCAGCGAAGCCGCCGATGCCGGGCTGGACGTACATGAGCATGAGGAACACGGAGGGGATGGCCAGGATGCGGGTGATCAGGAACCAGCGGGACATGGACCGGCCGTCGGCCAGCTTGCCGATGATCCAGCTGCCCACCACCAGGATGAGGCCCAGGATGGTGGTCAGGGCGAACACCGCGGTGGGATCTTCCTTGAACCCGCTGCGTGCTGCGCTGGGAAGGCCGACGTTCCAGGCGTAGTTGTAGGCCTGGGCGGCGCCCACCACGAAGATGATGGCCAGGACGGAGAGCCAGTGCTTGCGGACTCCGGTCCAGACGGCGCCGGGGGTGTTGGTGGCCATTTCCTCGGGCCTGAGGGTTTCCGGCAGGGACCGGCGGAGGTAGAGCACCACGAAGCCGAAGAGGGCGCCGATGATGAACGGCACGCGCCAGCCCCAGTCGGCCATCACGGCCCCGCCGAGGGTGAGGCTGCAGAGGAAGCTGACCAGCGAGGCCAGCAGGATGCCGATGTTGACGTAGAAGGACATGATGCCGGCCACGTAGCCTTCGCGGCCTTCCGGCACCAGCTCAACGGCGTGGGAGGTGGAGAGCGGGGCTTCGATGCCCGTGGAGATGCCCTGCAGGACGCGGCAGACCAGGAGGATGATGCCGGCCCAGGCGCCGATCTGCTGGTAGCTCGGCGTGACGGCGATGATCAGCGTGGTGCCGGCCATCAGCATGATGGACAGCAGCATCACGCGGCGGCGGCCGACGCGGTCCGCCAGGGTGCCCAGCAGGATGCCGCCCAGCGGACGGAAAGCGAAGCCGACGGCGAACACGGCCAGGGCGTTCAGGGTGGCGGAGAGCGGATCGGTGTTGGGGAAGAAATTGGGGCCGATGAAGGCCGAGAGGAGGCCGAAGACCATCCAGTCGTACCACTCGAGGGCGTTGCCCAGGCCCAGTCCCAGCAGGCCTTTGCGGACCTCGGGGGAGAACTTTTCGGAGGAGCGGGTGCGGGAGGGGGACGCGACTGCTTTGTCGGTCCCTCGGGGGTCTGTCGTTTGTGTGTCGAGCATGGAAGTGTCCTTACGCTTACGCCACAAAGGGCGTGGGAGGGTATGACGCATCGATGTCTTGGGGGCAGGACGGAAGATGCGAAGGATGCAAGGACTGTCGGCGGGCACGGTTCAGGCCCGGACAGTGGGTGTAAGACGGTAACGGCCGGTTGGGGTCGGCGGATCTACCACGCGTGCGGTGCGTTAACCCAGATCGCTACGCATACCTCTTCGTAGCTGTTTTTGTACCAGTGAGGGATCTCCGAGGAATAGGTGATCGAATCGCCCTCGCTCAGGCTGTGGCAGACGCCGTCAAGGTAGACGTCCTTCCGGCCTGAGACGATGTAGCAGAACTCCTCGCCGCTGTGGCTGAAGGGGTTCGAGCTGGTGTCGTGTCCGGGCGGCGTCATGATCCACTGGGCTTCAATGCCGCCGTTGAGGCCGGGGGTGAGCAGTTCGTGCACTGCTTCGCCGACGGATTCGCGGGTGACGCCCTTGAGGTTGCGCCGTTCGGATTTACGGACCACGGGGGACTTGGAAGCTTCCTGCCCGATAAAGAATTTCCCCACCGGAATGTCCAGGCCGTGGGCCAGTTGCGCCAGGGTGGTGAAGGAAGGATTGGCCATGCCGCGTTCGATCTGGCTGACGATCGCCTGGCTGAGTCCGGTGATCTCCGAGAGCTTGGCCAGCGTCATGCCTTTTTCCTTGCGCATGGTGCGGACCTTGTTGCCGACAGTGGCAAGCAGCGCGCTTGTGGCGGCCGGTGCACCGTTCGTAGTCTCGGTGGTCATTGGGATTCCTTCATTGGGTGACCTGACTCACATAACTATAGTGAAGATTTTTAGCGAGTCAATGTTTTTTCCTTGATTAAAGTGAAAATCTTTACAGGAATGAAGATTCTGGGCCCGCCCGCGAGCTCCAGGCCCACCCCGACGACCCGCCGTCGGCTGATCCCCCCGCAGCAAGGCCCTTAAACGCAAAAAGCTGGTGCAGCCGCCTGCGTCTACGCAGGGCAACTGCACCAACCGGTGGTTAAAACATTTCAGATTGCTATGAATCGTTCCTCATTAGCGGCTCCTTATGTCCCGGGTTACGCGATCCGGGCTACCTGCGGTCCTCGGCCAGATGCCTCGAGAGGATCCAGCCGGCGCCAATCATGAGCACGCCCAGCACCATGTGGGTCCAGTTATCCATAGTGTTCAGCGACAGGAAATTGGCTGCCGATCCCACTCCGACACTGAGCCCGAAGATGCTGAGGACGATGTACAGCGCACCAAAGCCCATGAGGAAGTTCCGGGCGCCCATTCCACTGCGGGACATCGCCCAGCCCGTTGCACCGATGACCAGCTGCACAATGTTCAGCAGCATGGATACCTGGAACAGGCTAAGGAACATGGCGTGCGAATCAGGTCCAAGGAACCTCAGTTCGCTGTACTGCTGGGTAATGCCCGGGATGAACCCCAGAACACCCACCAACATCAGGACAATACCTACACCCATGCCAACGTTCTGGACATCCGTACGACCAAAGTGAACGCCGTGTGCATGTGGGGATGCGGTAGTCATTTTTCTGCCTCCAACCACTGTTTGCGGACATACCAATCTTACGGCTGAGTAATGAAAAAAGCGCTTGGGGCATGGGGACTTCTGCCCAGCGACAGAACCGCCCCGTTCTGCTGAACTGGCAGGACCATGCGCCCTGTAACCGTGATTCTCCGAACCCTTGTGGCCGCCGTTGTGCTGCTGGCTGCCGCCGGCTGCAGCGTGGCCGTCCCTGCCGGCAACGCCCCCGCTGTCGGTGCGTTGAGAATGAGCGAGACGTTGGAGGACGGGGCAGGGGCGGGGGAGCCGCCGTCGGACGGGGCTGCTTCCCAAGCGGTTCCGCCGGCTGCCCCCAAGGCCAACGCCCGTCCGCTGAACAGGGCCGAGCAGCTCCTGCCCAAGGTTAACGCGCAACCGTGGGCGGCGCCGCTGCCCGTTGTGGTCCAGTCGGCGAGCAAGGACATGCAGTGCTCCATCGACGCGGACGGCGCGGCGTGCCACCTGCTCACTGACGTCGCACCCCGGCCCGGTGATATCAGGGGCCAGTGCACCGGACTCAGCGAGTACTACGGCGGTTATGCGGTGGTAACGCTCGACGGCGGCGCCCAGTACGGGCTGTGCGGCAACGGAACGTCCCCCATGGAGGCGGAGGCCGTGGCCGGGCCGGCATTCCCGGGGCCGTGGATCCAGGACGGCCAGACCGTGCGGCTGGGCAATATGGTGTGCGAACGGGCGCCGGGCGCCATGACCTGCGCGCATCTTCGGACCGGGCACGGCTTCATGATCAGCAAGGACAACTACGAGCTCTGGTAACAGCTCTGGTAACTCCGTCGTTTGAGCCTGTCGTGGCCGGGCCCCGGGCGCCTCCCGTGACACCATGGAACACGATGAAACTGCGCGCTGATCAGACCGGAGACCGTGGCATTCCCATGCCCTTGTGGCTGCAGGGAGCGCTTGAATCGGCGCAGGCGGCGGTCATCTCCGCGCTGGTGGTGCTGGCACCCATCGTGGCAGTGTGGGCCACGGCCGGATTCCAGAACAATAATTTCGATTCACTGGCACGGCTTGGCGGGCAGGCCTGGCTCCTGATCCACGGCGTGCCGCTGCACCTGACGATGGTGGCGGGGGATGCTGCGGCACAGACCGAGTCGGGCACGCTATCGCTGATCCCGCTGGGCCTCACCCTCATCCCGTTCCTGCTCGCGTGGCGAGCCGGCCGGCGCCTGGCCCGGGCTTCCTATACGGACCAGCTGTGGCAGGCGCTGCTGGGTTCGTGGCTGGTCTATGGCGGGTTCGGCATGGCCACGGGTTTCGTGTGCCGCACGGACGACGTCGCCATCTTCCTGTGGTTCGCCGGCCTCGTGCCGCTGATTCCGTTCGGGCTGGGCATGGTGGTGGGTGCCCGGCGCGAAGCAGGGTCCTGGAGCCGGCTCATCGGTGTCGACGCCGCGAACTGGATCGCCCGGACCAGCCAGCATTCCCGCTGGGCCGGGTCCTACCTTGGGTCCTCGATCAAAGCCGGATTCGTGGCGCTGATGGCCGCGTTCACCATGTCCGCGGCGCTGCTCGCCGTGGACCTGTTCATCCACTGGGACCTTGTGATTGCGGTCTACGAAGGGCTCGACGCCGGTGCCATGGGCGGTGCCGTGCTCACCATTGCGCAGCTCGGCTTCCTCCCCAACCTGGCCGTCTTCGCGCTCGCGTGGACCTCCGGCTCCGGCTTCGCCCTGGGCGTCGGCTCGCAGGCGGGCCCGCTCGGAACAGCGGTTGGCCCGCTGCCCTCCATCCCGGTGTTCGCGGCGCTGCCCGCCGGACCGCTGGACTACGGCTTCGTGGCGCTGGTGGTGCCGGTCCTCGCCGGTGCACTGGCCGGCTGGTGGTTCCTGCGCGAAGGCGAAAACCACTTCGACGAATGGCTGTCCATCAAGGTCCGGGCCCGCTGGTTCACAGCATCGGCCTCAACCCTGGCGCTCGGTGCGATCATCGGCGCTGCGGCGGGACTGATGGCCGGTGGCATGGCCTGGGTGGCGCGTGGATCGGCCGGGCTGGGCCGCCTCACGGACATCGGCCCGGACCCGCTGGGCACTTCGTTGTGGCTGGCCGCGGAGGTGGGGATCGGCGTCGTCATCGGTTACGCCGCGGGACCCTGGCTGGAACGCCAGCAGAAGCTGCGCGAAGCGGACCTGGAAGCGACACAGCCCTAGGAGGTCCCGCCGTCGGGCGCTACCTTCGGATGATTAGCCGGCTGACCTGCCGGCGGCTCAGCGAAGCTGGGTGGGGAGTGACTTCTCCAGCTGCGTCTGGCACTGGGCCATGGCCTGCTGGGTGAGCGCACTGCGGGAGCACTGCTGGAAGTCCCGGACCTGGTTGAAGAACACCGCCGAGGCCAGGATCAGCAGCACCATCACTGCAGAGACCACCAGCCCCGAGATGGTCCCGAACAGCACCAGCTTGGATTCCTTGAGCTTGATGGCGCGGACCAGCACCACGATGCCGAGCACGATGCTTGCCGTCGTGAGGATGGCCGTCAGCCACAGATAGGTGACGTCCACCTGGTAGACGAAGAAGGAGCCCAGGACGGTAACAATGAAAGTGCGGAACAGGTTGTGGGTCTTCAGCAGTGACGCCTTCGCAGCATCGCTGAGGGGCTGCCGTGCCGGCTGGGTACTTGCGGGGTCCTTCGGGGGGTTCATGTTTTCCAGCCTACGCGAGCGGCCCCATAAGCTAGAGCCATGCGCATCGTAGTCCTCGTGTCCGGTACCGGCTCCAACCTCCAGGCTGTCATTGACGCCGTCAAGGCGGGCGAGCTGGACGTCGAGATCGCCGCCGTCGGCGCTGACCGGCCGGGGACCTATGGTGTGGAACGCTCGGCGGCCGCCGGAATCCCGACGTTCGTGGTGGATTTCAAGGCCTACGCCGACCGCGCGGACTGGAACGCGGCGCTGACGGAGGCCGTGGCCGCGTATGAGCCGGATGTGGTGGTGTCCTCCGGCTTCATGCGGATCGTCAGCCCGGACTTCATCGACGCGTTCGACGGCAAATACCTCAACACCCACCCCGCCCTGCTGCCGGCCTTCCCCGGCGCGCACGGCGTCCGCGATGCCATGGCGTACGGCGTGAAGGTCACCGGCTGCACGGTGCACTGGGCCGACGCCGGCGTGGACACCGGCCCCATCATCGCCCAGGAAGCCGTTGCCATCCGCGACGACGACACCGAGGACACCCTGCACGAACGCATCAAGGTGGTGGAGCGCAGGCTCCTGGTCTCGACCCTGGCGCAGCTCGCCGCCGCGTAGGCACCGCCGGCCCTGCCCAACTAGGTAGCAGCAGGTGTCGTTTTGGCGGCTCAAAACGACACCTGCTGCTACCTAGTTGGGCTGCATGGATTGGGCCTGTGGATAACTTCCGCGCCGTCGCGCAATCTTTGCCACCATGGGGCCATGAAGACCCCGCAAGCGCTTCCGGAACCTCTCAGTTCCGCAGCGTTCACGTATCAAGAAGCGGTCGACGCCGGTGTGACCCGCCGCCGCTTGCGGCACCGCTCGCTGATCATGCCAAGCCGGGGGATCAGGCAACCCTGGCAAAGCGACGGCACCGAACTGCTGCGGCAGGTCCGGCCCGTTACCTTGGTCACGGAATTCTCGGCCGCGTCCCACGCCACGGCGTTCACACTTTGGTCGTTTCCGGGGTTCCTGCCGGGCGCTGACGATCCGATCATTCACGTTTTCCGTCCGGACACTATGGCCATCCCCAGGCGAACCGGCGTGCGGGGCCACCGCGGCCAGTTCTTTGGGGACGAAATTGTCGCTCTCGACGGGCTGCTCATTACCTCTCGGACGCGGACCTGGCTGGATTGCTCGCGGAAGATGAGCATCGATGAACTGACGGTTGTGGCAGACCACCTGCTGAGGATTCCGCGCCCCGAATTCGAGGGTAGGACGGAGCCGCACGCCACGCTGGCGGAACTCGCGGACATGCTGGACCGGCACAAGGGAACGCCCGGGATCCGGAAGGCCCGACTCGCCCTTGACCAGGCACGGGTAGGAGCCGATTCGGCGCCGGAAACGCGCCTCCGGTTGGCGCTGGAGAACGACGGCCTCCCCGAACCGCAACTGAACGCGCCCACTGAGCTGAGTCCCGGCGTCGTGCGTCAACCGGACCTTGCCTATCCGGAACACAAAGTGGCGGTGGAGTACGAAGGCGAGGGCCATTCCGAGGCCGCACAGATCATCCGGGACATCGCCCGTGAAGAGGACTTCAGCCGTGCCGGGTGGACCCTCGTCCGGATCTCCAAGCGGCATATGGTCAACGGTGCACGCTCCGCGGTGGCGAAGGTCCGTACGGCGCTGGTCAGCAGCGGCTGGTTGCCCAAGTAGGTAGCAGCAGGTGTCGTTTTGAGCCCTCAAAACGACACCTGCTGCTACCTAGTTGGGGGATGGGAAGGGGGAGGGGCGGGGCGAGCCGCGCTTACGTCAGCGTGCGCTGCTTCGTCTCGGGGGAGAAGAACGCCATCCACAGCACCGACAGCAGGACCAGCCCGCCGGCAATGGCGAAGGACGTCGCCAGTCCCAGCTGCGGCCACAGGACCGAGGCGAAAATCAGCGGCCCGAATCCTGCGCCGAGCCGGGAGAACGTGGACGCCCAGCCGAAGCCCGTGCCGCGAAGATCCGTGGGATACAGCTCGGAGACATAGGTGTACAGCACCGGAATCGCCACCTGTACGATGAACCCGAACACCAGCAGCCAGAACACGGCGGCGGACGGGATGTCCACCACGAACGCCACGATCACCAGCGTCAGCGCGGACAGCGGCCCAGTGATCGCCAGGATCCACTTGCGGCCCACCCGCTCCACAAGCACCGCTGCCACCACCACGCCCAGGAGCCCGACGGCGGCCATGGACGCCGTGGTGAGGAACGCCTTGTAGTCCTCGAATCCGGCGCCGATCAGAATCCGCGGCATCCACGTCAGGGACAGGTAATAGACCAGCAGGATGCTGAAGAACAGGGACCAGGCCGCCGCGGTGATCTTCCAGTTGAACCGCCAGACGCGTGCCAGTTGGAGCCAGGCGCTGCCGGCGGAAAGCCGCGGCGCATCCTGCGCGTCCGGGAGGCTGTAGGCACGGGGCTCAGCGCCCGTGGCTTTGACCAGGTCGTCAATGACCTTGGCGGCCTCGTCTCGGCGGCCCTTGCGGATGAGGAACAGCGGCGACTCCGGCACGCTGCGCCGCACCCAGAACACCAGCAGCGCCGGCAGCACCATCACCAGCATGGTCAGCCGCCAGTCCGCGAACGCTGCAACCAGCCAGGCGGAGACAAAGCCGCACAGCGCGGCGCCCACCGGCCACCAGCCGTCCATCGCCGTCAGTACTTTTCCGCGCTGCTTCCGGGGTGTGAATTCACCCACCAGGGCATAGTCCACCGGGATGCACCCGCCCAGGCCGAAACCGGCCATGAAGCGGAACACACAGAACCAGATGAAATCGGGGGAGAAGGCGCCCAGGACCGTGAACAGGGAAAAGATCAGCAGGGTCGCCGTGAAGGCCTTCTTGCGCCCGATGGTGTCCGCGATGGTGCCCCACGCGAACGCGCCGAGGGCCATGCCGATGAGGTTCGCCGTGCCGATCCACGCGGCATCGCCGGGGGCGAGCGCCCAGTGGGTGGACAGCAGCGGAATGAGGATCCCGTTGAGCGTCACGTCCCACGCGTCGAACATAAAGCCCAGGCCGCCGATCAGGAAGATCCGCCCCTGGACTTTCCATCGCCACGGCAGTTCCTGGACCACCTGTTCGCCGCTGGGCACAGTGGTGTAAGTATTCATCTCGGCCTCCTGAGAAAACTCTACGTTGCACGGAAGGGTCCTTGCGCAGGCCTCCGGGGTCCGGGCGCAGGCCTCCGGGGTCCGGGCGGAGCCTTCACAGTCGGGCGCGCAGGGAGGGCAGCCCGCCGGACACGATAAACTGACCACATCCCCACCAACCGCGGCACCCACCGTGTCAAAAGACGGAGACCTTTGTGAGCTTTACGCAGCTAGACCGTGTTCCCATCCGCCGAGCCCTGATCTCGGTCTACGACAAGACCGGTCTGGAGGAGCTCGCGAAGGGCCTGCACGAAGCAGGCGTCAAGATCGTCTCCACCGGCTCCACCGCCAAGAAGATCGCCGCCGCAGGCATCCCGGTGCAGGAAGTCGAGGAAGTCACCGGTTCGCCGGAGATGCTGGACGGCCGCGTCAAGACCCTGCACCCGCGCGTGCACGGCGGCATCCTGGCCGACCGCCGCGTCCCGGCCCACATGGAAACGCTGGCCGGCATGGAGATCGAGGCCTTCGACCTCGTCGTGGTGAACCTGTACCCGTTCGTCGAGACCGTGAAGTCCGGTGCCGCGCAGGACGACGTCGTGGAGCAGATCGACATCGGAGGCCCCGCCATGGTGCGCTCCGCAGCGAAGAACCACGCTGCCGTCAGCATTGTGGTGGATCCCACGTTCTACGGCAACGTTGTCCGCGCCGCGGCTGAAGGCGGCTTCGACCTGAAGACCCGCCAGCGCCTGGCTGCCAAGGCCTTCGCGCACACCGCCACCTACGACAACGCCGTGGCCACCTGGACCGCCAGCCAGTTCCTCGATGAGGACGGCGACGGCGTGATCGACTGGCCCGCCTACGCCGGCCTCGCGCTGGAGCGCTCCGAGGTCCTCCGCTATGGCGAAAACCCGCACCAGCAGGCCGCACTGTACGTCGACAAGGCAGCTCCCGCGGGCATCGCCCAGGCCGACCAGATCCACGGCAAGGCGATGAGCTACAACAACTTCGTTGACGCCGACGCCGCCCTCCGCGCCGCGTTCGACTTCGCCGAGCCCGCCGTGGCCATCATCAAGCACGCCAACCCGTGCGGCGTGGCCGTCGGAGCCGCGGATGCCGCCGACCCGATCGCCGACGCCCACGCCAAGGCGCACGCCTGCGATCCTGTCTCCGCGTTCGGCGGCGTCATCGCAGCCAACCGCACGGTCACCGCCGGCATGGCCAGCACCGTGGCCGGCATCTTCACCGAAGTGGTCATCGCGCCCGGCTTCGAACCGGAAGCCGTGGAGATCCTTTCCAAGAAGAAGAACATCCGCCTCCTGTCCCTGCCGGAGGGTTACGGCCGCTACCCGGCTGAAATCCGCCAGGTCTCGGGCGGCGTGCTCGTCCAGATTTCCGACAAGGTGGACGCCGACGGCGACAACCCCGCCAACTGGACCCTCGCAGCCGGCGAAGCCGCTGACGCCGCCACGCTGGCCGACCTCGCGTTCGCCTGGACTGCCTGCCGCGCGGCCAAGTCCAACGCCATCCTGCTGGCCGATCACGGTGCCGCCGTCGGCATCGGCATGGGCCAGGTCAACCGCCTGGACTCCTGCAAGCTGGCCGTGGAACGCGCCAACACGCTGGGGGTGTCGGTGGAGTCCGACGTTGAGGGCGCCGGCGGTGCCACTAACGTCGGAACGACAGCAACAGGCGCCAGCACCGCCCCGCAACGCGCCCGCGGTGCCGTGGCAGCCTCCGATGCGTTCTTCCCGTTCGCCGACGGACTGCAGATCCTGATCGACGCCGGTGTCCGCGCCGTGGTCCAGCCCGGCGGTTCCGTCCGGGACGACGAGGTCATTGCCGCGGCCAACGCCGCCGGCATCACCATGTACTTCACGGGCGCCCGCCACTTCTTCCACTAGTCCCCACCGCCTCCCTAACCTCGTTGCGCTCGGTCAGGGAACCCGGGCGGCGTGGGCCCACCGCACCACCACGTACGACGGCGACCGCCCCCGAAAAGGGGACGGTCGCCGTCGTCGTTCATTCAGTTAGTCCACAGCGGCTTCCGTGTCACCGTCCGGGCTGGCGGCCGGCTCTGCGAGCCGGATCTCCCGGGGCTTCGCTCCGGCCATCCGTTCCGGCGTCCAGTAGGCGAGGATCTCCTCCGGGGCCTGGCTGGTGCTGCTGTGGCTCACGCCCTGGTCAGCAGGCTCCGGGTTGTCAGTTCGCTGACGATGCACTCGAGTACGCCTGCTGGATGACTGAGCCCCAGTACGGTCCGTACATAACGTCGGACCGGCTGCCGTAGCCGTAGCTGTTGATGGAGTTCTGGTAGCCGCTGGAGCCGGTGCCGATGAACCACGGACCGCCCGAGGAACCGCCGGTCATGTCGCACGGGATGCCCTGGGTCTGGAACTGCGGGCTGTACGGATCATTGCTTGCCTGCCCGGTGCAGCTCACCAGTGATGCGCCGTCGAACGGGGCGGCGGCGGGGTAGCCGTAGGACTTGTAGGCCAGGCCGCGGGCAGCGTTGAACTGGACGCCCGATGCGCCTACAACGTCGGCCAGGTTCTGGCCGTTGAGCTGGGACACCACGGCGAAGCCCGTGTCGTACTGCATATCCCCGGACGAGCTCCACTGGGTGGGGGTGTACAGGCCCTTGGCGGCCCACTTGCCGTACGGCGCGGCACCGTCCAGGTACGCGGGGACGAAGATGAAGTTGGTGGCAAACGCACCCGGTCCCTCGTTGAGGCAGTGGCCGGCCGTGGACACGGTGTTCTTGTTGTTGGAAACCACGGAGTTGCCTGAGCAGACGTAGTTCCCACCGGCCATGGTGAAGAAGACTTTGCCAATGTGGGACACCGGATTCTCATCGGCGTGCAGCGGCGTCTTGCCCTTGCCTGCCTTGCCGGCAATCCTGGTGCTTGAGCCCTTTTCCACCGCAGCGGCGGACGAAGCGTTGCCGCGCTGGAGGGCCTTGCTGGCCAACACGTCGCCGGGAACCGCCGCGCGCATCCGGTCCGCTGTCCAGTAGCCGGCGACGTTCGCGCTGTCCACCGGCTGGCTGGCGACCTGCTCGCCGTCCCGGGCTAATGCGGGTGAGGCAGTCGCCCCGCCGGCTGCGCAGACCGCAAGCAGTGCCGCGGCGGTGAGGCTCAAGAGGCTGGTAGCCAGAGTCTTCGATTTCGTCATGGTTGTCCTAACCAGTCGTGATGCGGCGGCCTCAGATGGTGGCCGCCGCTAGTGGAGATGAACCTACCCAGCCGTGACAACTTTGTAAAGAGATACACAACTCTTGTATTTCCTGTTTAACGGGCGGGCTGCCCCGTCCCCTCACCGCAGCGGGCGGGGTCATGCTACGGGCTTCTACGCGTCCCGATGGGCGTCGACCCGCCCTACTCGGGTAAGTTAAGCATGTTGAAATAACGCGAGAGTTCCAGATGTATATACCTTCAGGAGACGCCCAAGCAATGGCCAAGATTATCTATACCCACACTGACGAAGCGCCCATGCTGGCCACCTATTCGTTCTTGCCGATCGTCGAAGCCTACGCGTCGACTGCCGGTGTGGAAGTGGAGACGCGCGACATCTCCCTCTCTGGCCGCATCATCTCCGTGTTCGGTGACTACCTCACCGAAGAGCAGCGGATCAGCGATGCCCTGGCCGAACTCGGCGACCTGGCGAAGAAGCCGGAAGCCAACATCATCAAGCTCCCCAACATCAGCGCGTCCATTCCGCAGCTGAAGGCGGCCATCGCCGAGCTCCAGGGCCAGGGCTACGACCTTCCGGACTACCCGGACAATCCGTCCTCCGACACCGAGACGGACATCCGCTCCCGCTACGACAAGATCAAGGGCTCGGCCGTCAACCCGGTCCTGCGCGAAGGCAACTCGGACCGCCGCGCGCCGCTGTCCGTGAAGAACTACGCCCGCCAGAACCCGCACTCCATGGGTGCGTGGAGCCCGGAGTCGAAGACCAACGTGGCCACCATGGGTGCCGAAGACTTCCGCTCCAACGAGAAGTCCGTGGTCATCGAGGCTGACGACACGATCAAGATCCAGCTGGTCAAGGAAGACGGCACCGTCAAGGTCCTCAAGCGCGGCTTCCCCGTCCTGGCCGGCGAAGTGGTTGACGGCACCGTGATGCGCGCCGCCGCCCTGGATGAATTCCTGGCTGCCCAGGTTGCCCGTGCCAAGGAAGAAGGCGTGCTCTTCTCCGCACACCTGAAGGCCACCATGATGAAGGTCTCCGACCCCATCATCTTCGGACACGTGGTCAAGGCCTACTTCACCGAACTGTTCGACACGTACGGCGTACAGCTCGCCGCGGCAGGCCTGAGCCCCAACAACGGCCTGGCCTCCATCCTGGGCGGCCTCGAAGAGCTTCCCGAGGATGTCCGCGAAGGCGTCAAGGCTGCCATCAAGAAGGGCCTGGAAGGCGGCCCCGCATTGGCGATGGTGGACTCCGACAAGGGCATCACCAACCTGCACGTTCCCAGCGACGTCATCGTTGACGCCTCGATGCCCGCCATGATCCGCTCCTCCGGCCACATGTGGGGCGCGGACGGCAAGGAAGCCGACACGCTCGCAGTCCTCCCGGACAGCAGCTACGCCGGCATCTACCAGGTTGTCATCGACGACTGCCGCGCCAACGGCGCCTTCGACCCCACCACCATGGGCACCGTCCCGAACGTGGGCCTCATGGCGCAGGCCGCCGAGGAATACGGCAGCCACGACAAGACTTTCGAGATCCAGTCCGCAGGAACTGTCCAGCTCGTGGACAGCAAGGGCAACGTCCTGATCGAACACCAGGTGGCACCGGGCGACATCTGGCGCGCCTGCCAGGCCAAGGACGTGCCGATCCGCGACTGGGTCAAGCTGGCCGTCACCCGCGCCCGCGCCTCCGAAACCCCCGCCGTATTCTGGCTGGACGAGGAGCGCGCCCACGACGCCAACCTGATCGCCAAGGTCAAGGAATACCTCAAGGAATACGACACCGAGGGCCTCCAGATCGAAATCATGTCCCCGGAAAAGGCCACGGCCTTCACGCTGGAGCGCATCCGCAAGGGCGAGGACACCATCTCGGTCACCGGCAACGTGCTCCGCGACTACCTCACGGACCTGTTCCCGATCCTGGAACTGGGCACCAGTGCCAAGATGCTCTCCATAGTCCCGCTGATCAACGGCGGTGGCCTCTTCGAAACCGGTGCCGGCGGGTCCGCCCCGAAGCACGTCCAGCAGCTGCTGAACGAAAACCACCTGCGCTGGGACAGCCTGGGTGAATTCCTGGCCCTCGCGGTCAGCTTCGAGCACCTCGCCACCACCACGGGCAACAAGCGTGCCCAGGTCCTCGCCGACACCTTGGACCGCGCCACCGGCACGTTCCTGCTCGAGAACAAGTCCCCGCGCCGCAAGGTGGGAGAGCTGGACAACCGCGGAAGCCACTTCTACCTCGCCAAGTACTGGGCTCAGGAACTGGCCCAGCAGACCGACGACGCCGAACTGGCCGCCGACTTCGCAGCCGTCTCCGCAGCGCTGACCTCGAACGAGGACACCATCATTGCCGAGCTGCTCGCAGTCCAGGGCTCCCCGGTGGACATTGGCGGGTACTACCACCCGGACGTGGCCAAGGTTGCCGCGGTGATGCGTCCGTCCGCGACATTCACTGAAGTGCTGTCAGGACTGGCCAAGTAGCCAGACCCGCAGAGCGCGAAACGCCCCGCCTCCCTTCACGGGAGGCGGGGCGTTTTGCGTGGCCTTCGCAGCGGTGCCGCGACGCCCGTGCCGCGGCGACTCGGCGGCGCCATCACGCGGCGACTGCGCCCTGGCGCCGCCCTGGCCTTAGCGCTGAACGTGCTTGCCGAACGGCGGTTCGGTTGCCATGTCGGGGTCCGTGTTCACGGGACGCTCCGTAGGCTCCGGGTCGTAGCCCACTTCCTCTTCGAGCGGGACCGCGGTGGTGGCAGCAAGCGGAATTTCGTTCGTGCCGGTCCCGGCGGCACCGCCGCTGACCCCGCTGTCGCTGACGCGTTCACGCCAGGCGCCGGTTTCCACTTCGCGTTCTTCAATAAACTTCTTGAACCGTTTGAGGTCGGAGGCCACCTGGTGCGAATCAAGCCCGACGGCGGCCCCGACCTTCTCCACTGCGGAGTCCGGCTCCCAGACGAGTTCAACGCTCACCCTGGTTTCGGTCGGGTTGAGTGCTTCGAACCATACAGTTCCGGCGTTGTGCGGCTCGTCCAGGCTTTCCCAGGTCACGCGCTGGTCCGGCTGCTGGACGGTGATCCGGGCGTCGTATTCGCGCTTGACGCCGGCGATGCTGGTTTTGAAGTGAACGGTGGTGTCATCGAGCTGCCGGACAGAGTCCACGCCGCTCATGAAGTGCGGAAAGTCCTCGAACTGGGTCCACTGGTTGTAGGCCTGGCTCAGCGGGACGTTTACGTTGATTGATTCCTGGACAGTTGCCATGCGTACATCACTCCTTCAGCTGGCGGGCCGGTGGCCCGCGGTTCTGATCTCGTTGCGGGCTTCGTGGGCGCGCTTAATCAAACCTAGCGACATTCATGCCAAATAGTAAGTTTGCTGATGAATATTCTGCCGTTCCATTGTGGTTGTGGGGCATCTTCCCTAGAGTACTAAGCATGCTTAGCTTCCGACCTGAGGCCGGTTGCAGCAGCGGACTGTCGATACCGAGGAGAAATGTCCATGCCAGAAGACCGCAACATCCAGGTTCCCGGTGCCGTCTCGAGCGAACCGCCCAGTGTCGCTGAGCCGACCGAACCACGTGAGCCGCTCCCGCCCAAGCCGGACCAGCAGGGCCCCGAAGCCGTCTCACCGACCGGAACCCCGAGCGGCGCCCCGGCCCACTCCCGCGCGCAGTCCGGCGCCTACCTCACCACTGCGCAGGGCCTGAGGCTCCAGGACACGGACCACTCGCTGAAGGCGGGCCGGCGCGGTCCCGTGCTGCTCCAGGACCACCACCTGCGGGAAAAGATCACCCACTTCGACCACGAGCGCATCCCGGAACGGGTGGTGCATGCCCGCGGCGCCGGAGCGCACGGCACGTTCCGCTCCTATGGTTCCGCCGCCAACATCAGCCGCGCGGGCTTCCTGGCCAAGGACGTCGAAACGCCCGTATTTGTCAGGTTCTCCACGGTGCTGGGGTCCCGCGGCTCCGCCGATACGGTCCGCGATACCCGCGGCTTTGCAACGAAGTTCTACACGGACGAGGGCACCTTCGACCTGGTCGGCAACAACATTCCGGTCTTCTTCATCCAGGACGGCATCAAGTTCCCCGACATCATCCACGCCGGCAAACCTCACCCGGACCGCGAAATTCCGCAGGCCCAGAGCGCCCACGACACCTTCTGGGACTTTGTCTCTCTGCACACCGAGGCCCAGGCCCACACCATGTGGAACATGTCCGACCGGGCCCTGCCCCGCTCCTACCGCACCATGGAAGGCTTCGGCGTCCATACCTTCCGCTTCGTGAACGCCGCCGGTGAAACGGTGCTCGTCAAATTCCACTGGAAGCCCAGGCAGGGCGTGCACTCGCTGGTCTGGGAGGAAGCCCAGCTCATCAACGGCATGGACCCGGACTTCCACCGGCGCGACCTTGCCGACGCGATCGAGTCCGGAGCCTACCCGGAATGGGAGTTGGGAGTGCAGGTGTTCCCGGACACCGAGGAGGAATTCTTCGAAGGAATCGACCTGCTGGACCCCACGAAGTTCGTGCCTGAAGAGCTCGCCCCGGTGCAGCCCATCGGACTCATGACGCTCAACGCCAACCCGGTGAACTACTTCGCCGAGACCGAACAGGTTGCCTTCCACCCCGGCCACCTGGTGCCGGGCATCGACGTCACGAATGATCCGCTGCTGCAGGTGCGGCTCTTCTCCTACATCGACACGCAGATCTCAAGGCTGGGCGGCCCGAACTTCGGACAGATCCCGATCAACCGGCCGCAGGCGCCCGTCAACGACATGCTCCGGGACGGAATGCATCAGCAGGCGGTCCATGGGGGAGCGGCGCCGTACCACCCGAATTCGCTCGACGGCGGCTGCCCCTTCCTCGCCGGGGCGGACCTCAGCGCGTTCATTGACGTTCCCGAGCACCTGGCGGCGGCCGTCAAGGAACGGAAGTCGCCGGCGTCGTTCGATGATCACTTCAGCCAGGTGCGGCTCTTCTTCAGGAGCCTGAGCCCGGTGGAGCAGGACCATTTAATCCAGGCTTACACTTTCGAACTCGGCAAATGCCGGGAGGAAGCCATCCGGGAACGCCAGCTGCGGAACCTGGCCAATGTCGACGCCGGACTTTGCGCTGCCGTCGCCGCGGGCCTGGGCATGCCGGCGCCCGCAGCTTCGGTCGATGTGGCCGACGCTGACCCCAGCCCCGCGCTATCCCAGATCGGCGGAACCTGGCCAGTGAAGGGCCGCGTGGTGGGTATTGTGGCCGATGCGTCCAGCGACCTGGCAGCTGTGCGTGCCGCGCGCACCGCTTTGGACGCCGCGGGCATCGTGCCGTTGGTGGTCGCACCGTCGGGAGGGTTCCTGGGGGCGGAGTCCGACGGCGGGATCCCCGTCCAGCGCACGTACCTCACCGCTCGCTCCACGGAGTTTGACGCCGTGCTGGTCGCCGGGTCCGCTGACCCGGCCCCGGAGGCCGACCAGGGGTTGGATGCCAAGGCCGGTGAGCCCGGGGCAACCCTCGATCCGCGGGTGGTCCTCTTGCTTTCTGAGACGTTCCGCCACGCGAAGGCGATCGGCGGCTGGGGCGCAGGTGCCGCCGTCGTGGACGCCGCGAGCATTCCGCAGGATGCTCCCGGCCTGGCCTTTGGTGACGGCCCGGCAGAGGTTGTTCCGCGGCTTCAGGAGCTGCTGGCGGCGCACCGGGCATGGGAGCGGTTCCCGGCGTCCGGGTCCTGATTCCCCACTGAATGTGGGCGCGGTTCCGCGCTGGCAGATCAAGGCAGGGACGGTTGAAGTCCGGCGGCGGGCGCGCCGGCTTCAGTCGTCCTTGTCTTTGCCCTTTTCGCCTTTGCCCGGCCCGGGATTTCCCTTGGCGGGCGCTGGAGCCTGGACCTGCGCCGGCGGCTGAGCGGCGGCCTGCGAGGCCTGGGCGGCCGCGGCGGCTGCGGCTTCTGCCGCCACTGCAGCTTCCGCCGCGGCCGCTTCGGCTTGCGCCTGCGCCGCTGCCAGATCGGCCCGGACTGCTTCTATGGCCTTCATGATGGTCTGGTGGCGTTTGAAGGAGACGCCTCCGTCGGCCGCCGAGGCGTCAAGCTGCGCGACGAGCTCGTCCAGGGCTTTCAGGGCTGCAGCCCGATCGCTGCCGGCGGCGGCCTCGGAAACAGTCAGGACCTTGGCCTGCAATTGCTGGGCGGCATCCTCTTGGAGGTCGGGGGCTGCTGTGCCGCAGCCAGCCAGAACAGCCGATATCAGACCCGCAGCCAGGACTGTCCGCCAGGGCTTGTGGGACAACTGGTGGCGGGGCATCGACGATGAACTCACGGTTCCACGCTTTTCTGTAGCTGGTCGAGGTGTTCACCCAGGGGGCCGGTGACCGCCGGGTATTGAACAGGTGCCGGTGTTTCGGGCGTATTGACGGAGAGGATGATCACAGCGGCGACTGCCAGTGCCGCCAGCACGGATAGCGCGGTAGCCAGCTTGCCTCGTCTGCCCGGCGTTCGAAGGCGCCGGGCGGTGCTGGTGCGCACCGGGTTGCGTCCCGTGGTCTTCAAGGGAGCGGTGGTGCGCGGGCCGGCCTCCGAATCCGCTGTCCTGATGTTTTCCGGGACGGCAAGCGGCGGACGCGACGGCGGTGCGGGAAGTACCCGCGTGGGCTCCTCAGCCATGGTGCCGGGAGCGGACTCCGGTGAGACCAGGGCCTGCCGAAGGGCGGTCTCAAGATCGGCGGCCGCCGGACGGTCCAGGGGGTTCAGTGCGGTCATGGAGCTGATGAGCCTGGACCACTCGGCGGGAACATTGCCGGGGATCTCCGGGGAACGGTGCAGGCGCGCCACGGCGGATTCAATGGCGCCTCCCGGATACTCCACCGCGCCCTTGATGCATTCGAGCAATACCAGGCCGAGGGAATAGATGTCGCTGGCGGGGCCCAGGTCGGCGCCCCGTGCCTGTTCCGGGCTCAGGTAGGCGGCTGTCCCCACCATGGTCCCGGTCGCGGTCAGCCGTGTGCCGTCGACGATCCTGGCGATGCCGAAATCCGTCAGTTTGGGACGCAGGGGCTCGCCCGGCCGGACCTGTACCAGCAGGATATTGGCCGGCTTGATGTCGCGATGGATGATGCCCAGGTTATGGATGTAGGCCAGGGCGTCGGCCACACCGGCTCCGATCACCGCCAGTTCATCCAGCGGCACGGGACTGTGCCGGATCCGGGTCCGGAGGTCCTGCCCCTCAATCAGCTCCATGGTGAGGAACGGGCGGGGCTCCTCAGGCACGCGGGAATCGATGCCCGCATCGAACAGAGTCACGAGGCTCGGGTGGTTCAGCGTGGCGAGGAGTTCGATCTCCGCCTCTTGGCGCTTGAGTTCGTCGGCGTCGGCGGATTGCGGGGCAAAGAGCTTCAGCGCAACGTCCCGGCCGAGGTTCTCGTCCCTGGCCGTGTAGACCGAAGCCATGCCACCGCGTCCGATGACCTCGCCGAGACGATAGCGGCCGCCTAGGACCTCTGCCGTATCACTGGGCGAACTCTCCACGATGTCCCATCCTTTTCAGCGTTCCGGCGGAACGCACTCCAAGAATGATACGGGGACTGCCATCATTTTCATAAGGGTGCTTGGTAATTCTGGTGCGTGTGCCGGAATCTCAGCGGCCAGCGGCCTGGCCCGGGAGGCCTTGAGCGCCTCCCGGGCCATTCCAATGGGTATTCCCAGGGCCTGGCCGGACAGGACACGGGCGGCGCCCGTCATCCTGTCCGTTGCCGGACTAGGCCTTCTTCCGCCGGTACAGCACGAACATGATGATCATGCCTGCCGCGACGAGAAGCAGGGCGGCCGTCAACAGTCCAACGCTGGCCCCCGTGTTGGCGAGCATCGGTGCATTAATGGCTGCCGTGGCGTTGGCACTCGCGCCGGTCACCGTGGCAGCCGAGGGAGTCACGCCGGTTCCGGTAGCCGCACCGCCGGGGTTGCTGATGCCCGGGGCGTTGGTGCCTGGGACGTTGCCGCCCGGCTCAACGCCTGTAGCAGCAGCACCGGGGGTGGTTGCACCCGGGACGGAGCCGCCGGGGACAGTGCCACCGGTTGAAGGACCTCCGGTGGAAGGACCTCCGGTGGAAGGACCTCCGGTGGCGGCTCCGCCGATGCCCAGGCCAACGCCGAGGTCGACCCCAAGGTCGCCCGTGGTGCCGGAGCCCGTATCGGTTGAGCCGCCCACACCGAGGTCGACACCCAGATCCACAGCAGAATCAGTTCCGGTGGTGCCGGTGGTGGTGCCGAGGCCAAGGTCTACGACGGCGGCGACATCGGCGGTGGTGGTGTCGGTTCCTGCCGTTCCGACGTCACTGGTACCAAGGCCTAGGTCTACGACGGCGGCGACATCGGCGGTGGTGGTGTCGGTTCCTGCCGTTCCGACGTCACTGGTACCAAGGCCTAGGTCTACGACGGCGGCGAGATCGGCGGTGGTGGTGTCGGTTCCTGCCGTTCCGACGTCACCGGTACCGAGGCCGAGATCTACAACTGCCGCGACGTCAGCCGTGGTCGTGCCGGTGTTGGTGCCGAGGCCAAGGTCTACGACGGCGGCGAGATCGGCCGTGGTGGTGTCGGTTCCTGCCGTTCCGACGTCACCGGTACCGAGGCCGAGATCTACGACGGCGGCGAGATCGGCCGTGGTGGTGTCGGTACCCGTGGTGCCGGTGCCGGCGGCGAGGTTGGCGTCGACGACTGCCGCGACGTCGGCGGTGGTGGTGTCGGTACCCGTGGTGCCGGTGCCGGCGGCGAGGTTGGCGTCGACAACTGCCGCGACGTCAGCCGTGGTGGTGTCGGTACCCGTGGTGCCGCTGCCCGTGCCGAGGTTGACGTCCACGACGGCGGCGAGATCGGCCGTGGTGGTGTCGGTTCCTGCTGTCCCGACGTCACCGGTACCGAGGCCGAGATCTACAACTGCCGCGACGTCAGCGGTGGTGGTGTCGGTACCTGCAGGTCCGACGCTGCCCGTGCCGAGATTGACGTCGACAACGGCGCCCAGATCAGTGGTGGTGTTTTCCGGCGTTGAGTCACCCAGTAGGCCCAACGACGAGTTTGCGGCAACCGCCGCTGAGACCGTGGCGGTAGTGCCGGATGTGAGACCATCCGACCCGCTCGTTGTATCCGCTGCACTGGCAGCGGTGGTGCCGAGGGCTAGTAACCCTCCGGCAAAGAGGGTGCTGAGCAGCCCTCTGCGGATATGTGCGTGCATTGTGATTTCTCCTGAAAGTTGTTGTTGGACGCGCAAGGCAGCCCAAATGACCGTTTTCCGCGCATAGGCGCGGGGGAGGCCCAACTAGTCAGGAGATGAACCGGGGTCGAAAGACACCGGCGCGGGGGAATTCTGCAGGGGGCCGCTGACGGGGAATACACCGGTCAGTGGAACGTCCAGGTGGAAAGTTGAAAGCCAGGCGGAGCCACCGGGGCCCGCGCCGGACGATTGGCTGGCCCCTGAACCGGAGCCTGGAACAGCCGGAAGCTCATAAGGGCCCGCAGTGCCCTCGCCGTTACCGGGGGATTCAGGGCTCCAAGCAGGCGCAGCGGAAGGACGCGCCGAGCCAAGGTTGGCGGCCGGCAACGATAGCGTGGACTGCGGCGTCAGCGACAACCGGTAATTGAGGCGGATGGCGCTCAACTGCACGACCGGGGCTGGCCCGACTTCGGTGCCGAAACCGCCGTCGAAAGCGGGGGAATCCGTAACAGCCGCAAGTCCCGGGGCCAGGGCTTCACTAGCCGGAAGAGGGAGTGGCAGCGCATCCGTGCCCGTCAGCAGCTCGTCCACCGGCTCAAGGACCGGTTCAAGAACGGGCAGGGCCTCGCCCGCGGCGGGCAAAACGGTGTGAGCGGCGTCGGCCGCAAACGTGTCAACCGCCGCGATTACCGGTGACGTAACCGTGCCGCTGGTCCCGCTGGGCACTATCTGGTTCACCGCCGGAACTGCATCGATAAAGTAGTCCACGGTTCCCGTTGCCGCGCCGGTAAGAGGCTGAAGCAGGCCGGCCGGTTCGGGAGCTGCGGGTTGGGCTGGAGGTCCGGCGACGGCGGGCCCGACGGAGGCCAGGATGTCGTTGACGGGGGTGGCGGCGGTGCCAGCCACCGATGAAACAGACGAGCTGATGGTGCCCAACAGCGAACCGGAATCGGGTGTCGACTCGGCGTTGGCAGCAGGGGCTGAAAGTGCCAGCCACGCCGTTGCTGCCGCCCCTGCAAGGAGCAAGGGACGGAGCGTGCGCCATGGCGAACGTGCTGATTCCATCCGCGACACCCCCCGATGCTCCTCGAAAAATCGACGATTGCCTACAGCCTAGGCACGACAAAGAGCAGGAGTCCAGAGTTTTCGGTTAGTAGTCCGGCGAATTGATTATTTTCCGATGCCCGTCGGGCCGGGTTAGCGCGCATCGTTCGGGTAGGCCACGCCGAGCTGCGCACGGACGCCGTCGAACAGCCGCATGACATTCAGCGAATCCTCAAGCGGCATGACCGGGCTCTCCGTGAGTTCCTGCTGGATGCATCGGGTGACCTCGCGGAGTTCGTAGGTGTAGCCACGGCCGACGACGTCGAAGCGTTCAATCCGCGGTTCCTCCATGCCGATTCTTACCAGTAGTTCCCTAGGGTTATTGATTGAACCGATGGACTGCAAATACCCCAGGCTTCCAGCGACGGTGGCGGTTCGCGGACCGTAGGCCGTGAGGGACGATGTCAGTTGGGCCTGCGCTCCGTGGTGGTATCCGAGCGTCAACGCGTTCTGGGCATCCACGCCGTCGTCGTTTACAGTGCCTGTGGCACTGACGGACTGGGGCAGGCCCAAGGTTCCCAATGCCCACAACAGCGGGTAAACGGTGAGGTCGAGGAGCGCGCCGCCGCCGTCCTTGAGGGCCCAGATGCGTGCGGTGGGGGAGTAGACCGCCGGGAACCCGAGATCCGCGGTGACCCACTGGACGGCTCCGAGTTCCCCGGACGCCGCGATGTCGAACGCCCGCTGCATGCTGGGCAGGAACCGGCTCCACATGGCTTCCATCAGGAAGAGCTTCCTGGACCGTGCAAGGGCCACGAGCTCGGCAGCTTCCCGCGCGTTGATGGTCAGGGCTTTTTCGCACAGCACGTGCTTGCCTGCATTGAGTGCGGCCAGGGCCACTTCGTAGTGCTGGGCGTGCGGAGTGGCCACATAGACCACATCCACGGCGGTGTCCTCCAACAGCCGCTGGTAGCCTGTGCCGCTGGCATCGTCACCATACGTTTTGGCGAAACCGTACTTGGCTGCGAACGCATCAGCCGTAGCCTGCGTGCGGGAGCTAACCGCGTAGAGTTCCGCATCGGCGAGTTGGACGAGGTCCTGCACCACCGACTGGGCAATGCCGCCTGTTGCTACCACGCCCCACCTCAGAGTGCGTCCTGTGGCGGAACGGGGATCCTGGTCGGACTGGCTGAACAGCCACGGCTGCGCGATAGGGGCACTCATTGTGCCATCCTCTCACTCAGCTGAGAGAGCGTTCAGGAAATACGCGCAGGTACTGAACTGGTCCCCGGAAGTTGGACTGCCAAATAGGATCCTAAGCTGCGAGGGCCTGGGCACGGTATTGCACCGGGCTTAGGCCCTCGAGCTTTGTGGAGATCCTTTTGGTGTTGTACCAGTGGATGTATTCCCCTATTGCAGCTGCCAGTGCGTCCGTGTTGAGGAATCGGACGCGGTGGAAGAGCTCTTCCTTGAGGTGGCCGAAGAAGTTCTCCATGACGGCGTTGTCGTAGCAATTGCCC
>NZ_JBFUKK010000026.1:0-47554 GCF_056400885.1 Arthrobacter sp. P4_H3
TCGTGGCGAACGTCGCAAGCTTCAAACGATTCTCATCGTTCAGGACCGGCGTCGACCACTTGTCAACCCGGGCATCAACCGCTTCCGATGGCACGCTCAACGCATTCTCCGTCTTCGCTGACAAGATTCCCACCTCTACTTAAGGCTCAATATGCGCGGTATCGGCAACAAACCTGCCAGCCAACAACTCACGCAATCCAATTGTTTGGATACGATACCATAACCGGATTGGACACGAATCCACAAGCCGCTGCCATCTGGTTTGGTGCAGGATTGAACCGCGCCACAGGTTCTTTCCTGGCCAATGACGAATGCAGTCAGCCGTGCCGCAGCCCGCCTCCCGGCCGGAGGATTCGCCCCCAGTTAAGGCTGCCTCGGGGCGCCAGCAAACCTCCTGCAGACGGAAGCCGCGGCCTCCATGGCCTTGCGCTCAGAAATGAATACGAAGTCAATCTCTGGTGGACTCGATTCCATATTCCCTTGACCGCGTCATGGCCCGGTGATAGAAAGAGGCTCACAGATAGGGAGGCATCGTCTTCCTGGGGATACCGCCTGCAACGAGGCATGGCGACTGAAAGGTAACAATGACGACGTCGATCCAGCTATCCATGAGCACCATTGATCAGCTCTCCGCTGTTGAGCAAATCAAGCGGGTCAAGAACAAGTACGCGCTCACCGCCGACTACCACAACTGGGACGACTTCGCCTCCGTCTTCGCGCCCGACGCAGTGTTCGACGAAAGCGACTTTCCCACCCCGCGCCAACCGTTCACCAACGAACCCGCCTCTAGCGCCATGGTCGAGTACCTAGAGTCAAAGGCATCTTCTAATTCCAAGTGGCCGATCATCGGCCGCGAGGCCATTCGTGCCCAGCACATCAAGGTTCCGATTGACCACCAAATGGTTCATCACCTGCTTAATCCCGATATCGCCCTAACCTCCGACACGACGGCCACAGCAGTTTTTCGGTTCGAGAGTCACCACTGGCTCCCGGAAGGCGGACCTGTGCAGTACATGCACAATTTCGGTTCCTACCATGAGACATACGTTCGTCTCGAGGATGGTCAGTGGTACATCAAAACGCTTAGGCTTGAGCGCCGACGGGTCGAATGTCGGTAAGCGCGAGCCTGATGATGGCTTCTGTTGAACCTCGACGTTCCTGGCTCAGTCGTTTGCAGCCCGACCACACGCGAAGCCGCAACGAGGCGGCCGGCCTCGCCCGCACAATACCGACTTCAAGCGGACGCTAATGTTCTGCCGCCTTTGAATACGATTCCGACCCTGCTTGACAGTGCCACATGGCTCTGTTCCTGATAATGGCGGCGGCAAATGCGAGAATTCTCCTCGCCCCAAGTCGATCGCCGAACGCCTGATGCTACACGCGTACAGGCAAGGCAAATGCGATCATGCACATCACCGAGTCGAAAAGGGAACCTCTTGTCCAGAATTTTGACACCTGAGCAGATAGAACTGCGCGGCAAGGTCAGGGCCTTTGCCCGCGAAACCGTCGGGCCGCGGAGACTGGAAGCTTACGAGAACCCTGCGTTCCTCAAAGAGATGAACCGGCTCATGGGTGAGGCCGGCATCTTGCGCACTTTTGCACCGAAGTCGCTCGGCGGCGACGAGATGGGCGTCATGGCGTTTGCCATCGTCATGGAGGAACTCTCACGCGAAAGTCCTGCAGTCGCCATGAGCGCCATGATCCAGATGAATATCCCCGCGAATATGGTCAAAACGCCCGCAGTAGCAGACCGCTGGGCCCGGCGTGCACTGGCCGGCGAGACAACCGTGTCCTTCGCATCCACCGATCCGGTTGGGTATGCGAACTACACCGAGCATCCCGACATCGGCCGTCGCGAAGACGATGAGTTTGTGCTCAACGGCGTACGCAAATTCGCGGGACAGGGAACCTTCGCCGACGTGTTGGGCATCTCGGGACTGGTCGACGGCAATATGCATCTGTTCTGGGTTCCCGCCGATAGCCCCGGTCTTCAGGTAAGCCCGATGCCGAAGATGGGCATTGGCGCGCCCTGGGCCCGCGTCGAACTAAACGACGTCCGCGTCCCAGCGGAGTACGTCCGCGACATGAGCGTTCTCGTGAAAGACCGCCAACTTGTCGACGTCACCGGCGCAAGCAAAATATCGACGCACCCTATCTCAGCAATGGCACTAGGAATTGCTGAAGGAGTGTGGGAAAAGACAGACGCCTTCTTGCGTGAGCGCACGGTCCGCAACGAGCCCCTTGCGTCGATGCAGGCTCTTCAGCACAAGCTCGTTCGCATGAGACAGAACATCGAAGCAGGACGATCGATGCTCTATGACGCAACACAACTCGTTGACGCCGGCCAAGGTGACGCCGTCCTGGATCATCTTCTGAAGCCCTTCCTAACCGAAATGGCCGTAGACGTCGCGACAACGTGTATGACTCTGCACGGCGGCCGTGGCTACCAGCGCTCCGAAGGCATCGAGATCTATCTGCGTGACGCAGCCGGGCTCCTGATCGGCGACTGTACCACCGACATGCACTACTCCACCGTGGCTAGCATCTTGAACATGCCGGGTGCTGAGCCAGGATCGCCGTAAGTCGCAGGAGCCCGCTGGAGTGGGCTCGGCTGCCCCGGCGTCACCCAAATCTGGCCCTTCAAATCCGCTACTGGAGACCTAAAACATGGAGAAAAATATGGAAACCAAGATCCTCTGGCAATATGACTCTTCCTTTGAGCAGACCGGCGGCGGCAGCGTAGGCGAGGACAAACAACTCATCCTCAACAAAATGCTTGAGTTTGCGCAAAGCGTCGCGAGGCCCACGACAAAGATTGTCATGAATTTCCCGACCGAGGCGGTCGGAAAGCACTTCCCGCCGTACATGCGTTACAACCGGGCGCTTCTCAGCGTGGAAATCCTAGAACGGGTCAAGCAAGCCGAGGAAGACGGTTTCGACGCTGCGTTCCCAGGAGTCTGCTACGGCGAGTTCTTTCTGCAAGAAGCAAGACAGGCGGTCAAAATGCCTGTTGTCGGCCCGGCCGAGTCAGCTATGGTGATGGCGCAACTCCTAGGCGCAAGGTTCGCCGTCGTAACTTTGGCAACCGAGGACATCTACCAGCAGGGTCCTGTGTATGGCCACAATGTCGTAGAGCAGAACCTCCGAGTTCTCGGCTGGGAGGATCGGGCCATCAAGAACAGGCCAGTCCGCCCCTTCGCGCCGGCCATAGGCCCACTCTTGGTCGAGGCGTACAAGGGCCGTCCGGATCGGCTGATCGAAGTATTCGAAAAGTATGCCCTAGAGTGCGTGCGCGACGGGGCTGACGTTGTCATCTGTGGTTGCATGCCCTACGGAACGGCGCTGTCCTATGCCGGATACACAGAAGTGGCAAACACCGGAGTGCCGGTTGTAACGCCATTGCCAGCCATGATCAAACTTGCCGAGTCGTTGGTTGATCTCCGGCGCACCGTGGGACTTGCCAAGTCGGAGGCTGTCGTCAGTCCTTATCGAAGTACGCCGGAGGAGGTTCTCCAGGATCTGTCCGTACGCGGAATCGGGATGTCACAAGTCCGCAGGCCAGGCCAGGCGCTTTCTTCCGCCTACGACCCCACCCGTTCAGGCGCGACCGTGACTGCCTGACGGCGGAACCCACCCCCGCCGTGCTGATCTAAGTAGGTGACGCCGCTGTGGTCGAATCACGCGACCCTGCGTTGCAGGAACGCCGATCCCAGAGGTGATCAACCGTCGGGCGCGCGGTAACTGATGCCTTCGTGCGGCAGAAAAGATTGGGACTGTCTAAGCCTCGATCCACCGGTCGGATTGAACCTCGACTTGCAAAGGAAGTCGAGGAACTGCTGGGACCGGGTCCAGCTCATCACGCCAGGGTGTTTCTGCGTTCATCCCCTGTAGTTCGACTCAGGGGCTCATTTACCTACCAAGGAGAAAAGCATGATCAAACGCCCCCTGACGACCCGTGCGGTACGAGCGCTCGCACTGTTGACGGCGTCCGTGCTGGCACTAACTCTGTCCGCGTGCGGATCCGGAGACGACGTGTCGACGTCCGCGAAAGGACTGACGAAGGTGCGCGTAGCCAACTCCGGGATGATTCCATCCTCCCTGGACCTGGTCTGGGGGCAGGAGGGTGGATTCTTCAAGAAGCACGGACTCGACGTCACCCTCAATCCACCGCAGCTCTCCGCCGCAGAATCGATTAACACGCTCGTCACCGGAGACGCCGATGTGTCGATCACCAGTGGAACGGTCGTACCGGCTGCTCGCAAGGCCGGGCGAGCGCTGAAGATTGTTGCTTCGACGCAGGTTCCCACGCCCCTGCAAATTGCGTTTACGCCTGAAGTTGACAAGAAGTTGCGGGACCAGGGGCTTTCGGGAAACTCGTCCCTCGGGGATCTTCTTGCTGCGCTCAAGGGACTGACCCTGGCCACGAACGCATCCGGGTCAGGGCTCACCGCCTCGTACCGGTACCTGCTAGCGCAGTACGGGCTGAATCCGGAACGAGACAACATCACCCTTTCGCCCATAGCAGACGTCGCGTCCCAGATCGCAGCGCTATCCCACAACAAAGTAGACGGAATCGCCAGCGGCCTTGGGGGAGCGGCGACCGGAGCGAAAGCTCAGGGTGTCGGCGTGGTCTGGAACCTGGCCGAGATGAAGGGCAGCGAGCCCCTGAAGGCCATTCCCTACCAGACTATCGTGACCACCGAGGACACCATCAAGAATCACCCCGAGTTGATTCAGTCCTTCCTCGACGCCTTCCATGAAACGCAGCAGGCAATGCTCAAGGGGCTGTCTGGAGAGGAGTCAGCATCGCTGAAGAAACTTCTGGGAGCAACGATGGATGAGAAGGTCTACAACGAAACGATCTCTGGCCTCCAACGACTGTTCCCGGACAGCTATGTGACTTCCGACGCATCGTGGGATGCCTTCCGTAAGGTGGCCGAAGTGAACACACAGGGATCACTGAATATCCCCGCCGCTGATGCCGTTGACAACAGCTTCGCCGCGAAGGTCAAGAAATAGGCACGTTGCTTGGCCTGCGCACCCGCAACTGGTGGACCCTGACCGCCGTCGAATCGTGCACCCAGGTCGGCGTGAGCTGACCGCATCCAAAACCGTGGCCGAGCCCCGCTGTAGCTCGGCCACGTTCGGCGAGTGGCGTGCGCCCACCGCTGGATCACCCGGTACCGGGCCCACGGCTGGTACGCTCTGCAAGGCGGCAGCTCCAAAGCCAAAGTCATGTCCGCACGCCACTCCGGCGGAGGTGGTTGCCGAGGTCCTGACCAAACGCATAGGGCCGCTGGATCTGGCGGTGAGCTGCGGCACCAGCGCCCGGACGGTCTTCCGGATCCGGGCCTCCTGAGCCACGGAGCGCCACTACGAACGCGACGCCCGGGCGGCATGATCCACATCGACGTCAAGAAACTCCGCAGGATCCCGGAGGGCCGCGGCTGGCGGGCCGACTTTTCCAGGGCCCGGCAAACCACCACAAATCACATCAGAGGATGGGCTTTGACTACGTCCACGTCGGCGTGGACGTCTGCACCCGCTTCGCCTAGCCGAAGTCCTCCGTGACAAGAAATGCCCCGCCACCCCTGCAAAACGGCAAAACAGAACGCTTCAACCGCACCCTGCGAGAAGGCTGGGCCTACTGTCAACCCTTCACCTCAAAGCGGCAGCCTCAGACCCAAACCGCCCATCAGCAAATGCAACCAACCTACTGGCTGTGTACACCTAGCCAGCTTGTGCTCGTGCACCACGCCACAACTTATGTCCACAACCTGCGCCAGCGGTGCCTCGCCCAACCGAACCACATTTCGGCGTTCGGTCACGACGTTGGAGCTCCGGATTTTCATCGCCGACGTAAGGAGACCAGGCGGCGCGGGTGGCATCGAAGCCGGCTGAAATGCGGGAGTTGAAAAAGCGTAACCGTCTATTGGAGCTTCTCACAGGCAGCTTGCCGGACCCTGCAGAGTCTTGTGTGCCGCCTCGCTACGAGTATGGAAAGGCGGTTCTGATCGCATTGTCCACTTTGGCGACAACAGCTCTGGTAACCGGCTGGCGTGCAGTCCAGGTCTTGACTACCACCGAGGGCTCCACCAGCCGGGCCCAAGCCCACTGAGGCAAGAGCCGCTCGGCCGCGGATCGCGTCATGATGGCAACGTCCGCTCCTGCCGCATTGGCGCACGCCAATGCGTGAACTGTGTAGGTGGCAAATTGCCAGTGCGGGATGGCACCGACTTGGTGGGCGGCGCTTACTATCGGGTAGTGACCTGTAGGCAGTTGATTTTTTGCATGCACGAGAACCCGAAGGCCATCGAGTTGTTTCATCGTCCATATATCAGCTGTAGGTATAGGTTCCCCTGGTCTGACTGCAACCCCGAAATCTTCCTCGCCCAGGCTATAGCTTGCCAACCCGTCCGGCGGCGGCTGTTGAACCAGTGCGATGTCGAGCCGGCCTTCCCTGACCATCTGAAGCTGTGTGGCGCTGTCCGCGTCAGTGAAATTGATTCTAGCGAGACTCACCTGTGCTGATACCGCTGACAGGAGCCTATCCACCCAAGTGCCCGGAATCCCTGGAGACAACCCCACCTCCACCGTTTCCACCGGTGGCGCGGCAAGAACGGCTACTTGAGCTGCGCTGTCAGCAAGATCAAGAATTGCCAGTGCGTGCCTGTAGAGCGCGACCCCGGCAGCGGTGGGAGTCACGCCGGTAGGAATCCGTTCGAAGAGCGGTGTTCCGATTTCGCGTTCGAACTGACGAATCTGCCTGGTCAGAGCCGGCTGGGAAATCATTAACTCTGTCGCTGCCCGCGTTACCGAGCCGTGACGAAATGTAGACGAAAAATAGATCAGCTGCCGTATTTCCATGCCACCCCCGAGAAGCAGAACGAGCCATAACTCTAGGGTATACCGAGGGAGCCCAAACGGTATTGGAAGTTACGCTCCCAGGCGTATTTACTAGTGATCCGAGACACAATCGCGGCTTATAAGTTGCTCTGTAAAGAAGCGCCCTACCTAACCCTATGGATGCAGTCAATGACGACTACCCCTTCCAAGTTCGTTAACTTGCCGGAACGCGGAGCCAAAATTCTCGTAAGTCGCAGAGGCCGCGAAGCAGCGTTGGACCGCAATATCTAGTTACCCATGTGACGACACCTTGTTCCTCACAAAGAAGCCGGGTTCGCGTTCATCCCCTGTGGTTCGACTTCGGGCAGCAGGTACCTATCAAGGAGAAAAACCATGATCAAACGACCCATGAAGCCCCGTGCGGTGCGGCGAGCGTTCGTACTGTTGACGGCTTCGGTGCTATCAGTGACTCTGTCCGCATGCGGATCAGGCGACGAGGCGTCGTCGTCGACATCGACGGGCGGGAAAGAACTGACGAAGGTACGTGTAGCCAACGCGGGGGCGATTCCCGCCACGATGGACCTGGTTTGGGGGATGGAGGGTGGATTCTTCAAGAAGCACGGACTCGACGTCACCCTCAACCCGCCGCAGAACTCCGCCTCAGACCTGGCTAACACAGTCGTCAACGGAGACGCCGATGTGGCGGTCACCATCGGAACAGTCGTGCCGAGTGCCCGCCAGGCTGGGCGACCTCTAACGGTTGTTGCTACGACTCAGGTTCCCATTCCACTCAACATTGCGTTCACACCTGAGGTTGACAAGAAGCTGCGGGACCAGGGGCTTTCGGAAGACTCGTCCATCGGGGATCTTCTTGCCGCGCTCAAGGGACTGACCCTGGCCACCAGCTCTCCCGGGTCAGCGAACGTGGCCGCATACCGTTATCTGCTGGCGCAGTACGGGCTGAATCCTGAACGGGACAACATCACTCTTTCACCCATGGCAGACGTCGCGTCCCAGGTCGCAGCCCTGTCCCACAAGAGAGTAGACGGAATCGCCAGCGTCCTTGGGGGATCTGCGACTGGAGCGAAAGGCCAGGGTGTCGGCGTGGTTTGGAATCTAGCCGAGATGAAGGGCAGCGAGCCCCTCAAGGCCATTCCATTCCAGAGCATCCTGGCCACCGAGGACACAATCAAGAATCACCCCGAGCTGATTCAGTCCTTCCTCGACGCCTTCCATGAAACGCAGCAGTCCATGCTCAAGGGGCTGTCTCCCGAGGAGTCAGCAACGCTGAAGAAACTTGTGGGAGCCACGATGGACGACAAGGTCTATAACGAGACGATCTCTGGCCTGCAACGCCTGTTCCCGGACAGCTATGTCACGTCCGACGCATCCTGGGATGCCTTGCGCAAAGTGGCCGAAGTGACCGCGCAAGGAGCACTGAATGTCCCCGCCGCTGACGCCGTCGACAACAGCTTCGCAGAGAAGGTCAAGAAATAGGAGCTCTCTTGGCCTGCGCTCCCGGAACTGATCGATGCGGGACACGAGGGCCTTCAAAGTGCTCGATCTCCCCGCGAGGCCACCTACGCCAACACCAAACCGACTGACACCCCAAACCGGCCAAGACCCATAGGAGAACCAATGAATGCATTCCCACACCCTTACGACTGGCGGCTCGTCGTCGCTGGGACGGATGACAAAGGCGAGCCTGCCTTCTTCGTCGACGCCAAGCCTGAAGCGTTGCTTGATGCACCAGGAATCGCCCAAGGGGCCTGGTACTGGGGCGTCGAGAACGGTCACTCCCTCGAGAACCCCGGTTCACCGCCCACGAAGTTCCAGCTCGCCGGCCCAAACGGGTCGACATTCGGCGTGATGTGCTTCCCCGCCCGGTCTGCTGGCAAGTTAGACGCAGCTACCGCCAGCCAGTGGCGTGACGTTGACGAGAGCGACCCCGCCATGCACGCCACAAGGACAACAGACTACGACATTGTGATATCCGGGAAAGTTGATGTCGAACTGCCCGGTGGAAAGGTACAGACTCTCGTTCCGGGCGACCTACTCGTCATGACGGGTGTGCCGCACGCCTGGAAGAACCCTTACGACGAGGATTGCGTCTGGATCGCGGTCATAGTCGGATTCAACGAGTGACGTAGGAAGTGCGCTCATAGGCTCCTGCGATGATGGAGGATCTTTCCCTTCGGGTCGGGGGGCCCTCAGTGCCGGCGCCGCTGATCGGCTCGGTCCTGGTGCGCCGGGCGTTGCAGGGGCTCTCCGACCAGGGAACGGCGGCGCAATTAACTCATGACGCGCTGTGAAAAGACGCCTGTGGGAATGGCCTGAACGAGACAGCGCTCCGCCCGTGCACGTTACGTAGTGGCGTAGCATCCACCCACGTGCGACGACGACGGCCCTAGAGCAAGCCCCTGGACGCCATGACATCGGTGGTCGCGCCCAATACCCGGTGCAGATTCAAACTCCCCACGAACCGCTACGGTCGTCGATGATGTGCGCTGGGCTGGCGGAACAAGGTCATTCAGCTGATTGCCGCGATCCGTCGGCTCGGCCGCAATATGCCCGGCGGCAAGGAATTGACTGCCGTCCAATCAAACCGCGGCCGGTGGATCGAGGCTAAGCCACCCGCAGCTGAACCAAGCGATACACTCGCGGGCTAAGTTCGTCCCTGGCTAGGAGCTGGCCCGGAGGTCAGGGTTGATCCTTTGCAGCGAAATATCGCACTGCCGCCAGGATTTCTGTTTTTCACAAGCCACCCGTGTAGGAGGCCTTCGGCCACCAAGCCCGGATCCCGACAAGTGGAAAGCAAGGTCCGCGCAGTCCGACTGGTGTTTGACAACTGTGGTGACTGTGGGGTCCCACTTCGCCGGCGTTGTCACGGCGCGGGTTGCGAACAAGCACGAAGGGACCGGCTGCGGTTCACCGAGCCCCGTCTTGGACAATCTCTCCGGGGCTTACACCTAGGCAGAGTTTCCACGGGAGCGATGGTAGAGCGATTCGTCGTTCAGTCCGATGGGACGGGGAAAGGGTTTCACCGACGAGGCTGCCCGCGTTGGTAGCGAGAATGACCTGGTTCTGATCAACGATGCACGTGTTTGGCGGTAGGGACCGGAGGAATGGCTCGAATCCAGTCTGGAGGCTGCTAACGAGGACGCCAACGGCAGCAACGCCAGTCATCCTGCCGTCCCTGGTGACTCGCTTGGTAAAGGAGACAAGGTGCTCGTTGGCGCCAAGGGCATCCACGTAGGCGTAGGTGGCGTGGACCTCGTCATCTGCGTCGTGCCCGGGCCACCACGGAGCTGTCGAGTAACCATAGAACTCCAGATCCGCTTCCACCCGCCGCGCCGATCCCGGGCCCGCCGGGGTCGTGCACCAGATGAGGCCCGGTTCGCCGAAGAAGGATGGATCGGCGACGAATCCCGTCCCGACCAGAGGCGGCACAGCCTTCGCCAGCAGGTCTTGGCACACGGCGTAGACGTTCACTAACTCATCCAGCCTGCCGTTCTTTGAGCGGTCAAGGTCGTTTTGGACGGCTTCTTCGACGGTCCGGATCGACGTCGCTGCGGTCTCTTCGAGGCTCACAGCAAACGATTCGACGGCCGAAATTGCGCTATCGATGCCTTCGATCCTAGGCGTCGATCCTGGTGCCGGAGATTCCATTGACATCCGCAGATCGATGAGGCGGTTCATGTCCCGGCGCACATGGTCTTCGGCTAAGGCTCGTGCTCGAATCGTGTCCCCGGCTCGTACGGCGTCCACGATCATCGTGTGCTCGATAGCGGCCTCACGCCGGCGGTCAGGGGCGCTGGTCCACACCAATGCCCCTACCGCAGCCTGCATTTCCATCTCCTGACGGGCGAACAGGACCGATCCCGATGTGGCCGCGAGCTCTATGTGGAATCGACTGTCCGCTCGGGTCATTTCAACGGGCGTCTGCGCGGTCTCGATCATCATCGCCATAGAAGCCAGCCGCCCGATAGTGACCTGTTGCGATCGGCCTGCCACGGTCAACGCGGATGAGCCTGCCAGGAATGCCCGGTATTCTCGGATGTCACGCAGGTCCTCAAGCGAGTAAGCGGCCAGGATGTCCCGCTGGGCCTTGGTGATGTCTCCGGTGCTAGCCCGCACGAAGCTTCCACCACCCTTGCCGCGTCGTGTTTCCAGAAGTCCCCGATGACGAAGTTCGGCGAGGGCGGCACGCAGCGTCAGCGTGGAGACGCGCATCCTTGCTGCCAATTCACTTTCGCTGGGGAGCTGGGCACCATCTTCGAGTACTCCCAGCTCAATCGCATGACCGAGGCGGCGCCCGATTTCTTCGCCGCGCTCGAGAGTCTCCAACGGCGCGAAGGCGAGTTGCTCTCTCCAGCTGGCCATGGAATACGCTCCTGGATCTTTGCCGCGGCTAATGTCTAAACATTAACATTCTACCTTGAATTTTCATTGACATTTGACATTAAAGGTCTAACGTTAAGACTAACAGGAGGAGCCGGTCAGGTTCTTCAAGATTCCGATCATCACAAAGGAGTCGATGGTCATGATTGAGAGCACTGATGTCGTCGGCGTCTGGCAACGCGCCGGGAGCTCCGCGCCGCTCGACCGCCTCCACCTTTACGCAGAAGCACTTAACGCAGATTGCCCGATCGGCGCCTACCGGACACTGGACGATGCGCAGGAGGATAAAGCCATCCTCGCCCTGTTCTGTGTGGACCGCCCCCATGCGACTCTTGCGTCCCTCCACCAAGTGCCGCCTCTCGCCCTTTCGGCCTACCACCAATTGCTCCACGACCTCGCCCGCGAAGGGCTCGGGCCGAACGGCGGATTTCCTGCGGAAGCTCGCCACTTCGACTACGCAGCCCGCACCGATCTCCATATACGCGCGGAAACCCTAGCTTTCCGCGGAGGCGAACTGTGAAGCGCCGCAGCTTCGAGCCAGCACTCCAAACACCTATAACACGAGGAGAAATCATGCCTTCACCCCGAGTGGCTCACAAGGGCCCCACTCAGGCGTCAGTCCGGTCTCACGGACCGGGCCACAGCATCTACACTGACGATGCTCCGGCTCCGGTTCAGGATTTTGGCATTGACGAGTACTCGGCATCACCTTGGATTGGCCTTCACTACAAGCATGAGTTCCTGCTTCACTACAGGCACGAATTGCTGGAGCATCAGGATCACACGCACTGACGCAGGAAGATAGCTGAAGACGGTACTTGTGTCCAGCGGCGCGGTCGAAGGCCGGGGGCATGGACCGAAACGGCAGAGTGCGCCTCTTTCCAGAGCCGAAGGTGTTCGCAGACCATTCATTTGGAGTTGAAGCGGCTGCAGTGGTCAGCAGCGGGGGAGCGTCGCGGCCAAACGAAATGTTTCGTGCTGGTCCCCGGAACTAAGGGCAACATAGGCCGCCGGGGCCGACACCCACCCGCGGGAACCGCAGTTCTCTTTTAGAAAGAAGTCGCCTGCTCAGCACGTCTGGACACAGTACGGGGATGTGTTCTTGACTAGCGTCGGAGCGTGGCCAAGGGGCAAGACACAAATCCCACAAGTCATAGACCGCCTGCAGCCTGGAGGTCCGAAGCGCCGGCGGCACGGCTGGGACCGGGCTAACAGAGGGTGAATGGCGGGAAACGCGCGCCGGCCTGACTCAAGGATCGGAATTTACGGGGAAGCCCCGACAGCGTTACCAGATGGTGCAGCGCTGGTAGATGCTCGGAGGCTACTCCTTTCCGTGCATTTCAGCCCTTTCTACCATGTCGGTCACGCGCGGTCGGGTTCCGTGGTGGAGCTCCATGCCTTCGGGCAGCCCCTTGATGGTTCCGTTGGTACCTGAGATGTCGATGGTGATCAGGCTGTTTGCCATGGGGGCGTTTGTGATGTGCAGGTCGCCGAAGGATTCCGGGAGTGCTGGATCCATCCAGAGGGAACCACGGGCAACGTCGGCGTAGTAGCCCATGAGGGTCTTGATCAGCATGATGGGGGTGGTGGCAGCCCAGGCCTGGGGGGAGCACGCGGTCGGGTACGGTATTGGTTCGTCGAAGTGCTCGCGGCTGAAGCCGCAAAATAACTCCGGCAACCTCCCCTCCGAGTACTCGGCCGCCTCAAACAAGGCTGTGGAGATCCGCTGCACCTGCTCCACAAAGCCGTAGCGACGGAGCCCGGCCGCGATGATCGCGTTGTCATGGGGCCACACGGATCCGTTGTGGTAGCTGGCGGGGTTGTAGGCTCCCATGGTGCTGGCCAGGGTCCGTATGCCCCAGCCGCTGAACATCTCTGGGGACATGAGCCGTTCTACCACCAGCGGCGCCTTGTCATCATCGATGATGCCAAATAGAAGGCATTGGCCCATGTTGGATGCGCACGCGTCGACAGGCCGCTTCTTGCCGTCCAGGGCGATGGCGTAGTAGCCGAGTTCGGGCAACCAGAACTGCTCGTTAAACTGCTTCTTCAGCTGCGCCGCGAGGTCCCGGTACTTGGTGGCAAGGCCCAGGTCACCGGCGTCGTAAGCTATCCAGGAGCGAGCCAAATAGGCGCCGTAGACGTAGGCCTGCACTTCGCAGAGCGCAATCGGGGGTTCAGCCAGGGTGCCGTCTGCAAAGTTGATGCCGTCCCAGGAGTCTTTCCAGCCTTGGTTGATCAGCCCCCGGTCATTGAGCCGCTGGTACTCCACGAAGCCATCGCCGTCTTTGTCACCGTAGTCCCGGATCCAGTCCAGCGCCCGATCAACGTGAGGTATGAGGGCGGAGATCGCATCTGTGGCGAATCCCCAGCGGCTGACTTCCCCGAACAATGCAACGAATAAAGGTGTCGCATCCACGCTGCCGTAGTAGGCGGACTTGCCGCCCAACGCCAGACTGCTGGAGACATCGAGCCTAACCTCGTGCAGGATCTTGCCCGGCTCCTCCTCGCTCGTCTCATCCACGACGCTCCCCTGACGGTCTGCCAGCGTCTGGATGGTTCCGAAAGCCAGGGAGGGATCCACCGGCAATGCCATAAGTGACGCCCATAGCGAGTCTCGGCCGAACAATGCCATAAACCACGGCGCGCCGGCGGCGACGACGATGCGCTCCGGCTGGTGCGGATCCTCAATGCGGAGCGCACCAAGATCGTCGTAGCTCCGGCGAAGCGTCCGCTCTACGGATTTGTTGCCTAAGTACACCACGGGAATTTTGGATACCCACTCCTGCCTGCGCAGGTCCCGGGGAGATAATGGGCGCTCATTGGTGTGGACGAAGGCTGCCCCCGGATCGGCTTCCTTTCCGGCGGGGGACACGCTTACCGTGGCGCTCCATTGTCCGTGTGGTGGAACAACAACGTGGTATACAAGGCCTTCAGGTGTGGCGTCGGCGCCGTTGGCTGATATGACTACGCCCTTGCAAATGTCGTGCCAGACACCCTGGATGGTTAGCGTTGAGCCGTCCGCATGACGTGATTCGTCCCAGTGCCGCTGGACGCGCGCTTCCTTCACCTCGAATAGGTCGGCAAAATCTGCTTCCGCGGTCAGGGAGACAAGGCATTCTGCAGGAGTCCGCGAGTAGTTTCGGAGCGTAATCTGTTCCAGGATTCCGTCTCCTACCTCGCGAAGGCGTTCAACGATGAGCGAACTATCCGCGTGCCCATCTGCACGGCGGGCCTGGCCGGCAAAGATGCCGCGATACGGTTCCCTCGTCTTGGCGGCAAGCGGGTCTAAGGGCTCACCGTCCACGGTCAACTTCCATCCAGAAAGGATGCGGGTGTCCTCATAGAAAACCCCGTGTGGGTATTCCGGATGGATATCGCCGTTGGACGCGGAGATGCAGAAGGAGGAACCCTCCACCAGGGTGACCGATCCCGCCCCCAGCGGGCCCGCAGCAGTGTCAGCATTCCATCCAGCCATACCGACTCCTCCGAAGGGTTTACTTCCCGGTTAAACCGACCGGACGCTGCGCGGATGCTTGTCCGCCCGAACGATTCCCTGCGCAATCGACGCTACGCCTGTATGAATGGTGATGCCAGATCGGGGGCTGACTGTTTGTTAGCTGCCAAGAGGCATAAGTTGCCTCCGGTTCGTTTTCCTGCCTCAGCAACCGGCAGCCCGGCTAGCACTTTCCAGATCTGCTCGAGGTAGGCGAATATTCTGGCGTTGTCTGTCGTGCGGTCGTTGTCTGACTACATCAGTTCCTCATAACGCACTGCCTCGATATCAGGCACCCGCTCACGCAGCGGTGGGCTCGTCTTCCGCAACGTGGGTGGAGGCTTTAGGGCTTACGACGGGCATCGCGATGACCGCGAGAACGGTGAGCGCGGCACCGGCAAGTACTGCCAGGAAAACAGCCTCCGAAGCGGACGCGATCGTTTGCGGGTCTGTATCTCCACTCGGGGTAGCTGCGTAGATCGCGTTGGCTACAGCCCCGAAGATGGCGACTCCGATGGAACTGCCGATCGACTGGGCGAAGAGATTGGTGCCGGTGACGACACCTCGTTCATTCCATTCGACGCTTGACTGGGCGGCGATGAGGGTCGAGGGCGCTAGCAGTCCGAGACCGAGCCCAACGATGAAGCAACTCATCGCAACCATGACAATGCTGGGCCGAGAGGCGGTGAAGGCCATTACCGCCGTGCCAATAACCGTGACGGTGACACCGATCATCGCGGTCTTCCGGAATCCAATCCGAAGATAGAACCGGCCCGATTGAGAAGCACTGACTGGCCAGCCGACCGTAAGTGCTGCCAAGGCGCTGCCGGCCAGGATTGGGGAGCTCGAGAGGGCTCCTTCAAGGAATGTGGGAACGTAGCTGGTCAGACCAAGCATGACGGCTCCAACTCCGAAGGAGATCATGGTCGTCGTCGCCAGCAGCCGTCGGGACACAACCCACGGCGGCAGGACAGGCTCCTCTGCCCTACGCTCTATGAATATGAAGGCAGTGAACAAAGCTGCACCGCCACCGAAGACGATGATACTGGCAATAGAATTCCAGGCCCAGGTTTGACCACCCTCAAGGGCCCCCAGAATTATCAGGCTGAGGGAGATTGTCAATAGCGCTGCCCCCAAATAGTCGACGTGGTGCTTCGCGCGCTCAATATTCTCGTGGAAGGTTCGGTGCAGCATCCACGCCGCTAGGAGACAGAGGGGGATGTTTACGAGGAAGATTCCACGCCACATGCTCAGTTCGGAGAACATGCCACCAAGGATCGGGCCAACGACGGAGGAGACCGCCCACACGCTGCCAAGGTAGCCCTGAACTTTTGCCCGTTCGGTCACCGTGTAGAGGTCGCCGACGATGGTAATCGCCGTCGGCAGGACTGCTCCTGCACCCAAGCCTTGCAGGACCCGGAATGCGATGAGGGCCGACATGCTCCATGCCACTCCGCAGAGGATCGAACCGAGCAAGAAGAGGGTAATCCCGATAAGGATGATGGGCTTCCGGCCCACGACGTCCGAGAGTTTCGCATAAACGGGTACAGAGACAGCCTGCGCCAACAAATAGGCAGAGAAGAGCCACGGAAAGGAAGTGAAGCCTCCCACATCATGCACAATCGAAGGAACTGCCGTGGCCACGATCGTCGAATCGATCGCCACTAAACCCATCGAAAGCATCAAGGCAATAAGGATTGGACCGCGCTCAGAGCGGAAGCCCACTTCCTCGGCAATTGTTGGCACGAACTCTCATTCCGGTATTCATCCAAAGTGAACTGAGCGCGCGGCTGCAAAACGACTCCGATTGGCTAGACCGTCAGTGTCACGGCCCGCTGCCGCGGGGTAAAGCACCTCTGGCTCCGCCATCGAGAGTCCGCGTCGCCGGCGATCCTGGCCGAGCACAAGGGCGCTTGGCCAGGATCGCAACGCGTTGGTACAAGGCCTGCCGACCGCTACCCGGCTGACGGCAACTTCTTGAGCTCCGGATATGTGAAGTAAGCGGTCAGTCGAAAGCTGATGCTTGACTGCTTGTCTACTGCTTGAGCTTCATGGCGAAACTGTTGTTGACGGCATCTTTGGCGGCCACGTTCACTTTAGCCCCCGATAGAACTTCAGCGACCTTGCGGACGTTGTCCCATGAGTCATCGGACGTGACGAAGTCGCTAGGGTACAAGCTCTCTACCTGAGCCATGGTGTCGTCGAAGGTCTTTTGATCCATCTGCGCCCCCAGTTTCGTCTTGAACGACGCAGCAACCTCCGGGGACACTCCAGCGCGGATGGACTGTTGTGCTTCAGACAATGCAGCGATATAGGACTGGACCGTCTCGGGATTTTTTGTAATGAACGAGTCGGAAGCTACCACGCCGGCAAACGGTATTTTCTTGAGCGCCTCATTACCCTGCATCTTTGACAGCTCCCAGACAACACCGGTGCCTTGGGCCTTTATTCCAGTGGACGCCCCTCCCAGTGCACTTACGACTCCGTCTACCCGTCGGTTGGCCAATGCCGCCACTTGGGAAGCGATGTCTGCCATGGGCTGCAGGGTGATGTTGTCCGCCTCAGGGGTGATCCCGTTCTCCTCCAGCAAGTACCGAAATACGGCAATGATTGGTGAGCCGGGGGAGTTTGTGCCGAGAGTCATCCCCTTCAGGGCTTTGAAGAGATCAGAGATGTCTGAAGACTCTGAAAGCCCTTGAGCCCGCAATTTTGCGTCGGTTTCGCGCGTGAACGCGATGCTGAGGGGGAAAGGAGACGCGATGGTGGCAACGACCTTCAAAGGTCGCCCGGCATTACGAGCGGTTGCTACGAGCGTTGGAGTAGCGACCGCGAATTCAGCATCACCCTGGATGACCGCGTTCGCCAAACCTTCTGAGTAGATCGGTGGCGTCATCTCCACATCGAGCCCGCGCTTTTTGAAGAAGCCACCCTCAATCGCCCACAGCAGATCCGCGTTTGTCGGAATGAGACCGGCGCTGGCCACGCGGATCTTCGTCACTTCCTGCTGGCCCGCCGCGGGCTTGTCATCGCCTCCCCCGCACGCGGACAACGTGGTTGCCAACACAAGGGTCATAGACGCGGCCAAAGCCCGCCCTGCGTGGCGCCTGAGGGTATGTCTGATCATGCCTTCTTCTCCTTAGCAGCGGTGCCCAGGGCAACGAGTACTCAAACTAGAAACCCTCCAGCCGACACGTACAGCGTCCGTCCTGCGAACGAAACTGAAGGCCAACAGCCTTGGACTCGACGCGGAGAGAGTAGGTACTATCGCGGCTGATCCATTTAAATCGGCATGGGGAGCTGTGAGCGTCGAGCTGGGCCGACCGATTCTGAATGAATTTCATGGGTGACGCTCGTCACGTAAACGCAACCATACCTGAGGCTTGAATACGTCGTCAATCATCTGTGGAAACGAATTCATCAAGTGTTTTCTCCCTTTGCCTCGCCCCCACTAATTTCTAAGACCTGCCCGCTAATGACCTCGGTAGTGCGGGCTCTACTCCATCGTCCACAACGGGGTTCCTGCGCCCTCCCGGCGCCGCGCCGGCTCTATTCCGTCCAAGCACGGCAACCATCGGCGACGCGTCGCCAGCTCCATCGGCAAGGCCCGAAGGATTTTGTTTGAAACCCAAGCCAAAGATCAACATTCTGACCACCAAGGAACGCTAGCCCGGCTGTGAGCCAGCCATAATCACTGCCAATCCCGCCGGGGCCAGGGCGCCGGCCACCATACCCAGTTCGACCACGCGTCCCCCGGTCAAGCGGACAGCTGCCGGGGAGTCCGCCTATTCCGCTGCCGAAGCAGCTGTCAAGGCCGCTGCGGCAAGATCCGCACTGGTCTGGACATCGTTCATCCACAGCGGTACAACAACGGGCCTGACCCCCGCACCCGCGATGGAAGCGGTCAGCTCCGCATCGGCGCTGTCAATTAACCAAGCATCCAAAATCCCGCCCAAGGATCTCGCACCATAATGCGCTGCCACCGCGTCGGCGGCGGTCTTGACGCCGATCGCCGCCAGGCAGGCGTCTGCCATGCCGCGGACGACAGCACCGGAGATAATGGGCGAGATCCCCACGACCGGGGCCGCCGTCGTCTGGATTGCCTGCCGAATGCCGGGGATATTCAAGATGGTACCGATGGACACCACCGGATTGGACGGACCCAGGACGACGGCATCGGCACCGGAAATCGCCGCCAGGACCCCTGGGGCAGGAACAGCCTTGGCGAGTCCGGCTTGGAGAAACTCCCGGGCCGGACGCTGGGCGCGGTGCCGGACCCACCATTCTTCAAAGTGCACAATCTCCGGCAGATCAGCGCTGGGACCGTCCAACACGACGTTGGTTTCAACTTCCTGATCGCTCATGGGCAACAGCTCGACCCCGAGGTCCCACCGGGAGGCCAGCCGCCGCGTGACCTGGCTCAAAGGCAGGCCGGTCCGTAGTAGATGTGAGCGGGTAATGTGGGCGCCAAGGTCCAGATCACCCAGAGTGAACCACGGCCAGCCCACACCGTAGGCCGTTAGCTCGGCACTGACACGCTCGGTTTCTCCGGCCCGGCCCCATCCCCGCGCTTCGTCATTGACGCCGGCAAGGGCATACATTACCGAGTCCAGATCGGGACAGATACGCAAGCCTGTCAGCCACATGTCATCACCCGTGTTGATTATCGCGGTGATTTCTGCAGTCGTTCCGCCGCCACTATCCGGCAAGACCTGGCGCAGATGGTGACGCAGCCCCCGCAGGAAACGCGCCCCGCCCACACCACCGGCCAGCACCGTCACTCTCATGGGGTATCACTGCCATCTGCGATGCTAGAGGCTTCAACGGCTGACCTTTCTCCTGCCGCGAAGCCCTCACGGAATCCTTCCAGATGTGCTTCAGCCGATCCTAGACGGAACAAGTCGTCCTCTGCAGAGCGAATCAGCGTCCGCGCTCCGGGCTCCTGGATCGGTCGAATGAGGTGGCCCAAGCCGTGCACCACGGCGACCGGGCGGCGCGAGGTCTTGCCGAGGACCAAATTCGCCGCACCTGCTATTTCATCCGCCACCGCAGTAATGGTTGCCTCCATCGGCTTGTCGAAATCGTCCAGTGTGCCACGTAAGTCATGGGTCACTGCCATACCGGCGGCGCCGATAGCCATATCGGTCTGCCCCACGCGCCAAGGGCGTCCCAGCGTATCGGTGATAAGCACGGCCAAGTCGAAGCCGAACCGCCTGCGCAACCCGGAGCATAGCGCCCTCGCTGACGCATCCGGATCCTCGGGCAGAAGCAGTATCGTGCCGTCCGGGGCGTTGCTCGCGTCAACACCTGCGGCGGCAAGCACCAATCCCAACTTATTCTGAACAATTCTGGTGACACCGCCGGGGTGCGGTTTGCTGGCGACGAGCCGGACTGTTTCGGCAGTGATGGCATCTTCGCGGCTGTCGGCCCGCAGTGAACGTCCTTCAGCCTTCGAAACTATTTTGCTGGTTACAACGACGATGTCGCCGGTGGAAATCTCATCTTCGATGGCGTTTCCTACCAGCATCACGAGGTCATCACCGGCCAGGATCTCACCGATTCCATCGATCCCGACGACGGCTAGCTGCTGGAAGGCCTCCGCCGGCTCGCGCCTTCCAATGATCGTCAGATTGCTTTGATTCATCCCAAATCCCGTCAGACGCGGTCCGCTTCTCCCCAAGACTAGCTTCTTGGAGAGTCTTGTTCACCAGAACGTTCCAAACCAGCCGTACCGAACTCTCCAGTAGCGTTCCAGACGGTTCCTTCGGGGGCGTCGGGTTGTCGAGCTGCACGGCAAGGCACCACACAGCGCAATTAAAACCGCTCGATTTTCAGTTCTGGATACGATACCATCGCTTTGTGGATGCGATTCCATAATGTCTTTATAGGGCAGTTGGTCCCGTGGTAAGTGTCGCGTAATTCGCGGGGCGGTGTGGGGCGAAGCGATAGATAAGTGGAGGTTGTGGATGATTTCGGATGGTGACAGCGTCGTTTCCAAGGACGAGCGTGAGTCGATTCGTAAGCGGTATCAGCATGAGCGTGACAAGCGGGTTCGTGCGGAAGGTACGGCGCAGTACATCAAGCTTGATCCATTCTCGGAGTATCTGCGCGATCCGTTCACGCCTCATGTGGAGCGTGATGCGGTCCGGCGTAAGGTCGACGTCCTGATTTTGGGCGGCGGGTTCGGTGGTTTGACCACCGGTGCGTTGCTGCGCAAGGCGGGCGATATGGAACTCGCGATCATCGAGGACGCCGGCGACTTCGGTGGTGTGTGGTATTGGAACCGGTACCCAGGTGCTCGGTGTGACATCGAGTCCTCCATCTACTTACCGCTCCTCGAAGACGTCGGTTACATGCCGTCGGAGCGGTACGCACGTACCGACGAGATCTGGAGCTACGCCCGCAGGATGGGGCATCACTTCGACCTGTATAAGGATGCTCTCTTCCAGACCCGGATGACTGAAATGCGGTGGGATGAGGAACGGGAACTCTGGGATGTAAGCACCGACCGTGGCGATGAGATCAGCGCGCGGTTTGTGGTGCTGGCGTCCGGAGTGATGTTCAGTCGTCCCAAATTGCCTGGCATTCCGGGCATCGAAAGCTTTGAGGGGCATTCGTTCCACACGAGCCGTTGGGATTATGACTACACCGGTGGTGACAACCTCGGGGGTATGACGGGACTGGCTGACAAGCGGGTCGCGGTGATCGGTACGGGTGCCACAGCTATCCAGGTGATGCCTCGGGTTGCGCAGGATGCCAAGGAAACGTTCCTGATCCAGCGGACCCCGTCGATTCTTGACGCACGGGGGAATCTTCCGACCGACCCGGAGTGGTGGTCGAGTTTGCCGAAGGGGTGGCAGGAGGACCGCCAGACGAACTTTGACCTGGTGCTGGAGGGCAAGAGTCCCGACCGCAATCTGATCGATGACCAGTGGAAAGAGATCTGGGGTCGCCCAGCTGCTTCGTCTATGGCGCCGGAAGAGGTTGCCGAGGCGATGGAAGCAATGGACTTCCAGCAGATGGAGCGTATTCGCCATCGCATTGCCGAGATCGTGAACGATCCCAAGGCCGCCGCTGGCCTCATGCCGTATTACGGTCGGTTCTGTAAGCGGCCTTGTTTCAGTGACGAGTATCTGCAGGCATTCAACCAGCCCAATGTCACCTTGGTCGACACCGATGGCCGCGGGCCCGATCGTATCTCCGGGAACGCTATTCATTTCGATGGTGTCGCGTATGAGGTGGATTGCATCGTCTATGCGACCGGTTTCGAGTCGTTCGCCACGTCGCCGTCGCAGTCGGGTCGGTACAACGTGATCGGGCGGAATGGCATCACGCTGGATGAGAAGTTGGGTCGTGACGAGTACTACTCGCTCCACGGTCTCTACACCCATGGGTTCCCGAATATGTTCATGGTCGGTAACAGTCGCCAGTCAGCGCCGACGTTCAACATTCCTTTCCGGATGCAGATTCAGGCCGCTCATGTGGTCGAGCTGATCACGACATTGGTGGATTCGGGCGTTACGTCGCTGGAAGTCAAGCGCGAAGCGGAGTTGGCGTGGGACGCCCACATGGCCGAGTTGCGTCGTGGTGGTGCGGCCATCGCGAAATCCGTGCTTGAGTGCACGCCGAGTTATTACAACAACGAGGGCAGTGCTAACGGCAATATTGTTCCCGCGGTCGCGGCGGGATACCCGGGCGGTACGCTCGGGTTCCGCGAACAGATCGATGCGTGGCGACACCGGGAGGGGTTCCGCGAAGACATGATCTTGAACGTGTCCTCGGATGGGTCTGATTCACCTGACGATGCTCACGCGTTCGCTCAAACACAGAGAGGCTTCTAATGCGGTTCTACCCTGACAGCGCAGATCCGGCCACCCGCTCCGATCTTGAACATTGTGTCGAGCGGGCATTGCCGACCGATGAGAGTTCGGTGATGCTAGGGATTTTCATGCCGAATCAGTCGTTTGGTGAGTGGCCTACGTTGGCGCCGAACCCGACTGAGTGGACCTACCAGCAGAATCTGGCGACGGTGTTGGCGGCGGAGGAAATGGGCATGAGTTTCGCGTTGCCTCCGTCGCGTTGGGCTGGGTTGCCGGGTGATGAGATTGTGTGGCGGGGTGCCAGCCTTGACTCGATCACCCTGTCCGCTGCTCTGTTGGCGGCCACAACCAAGATCACCCTTTTCACCACGATGCACACCAACCTGCTCAATCCGGTGGTGGCTGCCAAGTTCGGTGTGGGCCTTGACCACATCGGACGCGGCCGCTGGGGTGTCAACGTGGTCAGTGGGTGGGGGGTGCAGGAGTTCGCTTCGATGGGGGTGGAGCTGCTGGACCGCAAGCATCGTTATGCGTACACCCGAGAGTGGTTGGACGTTGTCGAGATGCTGTGGCGTGACGGCGAGGCAACGCTGGATGGCGAGTACTTCAAGATCAATAAGGCCTCTGGGCGTCCGCGACCGATGCAAGTCTCACCTTTGATCGTGAATGCCGGCCAGTCCTACACCGGGATGCGTTTCTCAGCCGAGCGTGCAGACTACATCTTCAGCTATGGCGATAATGCGGAGAAGTTCCGCCAGATTCGGGCGGAGGTCGGCACTGACTGCGGCTTCATCGGTGCGAAGGCCGTGATTGTCGGTAAGACGGCCGCCGATGCGGAGGAGCGCGCGAAGCAGATCATCGACCAGGCAGACCGTGGAGCATTGCGTAACATGCTGGTGTCCAGCGGCGCTGAGTCTGCCGAGTCCGCCGAAGAGCGCATGGTGACCCGTGAAGACGTGTATGAGTTCCTCCTCGGTGACGCGATCATTGCTAGCGCTGAGGACGCCGGAACACAGTTGGCGAATTGGGCGGCGACGAACGAAATTGATGGGGTCTGTCTGAACTTGTTCGATTACGTCAGTGACCTTGAGCTCTTCCGCACTGACACGATTCCCGCCTTCGAGGCAGAACTCGCCAAGCACGGCAAAACGTACCGCAGGCCGTCTTTTCCGGAAATCGTCTCCGAGTCAACGGTAGTCTGATCCGCCATTTCTATAGAAGGAGGCGCCGATGGCGTCGACAACCGATAACTGGTCTACAGCCATAGCGGAAGTGCGGGACGACGACGTTCTGGTTCGCGGCAACCTGCTGACCTCAATGATTGGCAAACGGAGCTTCGGTGAACTCGCATACCTCCTGATCGGTGGTAAGTGGCCAACTCAAGGTCAGGCCCACGTTCTCGAGGCCATCATGGTCTCGGTCATGGAACACGGCATCTCACCAACGACCACCGTCACCCGCATGATGGCTTCCTACGGCAATCCCATTCAGGTAGGAATCGCTGCCGGACTGCTCACCATCGGCGATCACCACGGGGGCGCCGGAGAACAGATCGCCGGGTGGCTTAGGGAAGCCGTCACGAGCCTCCAGAGCACCGGAAGCGATCGCGCCGAGGAGATCCGTACGAAGGCACGAAGTATCGTCGCGGACAGGCGCGCGGCCCGTGAACCGATCGAAGGGTTCGGGCACCCGCACCACGACGTCGACCCGCGGGCGCCTCTACTGCTTGATATCGCCAGGGAACATGGGGTCTACGGCGATCACTGTCTTCTGTTGGAGTCAATCGAGAGCGAACTCGAAGCATCCGTAGGAAGACGAATCGCGACCAACATCGACGGTGTCTCAGCCGCACTGTTATCGGATCTCGACCTCGATCCGCGTCTGGCACGTCCGATCCTGATGACACCACGGACGTTGTCTCTCGCAGCGCACTTCATCGAAGAGCAGGACCAGGGCCAGAAGTGGCGCCACGTCCCCGGCAGCCAGGTCACCTACACCGGACCCCAACCAGCCGCAACCGTATAGATACCTCGTGGATCTAGACGTCATCCCCCGCGCTCAACGATCGCGGGTGCACTCCCAGGACCGGGAGCCCATAAAAGGTACAGAACGCAACAAGGAGGCGCACCATGACGTTGGACGTCAATCGTGTCAACGCTAGCCCCCACATCGAGGCAGGGACGGAACTACTACACTTGCAGCGGCTGGCCGACATACAGGCAATCCAGCAACTCGGGGCAATCTACCCGATCCTCGTTGACAGCCACGATCTCGACGCCCTCGTCAACTTGTTCGCGCAAGACGGCACTTTCCTCCGTCCCGGACATGTGTATACGGGCCGGGAGGAGTTGCGTCAGTTCTTTGATCAAATCATTCGCCACTACTCCATGACCGTCCACAGCGTTCATTCGCACGTGGTGAACCTGGCCTTAGGTGCGAAGACAGCAGTCGGTGTGCAGATGGGTCATGGAGAAGTGGCGATCGAGGGGCAACGGTGTCTTGCAGCGTATCGCTACGACGACGAATATCGCTGGGAAGAGGGCCGATGGCTGTTCGCGAGCCGGCAACAGCGTTATGAGTACTTTTCGTCCCACGAGGCATTGGGTAGCAGCCTCGCGGGTCGCCAGCGCGTTCGCGTTCCCGGTGTCGCGCCGCGGGACGCGGAGATTCCGGAGGAGCTGCCCAGTTATCTCGCTGCACATGCGGTGCGGAACGAAAGGGTTAATTGATGACAGAAGCCAAGTCGGTAGTTTCGACGCCCCTCGACCGGGCAAAGGCGATGTTGGAGCACGCGCTGCCCGCTCAAGGTGGGGGGACGCTGGATGATCGCCGCGAGGGTTACGAGGCGGTGCTCGCACAGCTGCCTATCCCAGAGGATGTATCGATTACGGCTGCCACCTACGGAGGCATTGACGGGTATTGGGTCCACGCGGCTGGCGCCTCGATCGGACGGATCGGCGTAATGCTGCACGGCGGCGGGTACATCATCGGATCAGCCAAAGGCTACCGTGCATATGCTGCGGAGGTGTCGCGGGCGACCGACGCGCGGGTCTTCGTGGCGGAGTACCGTCTGGCCCCCGAGCATCCGTTTCCGGCTGCTCTCGACGATGCGCGAGACGTCCTTGCTGCCGCGACCGCCGAAGTTGGCGCGCAGTCATGCTTCGCAATTGGAGACTCGGCAGGCGGGGGACTGGTGCTCAGCTCCCTATGGGATCTGCACCGCAGAGGGGCGGCGCTCCCTGGACGCATAGTACTCGTGTCGCCGCTTGTGGACCTGACGGTCACCAACCCCAGCTACGAAGAGCGTGCACAGATCGATCCGATCGTCTCGCGCAAAGGCATTCAACGCGCCGCCAGTCTCTACCTCGACGGACGAGGACCGGATGAAGCTCCGGCGGCGTTCCCGATGCTGTCCGATCTTCGCTGGCTCCCGCCATGCCTGTTGCTCGTGGGCGGTGCAGAAGTTCTGCTGGACGATTCTCGCAATCTAGCGGAGAAGCTCAAGCGTGAAGGGGTGCAAGTCGATTACCGGGAGTACGACGACATGGTGCACGTCTGGACGCTGTTTTCGTCATTTCTTCCTGAAGGACAGGAAGCGTTGGAGCAGATCGGCGCATTTTTGAACGCCGAGACCGCTGGAAACACTTGTAGTTGCTGAACCGCCCACTTTTGAATTGCTCACAATTCGTGACTGTCACCATCCACGGGACTTGGTTCACGAAATCAATCTGCGGCGTAAACCCGCGCCGACAGCATTAGCTCATGACATTGCTCACTAGCAAGGAGAAGAAGTGCACATAGGAATTCTCGGCGTCGGCAACATCGGCGCAACCTTGGCCCAACGTCTCGCCGCGGCTGGCCACAAGGTCAAGGTTGCCAACTCCCGCGGCCCCGAAACCATCCCGGCCAATGCGCTTACCAGCGGCGCAAAGGCCGTCACAGCGAGTGAGGTCGTCGACGGAGCTGAAGTCCTCATCACCTCGGTCCCCTTTGCGCGGGTACCTGACCTCAAGCCACTGATCGAACAGCTTCCCGACGATGCAGTGGTAATCGACACCTCTAACTACTACCCCCATCGCGACGGGAACATCGCCGCAGTGGACGAGGGGCAGGTGCAGAGTCTCTGGGTCAGTGAGCAGTACGGACGCAGGGTTATCAAGGCGTGGAATGCCATCTACACTGGATCGTTCGACTCCAAGGCGACACCGGTGGGTCACCCAGACCGTATTGCAATCGCAGTCGCTGGCGACAGTGACGCCCAGCGTGCCCTGGCCATGTCGCTGGTCGAGGAGACAGGCTTCGATGCCTTCGACGCAGGGCACCTCGACCAGTCGTGGCGACAACAGCCAGGCACCCCGGTTTACTGCACGGACTTCACCAAGAAGAGGATCGGCGACGCCCTCGCGGCAGCCGACAAAAGGCGGTCGATCCTTCGACGCGACCTGATGGTCCAGGTCAACCGTCAGATTCTGAACGACCCGACCTCAGTGCGAGGTGAGGACTACATGGTTCAACTGCACCGTGTCTTCAACACTTAAAGGCCGTGTGACCTCTCGAGCCACCCTCATCCCCGGAGCTGCCCAGGATCTGGCTGTGCGCGGGATCAGAATGCCGCGGGTTCGGCAGCCACGACTGCGATGAGCACCTGAAATAAGTTCCACGTGTATGCGTACCAAGAAGCCGCGATAGCTCGGCGCAATGAGTCCGCGGCTTCCTTATCGGAGCCGGCACCCCACAGGGAGAAGTTCACATGAAGACTGGCATTAAGTTCTACCCGACCGATGAGACGTTTCCGCCTCTGGACTTCGCGCGCCTGGTCGAAGACAGTGGTATCGAATCGATCTGGCTACCGGACCATTCTCACGTTCCAGTAGCTTCGCGGGTACCCGATGAGCACAAAGTCGCCTACGGCGGCAGCGACGATGTGCGCGAACGGCGCTTCACAGGGTCGCATTCGCCTGGGGGCTTCCCTCGCGAGTACTACCGCAACTACGATCAGCTGACGTCACTCGCGATGATGGGCGCGGTGACCTCGACCTTGCTGTTGGGCACCGGCATCTGTCTGGTTGTTCAGCGTGACCCGATCTGGCTAGCCAAGGAGATCGCCACGATCGACCGTTTGACGGGCGGGCGCTTTCTGTTCGGCGTCGGTGCGGGAGCGGCGTGGAACGCTGTTGAGCTCGAGAATCACGGCGTAAACCTCAAGACCCGCAACGGGCTCATGCTCGAACGCATTGAAGCCATAAAGCAAATCTGGGGGCATGAAGAAGCGGAGTATCACGGAAAGCAGGTCAACTTCGACCCCATCTTCCAGTGGCCGAAGCCCCTGCAACGGCCTCATCCGCCCATTCTGATGGGCGGATTGGGCCCGACCGTGCTCGACCGAACATTGACTCACGCCGACGCTTGGATGCCTGGTCATAATGATAAAGACTTCGATAGCTTGGGGGACCGAATCACAGAGTTGCGCGAACGTGCGGCGACCCTCGGGAAGCCGATGGAAGTCACCCTCAACTTAGGACGGCTCGACTCCGTAGACCGATATATTGACCTCGGCCTGGATCGAGTCATCTATTCGCATCCTGCCTCGTCGAGCGACAGTGAGACGCGAAAATTCGTGAGCGAGCTGGGAAAGATCGCTCAGGAACTAGACCATGGGTCCCCGTCGACGGTGTAATGAGGAAGTATGGCCCGCAGGTTCAGCAATCTCCCATGCTCGAAAACGACGTCGAGTACAGATGTCGTGTGCGGCGAAGATCGCTGAGCGGGTACGTGCCTACCTCCCCATTCTGCACACGGCAGAGATCGTCGCCGAAGGACTGGTGCACGCCGCGAGGCGCCGGATCGTTCGTATGGCATCGAAAGTGTGGCGACAGTATCGCTGTTTCGAGTCGGTTTTAAGACGGCCGTAGGAAACCAGTGGAGAGACCATCCCCGGACCCGGGTGAGTTCTCCCATAGTTGACCATTATGCATGTACCGAGGAGTCAAAATGAGCATCAGGATCGGTTATAAAGCCTCCGCAGAACAGTTCGACCCGAGGACCCTGGTCGAATACTCGGTTCTTGCCGAGGACATCGGCCTGGATTCAGTGATGGTTTCGGACCATTTCCAGCCGTGGCGCCACGAGGGCGGGCATGCCCCCTTCGCGATGGCCTGGATGGCCGCCGTCGGAGAACGCACCAGTCGGATAGTACTGGGCACCAGCGTACTCACCCCCACATTCCGCTACAATCCGGCCGTCGTCGCACAGGCATTCGCTACCCTTGGCTGCCTGTATCCCGGCCGGGTCATTCTGGGCATGGGTACCGGTGAGGCACTCAACGAGGTCGCCGTCACGGGGGCCGACTGGCCGGCCTTCAAGGAACGCTTCGCCCGGGCCCGGGAAGCAGTGGAGCTGATGCGCCGACTGTGGACCGAGGACCGGGTCAGTTTCAACGGTGAGTACTACCGCACGGTCAATGCAACCGTATATGACCGGCCCGCAAACCCAGTTCCGGTCTATATCGCAGCCGGCGGCCCCGTGGTGGCCCGCTACGCCGGCGCGGCCGGCGATGGCTTCATCTGCACCAGCGGCAAAGGCATGGACCTGTACACGGAGAAGCTGCTCCCGGCCGTATTCCAGGGCGCCGAGGCCGCCCGACGGGATCCGGCCGGGATAGAGAAGATGATTGAAATCAAGCTCTCCTTCGACACGAACTACGCCATGGCGCTGGAAAACACCCGGTTCTGGGCGCCGCTGTCACTCAGCCCGGAGCAGAAGGCAGGCCTCGAGGACCCCGCGGCCATGGCCGCCGCCGCGGACGCGCTGCCCATCGAACAAGTCGCCAAACGCTGGATCGTCGCCTCGGACCCGGATCAGGTCATGGAGCAGCTCACGCCCTATGTGGAGGCAGGCTTCAATCACCTGATCTTCCACGCCCCGGGCCATGACCAGCAACGGTTTTTGTCCCAGTTCGCCGAACACCTCATGCCGCGGCTGCGGGGACTGAGCACCGACGGCCCCGACCGGTTAGCCGCCGCTGGAGATCGGGGGACCCCATGACCGGGGCTTGTCGGGTCATGCAGCACAGCCCCGGACTTGCGGGCTCGGTCTGCGAAACGCGAGACCCGTGCCACCATCGTCTTGAAGGTCCATCATGGCCGCCCCCTCGGTTTTGAATCCTGCCCCCCTCACTGATGCCCTCGCCCGTCTCGAAGACACGGGTGAGACTGACCTCGCCGGAGCCACGGCGCTCTTCGGAGCTCGAGGCGACAACCTCGACCGGTTGCTGGCCGTTGCGTCGCGACTCCGCGACGAGGGCCTCGCGCGCGCCTCCCGCGAGGGCATCATCACGTATTCGAAGAAGGTGTTCCTCCCCGTCACGCAGCTTTGCCAGGACCGCTGTCACTACTGTGTCTTCGTCGAGACGCCGGGCGGACTGCTGAAGAAAGGGATCCCCACCTACCTGCCGCCGGAAGAGATCCTTCGCATCGCTCGCGAGGGGGCATCGCTCGGCTGCAAGGAGGCGCTGTTCACCCTCGGCGACCGCCCTGAGAACCGCTGGCCGGTCGCCCGGCAGTGGCTCGAGGACCACGGCTACACCTCAACCCTCGACTACATCGGCGCGATCGCCGAACTCGTGCTCACCGAGACCGGCCTTCTGCCGCATCTCAACCCCGGCGTCATGTCCTTCGCTGAGCTGCAGCGGCTCCGCCCGGTCGCCGCTTCGATGGGCATGATGCTCGAGACCACGGCCACGAGGCTATGGAGCGAGCGCGGGGGAGTGCACTTCGGGTCCCCGGATAAGGATCCTGCTCTGCGGATGCGGGTGATGGACGACGCCGGCCGCTCCCGGATCCCATTCACCACCGGGGTCCTCCTCGGGATCGGCGAGAACTACGCCGAGCGTGCCGACGCCCTTTTCGCCATCAGGGCGTCACACCAGCGGTACGGTCAGGTGCAGGAGACCATCGTCCAGAACTTCCGCGCGAAACCGCACACCGCGATGCAGAACGAGACCGACCTCGCCCTCGAGGAGTACGCCGCCGCGGTCGCGGTCGCCCGGATTGTCATGGGCCCCGACCACACCCTCCAGGCGCCGCCGAACCTCAGCGAACTCCCTGAACTCCTGCTGCTGGTGCGCGCAGGCATCAACGACTGGGGCGGCGTTAGCCCGCTCACGCCCGACCATGTCAATCCCGAACGACCCTGGCCCGAACTCCAGACGCTTGCCGAGCTGACGGCGCAGGCCGGATTCACCCTGCGCGAGCGGCTCACCGCACACCCGGCCTACCTCAACGATCCAGAAACCTGGCTGGATCCGCGCGTCGCCCCCGCCGTTACCGCTCTCGCCGATCCGGTGTCCCTGCTTGCCGACGAGGGCGCACGCGTCAGGCCCGCGCCCCCCGCGGCGCGCGGCCCGCGACCCCGGTCGGCAGACCCAGTCACCGTTCTTGTCGCCGCCGCCGCTCCTCCCGTCGATCGCGCCGTGGCCGCCGGTCTGCCACGCCGCGCCGACGCCACCATTGTCTCCGCCCTCGCCAGAGCCTCGTTCGCCCCGGCCTCGCTGACGGACGCAGAGTACTGCTCCCTGCTTACCGCCCGTGGTGACGACCTCGACGCGGTAACGACGCTGGCCGACGAGGTCCGCTCGGCTGCAGTCGGTGACACTTTGACCTACGTCATCAACCGCAACCTGAACTCGTCGCTTTACAAAAAGGGTCTCACAGACGACATGATCCGGCGGCTCGTCGAGGAGGCCATTACTCTTGGTGCAACCGAGATCTGCGTCCAGGGCCCAATCGACCAAGCGCTGCCAGGCACGGCCTACCGCGACCTTGCTCGGGCTGTCCGCGCAGCCGGACCCGATCTGTCACTCCACGCCTACCGCCCCGCCGAAGTGTTGGACGGGGCGCATCGGATGGGCGTTAGCGTCGAGGTTTTCCTCGAGGAACTGCGTGAGGCAGGCGTGACGAGCGTTCCCGGTACCGGCGCCCGGATTTTGGACGACGGCGTGCGCGCGCTGCTGAGCGAGGGCACTGATCCGCCGGTCGACGAGTGGATCCAGCCCCTCGTGGCCGCTCACCGGGCAGGCCTCCGATCGACGGCGACGATCGTCTATGGTCACGTTGAGACGCCAGCCCAGGTCGTAGCTCACTTGCGCCGACTGACCCGGATCCAGGACGAGACCGGAGGGTTCTCTGAGTTCATCGCCATGCCGTACGTGCCGTTCGACGTGCCACCTGGGGTGCGAGCGGTAGCTGGTGAAGGGCCAGGCCTCGACGCCTCCCGGGCGCTCCATGCGGTCGCTCGCCTGCTGCTGCACGGCAGGATCGACCATGTACAGGCCGCGTGGACCAAGCTCGGATTCCACGGTGCAAAGGCTGTACTCGCCGGGGGAGCGGACGACTTCGGCGGCCTGCTGCTCGACGGTGCAATCTGGCCGGAGGCCGGTCCCGAGGCGTACCGCGAGGCGACACCGGGCGACGTGCAGCGGATCGCCAGGGCTCTTGGCCGCGAGGCGCGGGAACGTACGACGAACTACGCACTGGTCCCGAAGGTTTCGCGTGATGACCGTTGACCTTGGGACGGGCACGGGCCTGCGAGAGATCCTGACAGGGGTCACACTGCTGCCCCTAGAATCACTCGACCCGGTCGTTATCGTGGCCTACCCAGCCAGCCCTGATTTCGATCTCGAGGCCGCGCTGCCCTTATTGACGCGGCGGCATCAGGTCTTCGGAGCAGGCGCGCACGTCCGGGCTAGCGAGCTGCCCGACCGCTTCGCGCTCCTCATCGGGCCCGGCTACCAGACCCCCCTCATAGCCGACGCGCGTGTCTCTGCCCTTGTCATGTTTGGCTCCACCGCGCCGACGACGGACGTCCGTTGCCCAGTCCTCGTCATAGCCCCGGCGGGACTGCCCGGGTCTGGTCCGGCAACCGCGGACGTGCGCTTTGCCGAGGCGGGCCATCCCGCCGAGCAGGCGCATCTCATCGACGCGTTCCTACGCGACCCGCAGCGATACCCGGCCCAGAGCACAATACCGCGAGCCCGGCCGTGACGCAGACTAACGGCACCTACACTTTCCGCGCCGAAGCGGTCAACGCCGACCCCGTCCGCACGAAAGCCGCCGCCCCGGAGCGCGTTGACATCGTCATCATTGGTGCGGGCTTTGCCGGCCTCGGCGCCGCGATCCAGCTCGCACGCTCGGGCGAGCAGTCATTCGTCGTCGTAGAGCGCGGTGCCGACGTCGGCGGCACCTGGCGAGACAACGTCTACCCGGGCGTCGCCTGCGACATCCCGTCACAGCTCTACTCGTTCTCGTTCCGGCCGCGCACCAACTGGAGCCGCTTTTACCCTCCCGGCGCCGAAATCCTCGACTACCTGCAGGAGGCCGCCCGCGAGGAGGGTATCCTGCCACACCTCCGCTTCTCGTCGGAGGTGCTCGCGCTGAACTGGGACCACACCACCATGACCTGGACGGTCGTCACTACGCGCGACACGTACCGTTGCCGCTGGGTGATCGTGGCGACGGGCCGGCTTTCCGAGAAACGGATTCCCGACGTGGCGGGGCTCGACGCGTTCGAAGGCCCCGTCTTCCACTCGTCCGAGTGGCCGCGCGATCTCGACCTGGCGGGCAAGCGGGTCGGGCTCGTCGGCAGCGGCGCGTCCGCCGTGCAGATCCTGCCGCGCATGGCCGCGGTGGCCGACGAAATCGTTCTCTTCCAGCGGAGCGCCGCGTACATCGTTCCCCGCGACGACCGCGCCTACACCGAAGCTGAGAAGGCCACCTGGCGAGACGAGCCAGACTCCCTGGCCAGACTCCGCACGCGGATGTTCTGGGACGCCGAAGCAGGTTTCGCAGCAAGGCTCGGCGCCACTAACCTCCTTACCGCGCTCCGCGACCGCGCGCGACGGCACCTCGAAGCGCAAATCCCCGACTCAGCCCTCCGCCGGGCACTGACACCTGACTACGAGGCCGGTTGCAAGCGCGTCCTGCTATCGGATGATTACTATCCGGCCCTGATGCGCGAGTCGGTGCGCCTCGAGCAATCGGCGCTCACTGCTGTCGACGGCGGCCGAGTCACGGCCGCTTCGGGAGCCGCCTATGAACTCGATGCGCTCATCCTGGCGACCGGCTTTCACTCGACCCGGCCACCGATCGCGCACAGGATCCGAGGCCGCGACGGCCTCAACCTCGACGCCGCCTGGTCCAATGGAATGGTCGCTTACAACTCCACCACCGTGGCTGGCTTCCCGAACCTCTTTGTCATCGACGGCCCCAACGCCAGCCTCGGCCACAACTCGGCCGTGCATATGATCGAGTCGCAGATAGCGTACGTTCTCGAGGCCCTCTGGTACCTGCGCAGCCGCGGCGTGCCGGCCTTCGACGTCCGGCCGGAGCGACAGGCGACCTACGTCGCCGAAATCGACCGCTTGGCCGAGAGTACCGTCTGGCTCACCGGTGGCTGTCGCAGCTGGTACGTAGACGAGCGGAGCCGCCGTCTGACCCTCCTATGGCCGGACACCGCCTCGGCGTTCCGCGAGCGGCTGGCCCGTTTCGACCCGGCCGACTACAACGCCGGGATGGTTGCGCATGACTGATGCTTGGACCATCGTCGTGCCGGTCAAGGGCACCGCGGCCGCGAAGTCCCGTCTTGGGGGTGGTCCCGGCCTTGCGAGGGCGATCGCCCTTGACACCGTGGCTGCCGCGTTGCCCGTGGGCCGCCTCGTTGTCGTCACCTCCGCCGCCGCTGCCGCCGATTTCCGCGCCCTCGGCGCCGAGACCGTGCACGATCCAGGACGGGGGCTGTCCGCAGCGGTGCTCCACGGCATCGAAGCGGCGGGCCCTGGCCAGGTCGCCGTGCTCCAGGGCGACCTGCCGGCTCTAACGTCGGCTGAACTCGAGGTCGCGCTGTGGCTCGCCTCAGCCGCTGAGCTTTCGTTCGTCGCAGACGCCGCCGGAACCGGTACAACGCTGCTCACCGCCCTCGATCCTGAGCGACATCGCCCCGCGTTCGGCGAAGGTTCGCGTGCCGCGCACCGCGCCGCGGGTTACATCGAGCTCCATATCGACGAGACGTCGGGGCTGCGATCGGACGTCGACACCTGGGCCGACCTCGAACGGCTCGAGGGGCGACTCGGCCCGCGGACCGCCGAGGCTATGGAGATGATCAGGCAATCTGCGCGTTGAGCAATACCTTCACAGGACGAGCCCGTAAGACTCCAAACGCTGACATAATGCTTCAGCTCAGTCATCAATGCCATGTGCTCGATAGGGTACGGCCCCTTGGCCTTCGCGGACGTGGGCTACTCCTTGGGACGACAACCGATGAAAGAACCTGTCACGAAAGACGCGGACAGGACCAGGTCCCCACCGACCTCGCCGTCCGGCGCTCGATGTCTAGGCCCCAGCCAATTTTGCGGCTACGGCTCTTCGCAACCATTTGAGCCACACGCCGAACGTGGCCGGGCACCAGCGGTGCTCGGCCACGTTCTTTCTGGATGCGTCAGCTCAACGCCAACTCGGAGGCACGATTCGACGTCCGTCAGGGTCGATCAGTTCCGGTAGCGGAGGGCAAGAGAGGTGCCTATTTCCTGACCTTTTCTGCGAAGCTGTTGTCAACGGCGTCAGCGGCGGGGATATTCAGTGTGTCCTTTGTGTTCACTTCGGCCACTTTGCGCAAGGCATCCCAGGATGCGTCGGACGTGACATAGCTGTCCGGGAACAAGCGTTCCAAGCCGGAGATCGTTTCGTTATAGACTTTTTCGTCCATCGTGGCTCCCACGAGTTTCTTCAGCGACGCTGACTCCTCGGGAGACAGCCCCTTGAGCATGGACTGCTGCGTTTCATGGAAGGCGTCGAGGAAGGACTGAATCAGCTCGGGGTGTTTCTTGATTGTGTCCTCGGTGGCGACGACGCTTACGTATGGAATGGCCTTGAGGGGCTCGCTTCCCTTCATCTCGGCCAGATTCCAGAGCACGCCGGCACCCTGAGCCTTCGCTCCGGTCGCCGCTCCCCCAAGACTGCTGGCGATTCCGTCCACCCTCTTGTTGGACAGCGCTGCGACCTGGGACGCGATGTCTGGCATGGGCGAAAGGGTGATGTTGTCCCGTTCAGGGTTCAGCCCGTACTGCGCCAGCAGGTACCGGTATGCGGCGGTCAGCGATGATCCGGGAGCGTTCGTGGCCAGGGTCAGTCCCTTGAGCGCGGCAAGAAGATCCTGGACGGACGAGTCTTCCGAAAGCCCCTGGTCCCGCAGCCTCCTGTCAACTTCAGGCGTGAACGCAATGTTCAGGGGCATGGGAATTTGAGTCGTCGCAACGATCTTCAACGGTCGCCCGGCCTTGCGGGCGCTCGGCACGACTGTTCCGTTGATGAGCCCCACATCGGCGTCTTTGTTGATAAGAGTATTAGCCAAGTCTGAGGCGGAGAGCTGCGGTGGATTGAGGCTGACGTCGAGCCCGTGCTTCTTGAAGGCTCCACTCTCCTGCCCCCACGCCAGGTCCAGGGAGGCAGGATTCATCCCTGCGTTGGCTACGCGTACCTTCGTTGGTCCGTTCGCGCCCGTTGACATCGCCGAATCGTCTCCGGATCCGCACGCGGACAGAGTCAGTGCCAGCACTGATGCCGTCAACGCTGCGAACGCTCGCACCGCATGGAGCTTCAGGGGTCGTTTGTTCATGCTTTTTCCTATAGGTAGCTGCGCTCTGAGTCGAACCGCAGGGAATGAACGCCACACCGTGACGTATTGACGGCAAACGGTGGCTTGATTTCGCGGGACCAGGTCCCACCTCTCGTGGGCTTCCTTGGGAAGTCGAAGTTCAACGTCCGCGGGCGATCCGCTCGGGCTTCCATCGAAGCAGGCGCGCCTCGAGCAGACGTATTGCAGCCATTAGCAGGATTCCCATTACTGACATGACAATGATGCACGCGAACACGCCAGCTGTATCGAATTGAGTGGCCGAACGCTGCACCAAGTAGCCCATCCCATGATTGGATGAGAACATCTCGGCTGTCACGGCGGAAACAAGCGCGAAGGGGCCGGACACGCGCAAACCCTCGACTATGAAGCTGGCTGCCGAAGGAAGGATTGCCTTACGGTAGATGCTGATTCGGCCGGCCCGCATCAACTTCATCCGATCAATGACCTGCGGATCCACTTCCTTGACTCCAGCAAAAGTGGCGTAGAAGACCAGGAAGAAAACGATACAGACCACCAGCGCGGTCTTCGCGCCGTCCCCGATGCCGAACCAAAGCAGGAAAAGGGGCATCAACGCCAGCCGCGGGGTGGAATTGAGGGCATTGATGATCGGAGACAGCACATCAGCAAGGTAGCGGCTGGACCCTAGGATCAGACCCGTCAGGAAGCCCGCGGAGGCGCCGATAGTAAAGCCGATGAGAGTGACGCGATATGTCAATAAGATGTTGCTCCAAAGCTCACCACGGTCTTGGAAACCCTTCAACGCTTCCCATATGGCTGACGGGGTGCTTGTCGTGAACTCATCGAGGAATTTGCCTGCCTCGCCGGGGGTCCCTGACGCAAACTGCCAAACCGTCAAAATCACGGCAAATAGGATCAGTTGTGATACAAGGATCAGAGTGACGCGGCGGCCGAATCGCCGTGCGCTAATCGAACCTAGACGACGAGGTGGGACTGGCGCCGGTGCGCCTGCAAGTTCTCCAGCAGTCTGCCCGGTGTGGGTATTTACGGTCGTCATCAGTTTTCTCCACTCGCATCGATCTGTGTCTCCAACAGATGCCACAATCGCTTCCACGTGTCGACAAACTCAGGCGTCGCCCGCAACTCCATCAAGTCCCGAGGTCTGTCAAAGTTCACTTCTTCCACATGCAGGATGGTCCCGGGGGCAGCACCGAAAACCACCACACGATCGGCCATCAGGATCGCTTCCTCAAGATCGTGGGTGACAAACAGAATCGTCTTGCGGTCGCGCTGCCACATCTCCAGCAGGTCCTGCTGGAGCTGCGTCCTAAGAAGGGCATCCAACGCCCCGAACGGCTCATCCATCAATAGGGTGTGCGGCTCATACACCCATGTCTGGGCAAGCATCGCCCGCTGGCGCATGCCACCAGACAACTGGCTTGGGTAATGATTGGCGAACTTCTCCAGACCAACCCGCCGCAGCATCTCAGCAACCCGTCGCTTGCGCTCAGCCTTTGGGACCTTGTGCAACTCCAACGGAAGCATGACGTTCTTTTCCACAGTCCGCCATGGCAGCAGAGAATCCTTCTGGGTCACATAGCCCACGTCAGTGTTGATGCCTCGAACCCGCTCGCCTGAATAGGTGACGGTCCCCTCACTCGGGGTCAGCAAGCCCGCCGCCATGTTCAGCAACGTGCTCTTACCACACCCACTCGGACCGATGATGCAAACGAACTCACCGGCACGAACCTGTAAGTCAATGTCCGTCACCGCTACGAAGGACCCCATGGGCCCGTTGAAAGTCCGGGCGACCGACGAATACTCCACCTGGATCACATCATTCACGGCAGGGGCACCTTTGCTCCTAGGCGAAACCATGGGCATATCGGTCGGCTCAGACGTTACTTCAAACTCCGAGAGACCCACTTTACTTCTCATTAATTTTCCGTTCGCGTAGATTCCGGACTCGTATCCACCGTTGCGAACCACGCGATTTGAAGCAGTCAACGGTGACGTTCCTCACGCCACGGTACCGGTCCTTTGGGTACGATGTCAACGCGTCTTACATACGAATCCAAAGAGGCTGTCCCGCAATGGTTATTGGAGCTCGGCGGGGTCTTGGGGCTTGCGAATTTGAAGTGCTGCTTGCGCCTGATGATGGTCAGCGGGTTGGCTGGTTCATGAACGAGCCGTGGGCCTGTCTCCGTGACGGCTTAGCGATGGTCTGCCCAAAACCAGCCAGAGTAGCCCGGGCGGCGCCGGTAGGAAGCGGGGAATTGACGCCCACCAGAGCCCGGAGGCCCCCACTGGCCTCAGCTCCTTCCCCTTGTGCGCTGGCACTAGTCTGAATACGAATCCAGTTGTATGATCGACGCAGCACCCACCCTCGGCAAACTTCTTCAGTGGCGCACGACTTGGGACCACAGAGGGTGCTCCCAGACACCACACCCGCAGGGCTCTCACCGCTGCGTTGCCCGATGGGAGCGGCCACATACGAAAGGACTAGTTATGGAGACCATCAGCCTGGACGGCGCCGTCTCGTTCGTCACCGGCGCCGGGGGCGGCATAGGCGAGTCGATCGCCCGCGAGCTCGCAGCACGCGGAGGCATCGTCGTCGCCGCTGACATCGAAATGGGTGCAGCTGATCGGGTCGTGCAGGACATCCTCAGCCACGGCGGCCGGGCAGAGGCGATGCAGGTCGACGTCGGCGACGCACAGGCAATGCAGGCAGTCTCCAACGAGGTCTTCCTGCGCCGCGGCAGGGTCGATGTCCTCGTCAACAACGCCGGTGTGTCTATGCGCCCCTTCCGCGCGGTGTGGGACGCCTCCATTACGGACTTCGAATGGATGATGCGCATCAATTACTTTGGAGTCGTCAACGGAATCCTGTCCTTCGTTCCGCGCATGCGAGCCCAGGGGAAACGGGGCCACATCGTCAACACCTCGTCGTTCGTCACGCTCGATGAGGTGCCGGGACACGGGATGTACACGGCGTCGAAAGCCGCAGTGGACGGTATCTCAGAGGTGCTCCGGGCCGAACTCGAGGACCAGGGTGACCCGATCGGCGTCACGGTTCTCTACCCCGGGGTGGTCACCACGCGGATCGCCACCAGCGAGCGTCTGCGTGACGCATCCGAGCGTTCGGAGGTACGGGGGGTGAAGCCCTACGAGTCGGTCCGGCCGGCCGCCGCTTATCATAAGGCCATTGAGCCCCATCTTATCGGCGCGATGGTCATCGAGGCGATCGAGCAGAACCGTCCCTACTGCCTCACCCATCCCGCGCCGCTGGATACTCTAGGGCGCCGGGTACGCGATTACGAGGCGGGCGCCCACGACGTACTGCCGGCATGACCATCGCAGACGGACCTCGTCATGAAGTGCATATTCACCGATCCAACGGCTCCTGGCGAGTGCACGTGCTGTGATCAACTCGTTACTTCGAGAAGGGCATGTTGATGATTGTCGCGACGGTGTCTAACGGTGTCTTGGATCCCTGAAGGCGAGACTCTTGTCGGTGACGGTCGAAAACTGAGCCATTGTGACGGTTGAAAACTGAGCCACCTGTTCCAAACGATTGGGTGGGTGATCACAGTGGAGGATTGGGCGCTTATTCGGCGGTTGCATCTTGCCGAGGGTGAGTCGATGAGGTCGATAGCGGCGCGGCTGGGTATTTCCCGGAACACCGTTGCGAAAGCGGTCAGCGCTGAGGGCCCGCCGACCTACGTGCGTGCGGCGCAGGACTCCGGGATCAAGGCGGTGGAACCGGCGATCAGGGCGCTGTTGCGGGAAAACCCGCGGATGCCTGCGACGGTGCTCGCCGAACGTGTGGGCTGGTCCGGGTCCCCGGCGTGGTTCCGGGAGAACGTGGCCAGGATCCGGCCGGAGTATGCCCCTGCTGATCCCGCGGACCGGATCAGTTACGACCCCGGCGATCAGGCGCAGTGCGACCTGTGGTTCCCCGAGGTCCGGATACCCGTCGGGACTGGAAAGCCCAGGGTTCTGCCGGTGCTGGTGATGGTGTGCTCGCATTCACGGTTCATCATGGCCCGGATGATCCCGTCCCGGATGACCGGGGACCTGCTGGCCGGGATGTGGGCGCTGATCGGGTCCCTGGGTGCGGTGCCGCGTCGGCTGATCTGGGACAACGAAACCGGCATCGGTCGGCGGAACAGCTACGCCGCCGGAGTCGCTGCGTTCGCCGGGGTCCTCGCGACCAGGATTGTGCAGGTCAAGCCCTACGACCCGGAGAGCAAGGGCGTGGTGGAGCGGGCCAACCAGTTCCTGGAAACCTCGTTCCTGCCCGGCCGGACCTTCACGTCCCCGGAGGACTTCAACGCCCAGCTCAGCCAGTGGCTGCAGCTGGCTAATGCCCGGCTGGTCCGTCGGACCGGGGCCCGGCCCGCGGAGCTGATCCGACAGGATAAGGCGGCGATGCTGGGGCTGCCGCCGGTTCCACCCGTGACCGGATTCGCCGCCAGGGTCCGGCTCCCGCGGGACTACTACGTCCGTATGGGGTCCAACGACTACTCCGTGCATCCGCAGGCGATCGGCAGGTTCGTCGATGTCACCGCTGACCTGGAAACAGTCACGATCAGCCTGGACGGACGCTGCGTCGGCAACCACGCAAGGTCCTGGGGCAAGGGCCTGACGATCACCGATCCGGACCACGTCGAAGCCGCCAAGACCTTGCGGAAAGCCTTCCAAAATCCCCCACCTGCAGCAGACACGGCCGGGCTGCGGGATCTGGCTGACTACGACCGGGCCTTCGGTGTCGTCCTTGATGACGGGCAGGTCGCCTGATGACCGAGGCCAAAGAAACCGCCGGCCAGATCGAGTACTACTCCCGGGCCATGAAGGCACCACGGATTCGGGAAGCAGCAGCCAGGCTCGCGGACCAGGCCCGCGAGACCGGCTGGACCCATGAGGAATACCTCGCCGCGGTCCTGTCCCGGGAAGTCGCCGCCCGCGAAGCCTCCGGAGCCGAGATGCGTGCCCGAGCCGCCGGGTTCCCTGCCCGCAAGTCGCTGGAGGATTTCAGCTTCGACCATCAGCCGGGCCTCAAACGCGACACCATCGCGCACCTGGCCACCGGTGCGTTCCTCACCGAGGCGTCCAACATCGTCCTGCTCGGGCCGCCCGGGACCGGGAAAACCCACCTCGCCACCGGGTTGGGGCTGCGCGCCACCCAGCTGGGCCACCGGGTCCTGTTCGCGACCGCCATCGACTGGGTCGCCCGGCTCCAGGCTGCTCATCAAGGTGGGCGGTTACCGCAGGAGCTGGTCCGGCTGCGCCGCTACGGGCTGATAATCGTCGATGAAGTTGGCTACATTCCGTTCGAGCAGGACGCCGCGAACCTGTTCTTCCAGCTCGTCTCCTCACGCTACGAACACGCCTCGCTGATCCTGACCTCGAACCTGCCGTTCGCCCGCTGGGGAGACGTGTTCGGGGACCAGGTCGTCGCCTCAGCCATGATCGACCGCATCGTCCACCACGCCGAAGTCGTCACCCTCAAAGGCTCCAGCTACCGGCTCAAACATGCACAAACAGACTCTCTGCCCTCGACAAGACCGGAAAATACGGCAGAATAACCAACGTCAACGTGGCTCACTTTTCAACCCACGAAATGGCTCACTTTTCGACCAGCGCTGACAACTCTTCAGGCTCCGGTCCGCGTGAGTACGTCGACCACGAACGCGGGTGCAGTGCAGGGTTCTTTGCAATCTTGCCTGTCCGCTGGCGGCTCCGTCTGTTCGGCGCTGCGCTTTGCTGTCCGTGGCCGGTAGTTGCCAGATGGTTCGTGGTTGTTCCGACGGATCTTTCTGTTCACGGTCGACGGATTGCGCGCAGTTTATTGCGATAGCGCGAATGCTCTGCCCGGCATGCAGGAGGTCCGCGATCGTGATCGTTTCGGATTCGGAGAGAAACCGGGCAGAAATCGCGGCTGGTTTCAGATGGGAGATGCGAGGGATCTTTTTCGCATCGCCCGACTTCAGAATAACTGTGTGACCGTGCCGCCGAGTGCCCGAACTACGGCTGATTGCGACGATTCGGCAGGCCTCGGAATTGCCCATCAGTTGTTTCATCAGCTGATCATAGTGAACCCGTGCAACGTTCTTTGGCGGGTCCCGTGACTTCGTGGTGGTTCATCTCTACCCAATCGCAACTCCGAAAAGCTCAGGTGTTGCAACTGTGAGAGTGTTTGTAGCTGGTCTGGGACTGGCTGGCAGGATAGTGATCGGCCCGTTCCACCTTGTGGACGTGACTCATGTTGCAACTGACCCCAGGTGTCATTCGGTCGACTTGTCCGTCCATCGGGGTGGTCCGGCCGGCACTCGTCCGGCCCACCTCGGTAGCTTGATCAGAAGATTGCCCACCCCTTGCGGGGCGTGGCCCATCACAGTGCTGTTCCTTTGGTGACCTCTTCCCGGACTGGTGCCGGCCGGTGACGGCCATGACTACATCCGTTAAGTGGAAGGTACGAATGACCGCCATGTCTATCGTCGCGCGTGCCCATCCATTTGTCGTGGGTGTCGACACGCACGCCCGAAACCATGTCTACGCCATCTTCGACGCGACCAACGGCGCACTACTGGATACGCAGTCTTTCCCCACTACTGCAGCCGGGATCGGCCGGGCCATCAAATGGGTCGCACGCCGCACCAACGCTGATGCAGACACCCTCTGGGTCATCGAAGGAGCCGCATCCTACGGTGCGATCCTCACCGGCACCGTGGCTACCCACGGGTTCCCAGTCGCCGAGGCCCCGTCGATGGATGCCAAGAAGAGTCGGGGCGTGGGCAAGTCCGATGCCTTGGACGCCCACCGGATCGCCATGGCCGTTCTGCCCTTGCCGGTGGGCAAGCTGCGCCGACCGCGCCTTCATGATGGGGTTCGCCAGGGCGTGCGGATCCTGGTCACGGCGCGGGGATCCATGAGCAAGGACCGGACCCGGTCGGTCAACGCGCTCAACGCGCTGGTGCGGGGCAACGACTTGGGCATCGATGCCCGCCAGAAGCTCACAGACGCCCAGATCACGGAAGTCTCAAAGTGGCGTTCCCGCGAGGAAGAGCTTTCCTTGTCCATCGCCCGTGTCGAGGCCGTGCGGCTGGCCAAACACGTCCTGGCGCTGGATGAGCAACTCAAGGCCAACGAGAACCAGCTGGACGATCTGGTGAAGGTCAGCGAGGCCGCACCGCTGCTGGAGGAGACGGGGTTCAGGGCGATCAGCGCTGCGAAGTGCCTCGCCGCGTGGTCGCACGAAGGCAGGGTCCGTAACGAGGCAGCATTTGCCTCTCTGGCCGGGGTAAATTCAATACCCGCGTCCTCCGGGAACACTGTCCGGCACCGGTTGAACCGGGGCGGTGACCGGTCTCTGAACAGTGCCTTACACATGGTTGCGATCGTCAGGATGACCCATGACGGCGAAACCCGCGAGTACGTGGAGAAGCGACGCGCCGAGGGTCGTACGGACAAGGAAATACGTCGCTGCACCAAACGCTACCTGGCCCGCCGCATCTACCGCACGCTCAGCGCGGCGCGGTAGATGCGACGGACGCGGTTGACAGACATAGAAGAGTCGACCACTAGTTGCCAAGCCCGCGAAATGGCTCACTTTTCGACCATCCCTGACAGCCGAGGTGTTGCGCGGTCGACACGCCACGACCTCTCGGTCCCGGTGGCCCAGATCTTGGAGACTTCGGACTTTAAAATCCGAAATCGTGCACTAATTGCTTGGACCAGATCATCAACCTAGACAGTTCTCACCGATCATTGCACGATGCTTCACCTCGTCGAGGACAAATCGCGAACTAAACTGAAGGGGACATCACATTCTTCGATGACTCGAGATACCACCGGGCAAATCCGACAGGGAGGCCAGTTCGTTGTGCCAGCCACTCCGGAGAGAGTTGTCTTCGGTCACGGCATTCATCGATTGCCTGTTCAAGCCGCTGCTGGCGAAGTTGGCGGCGCTCTGCGCTCTTTGCGGCACCTCCCTGGTTCTTCCGACGGATGACAGGTCGCGAGCGAATACCCCGACTGTCCAGCTCCGAAGACTCGGCCGCGTCCGATGGTGGTTTTAGCAGATATTCAAGGCCGTTCGCGAAGGCCCAAGCGCGTGCGGCTTCGACATCTAAATGCAGCTGGCGCATCAGGGTGGGGGCATCGACATACCTGAATTGGGGTCGCAACCGCGTATGAAGCTCAACGCGCACGTCCCGTCCGTACAAGTCACCCGTAAAGTCGAGAATATGAGCCTCGAGGATCAGCTGTGCGCCGCCTTCACGCAGGGTGGGGCGGCGGCCTGCAGAGACGGCCGTGACATACTTCCTCTTGTCGGCCCCCACTTCCAGCTCAAGGGTGCCAGCGTAGACACCATCGAGTTCAAGCGCACCGCCGCCGTCGATATTCGCTGTCGGGAACCCGAGGGTGCGGCTCCTCTTGTCTCCCTGCACGACTCTGCCCTCGACCACCTTGGTCAGGTCACTCACTCTTGTCTCGATCCTTCTCACTATCCATCCCGTGATGAAGCGGTGTTTTTCTTCTCACGAGCGGTTGCTGCGAAATTGACTCGCGGTTTAATGCTCCACTCACCCGCCCGGCCGTAAACCCAAACGCGTCGATGGCGCGAGCTTTCCATCACCCGAGCGCGCCTGGTTTCCTCAACCCTCGCGGCGTTCGCCACCCGCTCCCGAACCCGAATCTATCGTTCAGTCTTCGCCCTGCCACAACTTAATCAATGGCGGCGAGATGTGAGCGAACTGTTGCGGGCCCACAAGAAGATGATTCATCGCGACACGCGCGTTTGCATTGAGGCGGGCAAAGATGCCGTCCTCCGGGATGACGTCCGAACCAGCCCAAAGCGATGACGTTGAGATGACATCGTCAAGTACGCGATAAAGGTTGAGGCTCGCTTGCTCGATGCGCGTAATATGCAGGTCTGTCAAGCGGTGCTCCGCAGTCGCCTCCCACAACTTCCTGTAGGAGTCCAGCGCGAACGCGCGAGCCGCCTGGTACTGCGACTCGATGCGGACGAAGTCATATTGGAACAGGGGATAGTTGTCGACTGACGGCACGTCGCCGCGGCGCCGTCCGCGAGCGGACTTCGCCATCTCCTCGAGAGCTCGCTTCGCCAAGCCGAGCCCCAAGCCGACGTGGTGCAGAATCGGCACCGCGGCAAATCCCTGGGCGAAGGCTGGATCGTCGGGGAACCCTTTCACATCTTCGATTGCCATCCACTTCGTCTCCAGGACGTGTTCCTTCACACGGTAGGACCCCGAGCCCGTCCCGCGAAGGCCAGACGGATTCCAATCGTTGGACCACACCACATACTTTGGATCGACCCAGATGAAGACAATGATCGGCTCCCCATCATGGCCGATCAACATCTCGTCATCATCATCGATCAGGGCCACCCGTGTGACAACTCGCGTTGCGTGCTGCGATCCAGATCCGAAGAACCTAGGTCCCGTCTTCACGAGGTATCCGCCGTCGACACGCTTTGCGGTCCCGAACGTTCCTCCCGGTGCTCCCGCGCCACAAGCGATGCCTTGTGCGTTCGGACCGATCAGCTCGCGGAATGCCTCCTCCGGAAGCAGCATCCCAGGGAACAGGGTCCCTGTTTGATGGTTGGCGTAGACCCAACCCGCCGAGGCGTCTTGGCGGGATATCTCTTCTGCGATCAGGAGGTACGTCACGTCATCAACGCCCGCACCGCCGAGGTGCTTGGGCAGCAGCACGCCGTACAGACCGGCATCCTTCCAAGCCTGGATGACCTTCGACGTGATAATGGTGTCCTCAGCGGCCTGCCGGACTTCGGACTCGACGAGCGGCGCCAAGGACCGCGCCACGGCGACCCACTTCTGCGCTTCATCCGACTCGTGAGCGGTGTGGATATCAGGTGCGGTGGTTACTGTCCCCATGATGTTGACCTCCGTAGGGCGAGATGTTTGGAGTGTGGACGGATGTGTTGGCACGGCTCTTGGTGCTGAGGCCCCAAGAGCCCGATTGTCACGGCGCCCGCCTTGAGAATGCAGCGACGCGAGCCATCAGCCCTGGTCCCTCCCAGCAACAGTACCTAGACGCTTGTGAAGCCGCACCTGTGCCTGCGACTCGATCAAAGTGCCGAGGTGTCGTGCTGTCTGCAGAGATAGATACCACTCGGGCGCCACTAATCTGCGATGGTGGCAACAGGTGATGGTGGGGCAACACTGCCTCTCCCGTCATTGCTGTCGAGCACGGGTGCACCGGTGACCTCCCCGCGCTGTTTCGTATTGCGCACTGCAGCACGTCGGGGATGCGCATGCTGAAGTCACGGCGTAGGACCCGACGTTTGATAGCGGACGGCCAGGTCGCCCCACTCGCGGTAGCGAATCGTCTCTTGGACGAATTTTGCGGTGCTTGAATAATCTGCGTCGACCGTACCGGTTTTCTTGAGCTCCGTCAGAGTCTTGATCGCTGCCTCGTAGATCGCATAGGACACTGGGACGGGATCGAGCAGAATCTTCACGCCGTTCTGGATCGCGAGTTCACGCTCTTCCCGTGTCGAACTACCAAGCCGTATTGGCACCATCATCACCGGCACGCCGCCGGACGCTTCCACCGCTTCCGCAGCGTCCTCGAAAGCGAAATGTGTCGGTTTAATGACATCGGCTCCCGCTTCAGCGAACAGCCGCATCCGCAGCAGCGCCTCTTCCTTCGATATGAGGGCGCTGTCCGTTCTCGCGATGATGACCGTGTCGGGGTTGCGACGGGCTTCCACAGCCGCCCGAACCCGCTGGACCGCTGCATCCCGGGTCAGGTGGTGGTTGTCCTTGAACTGCATCACGTTGCCCAGCTCCTTGGGCGGCGTGTGCTTGGGGTACGAGAAGTCAGTATCCTCGATCATCATGCCTGCGATACCCGCTGCCTCCGCCATCTGGACGGCCTGACGGACTTGCAGCGGGTTTCCGCCACCATCGTCGAAATCCACAATAAGCGGGATATCGATGGCCCGAGTGATACCGCGCGCCACCTCAATAACGTCACGTGTAGAGAGCATGGTCATGTCAGGCATTACGTGATAGGCAACCGACACGGTCACCCCGCCACCGATCGTGACCGCTTCAAAACCAAGTTCCTGCGCCACCCGTGCCGAGAACGGATCGTGAATACCCGGAATCTGCACGAGTCCTTCTCCGGCGATCAGCTCCCGCAGCCGAGAGGCTGCGGACGCGGGTCTTGTCCTTCTTCCATTCGGAGACATCGTTGTTCCTTTCTGGGTGCTGCACTATACCCTGAACTGCAGCCGGAGTAGCTGTGGAGTGTTCAAGCTGTTAGCGGATGCAGCTGCTTAGCTCGTTGTGTAAGTGGT
>NZ_JBFUKK010000027.1:0-46230 GCF_056400885.1 Arthrobacter sp. P4_H3
GCGGCGGGACCAGCGCACGGCGGGCGCACGGCGGTAGGCACGGAGACGTTGAACCGTTCCGCGGCCCGGCGCAACGGCCACCCGTCCACCACGATGCAGCGGGCCAGCTGCAGACGCCCCGAATAGGCCAGAAACGCGTTACGGTGGGACACGAGGACCTCCTGGTTTGTGTTTGCTCTCGACAAGCACCACACAACACCCGGAGGTCCTCTTATTGCGTCAAATCAGTCCCCGTGTCATCAACCTGCCGGGACAGTACAACTAGCTCGCCAGCCAGATGTCCGGGCCGAAGACCTCGTAGTGGATCTTCGTGGCAGGGATTCCCGCATTGATGGCCTCGTTGCGGATGTGCTTCATGAACGGCAGCGGTCCGCAGAGGTACAGCGAAGCATTTGCGGGCAGGTCCACTTCACGCAGCGACATGAAGCCGGCGTTGGAACCGGCCTGCGGTTCTTCCAGCCAGAGCTGGAGGTCGGCTCCCTCGAGGCGTTCGACGTCGTCCGTCATCTGGGAGCGCAGCGCCCAGGATTCCAGATCGCTTTCCGCGTGCAGGACCAGGACCTGGCGGTCCGAGCCGGCGTCCGCGAGGGAGCGCAGGATGGACGCGGTCGGCGTGCAGCCGATGCCGGCGGAGGCCAGGACCACCGGACCCTCGCCTTCCTTGAGCGTGATCTCGCCGTAGGGGTTGGAGATCTCGAGGATGTCGCCCACCTGGACGGTGCCGTGCAGGACGGGGGAGACTTCGCCACCGTCGTCCTTCTTGGTGGTGAAGCTGCGGCTCGTGCCGGCGTCGCCGGAGAGTGAATACTGGCGGACCTGGCGCAGCCCGTCCGGGAGGGTGACCTTGACGCTGACGTACTGGCCGGGCAGGGCGGGCGTGATGGGGGTGTCGTCGGCCGGTTCCAGGGTGAAGGTTATCGAGCCGGTGCCGGCGGGGGTCTTGGCGGCGACCTTCCAAGGGCTCCACATCGTGCCGTTGGCCTGCGCGGCGTAGAGGCCCTTTTCGAGCTTGATCAGGGCGTCCGCCATTAGCCAGTAGACCTCGGTCCAGGCTTCGGCGATTTCCGGCGTGATGACCTCGGCCAGGTCTTCGGCGATGGCGGCGAAGAGGTGCTCGTAGACCACCTGGTATTGAGGTTCGGTGATGCCGAGGGAGGCGTGGCGGTGGGCGATACGGGCCAGTACGGTCTCGGGCAGGGTGCCGGGGTTGGTCACCAGGTGGGTGGCGAAAGCTGCGATGCTTCCGGCCAGGGCCTGCTGCTGGTTGCCGTTGCGCTGGTTCGAGCGGCTGAAGAGCCCGTCCAGCAGCTCCGGGTGCGCCGCGAAGAGCCGGGCGTAGAACTTGGGGGTGATTTCGCCGATCCGGGAACCGACCAACGGGAGGGTGGCCTCAATGACGGGGCGGGATTTGTCCGAGAGCATGCGTACTCCTGAGGTAGGGGCCCGGGACGTACATCCGGACCGCGGCCAATACATGTATTTGAAATACAAGTATTTATACCTAAGTTCTACACTTCGTAGAAGAGATATCCAAATCGAGGACGAGGGATCCGGAAATGGCGGTCTGCCGGGACCCGGGAGTCAGAGCCCCGGGCGGAGCCCGATCGCCTGGAACACAGGCGCCATCTGGCGGGTTCCGGGAAGGGTGGACACCACGATGTCGTCGAGCTCCCGGTAAAAGGCTTCGCGTGCGCGCGAGAGGGCACCGCGAAGCCGGCATTCGTTGATGAGCGGGCAGTCGCCGTTCAATGAATGGCAGTCGGCCGGATCCACGCGGGTGTTCAGGAGCCGCAGCAGCTGGCCCACGGTGGCCCTGCGTCCGGCGTCGTTGAGCCTGGAGCCGCCGTTCCGGCCCCGTTCGACGTCGATCACGCCAAGTTCACGGAGTTTGGCCATGGCCTTGCTGACGTGGTTGTACGGGGTGCCCACGGCGTCGGCGATGCTCTGCGTGGTCAGCAGGTTGCCGTCAGGGACTGCGGACAGCACCATCATGGCCCGCAGGCTCACATCCGCGAAGGCATTGATCTTCATGTCATCAACCTAGTGGAAGTCTAGTCCACCCAGATGGCGGGCTCGTTGGAATCAGCTGAAAGCTGCCCGAACTCCCATTCGCGTGACTCGGTGTTGGGTTCGTAGGGCAGGACGGCGGCGAATACGGACCCGTCACGGTGCTCGGCCGCCACGTGGATGGCATCCGTGTCCTCTTCCAGCAGCGTGATGTCGCAGACCACGGCGGCGGCACGGAAATCGTCCCGGTTCTGCCGGAGCAGTTCCGTGAGGTCGCCGATCATCGTATCGGCATCGAATTCACCCTCCGAGCCGTCCTCGGCGTCCGCAGGGGTGACGGCGACGAGGCGCACCTCGCCGTCGTTCTCCACCACGAGTGCGAAGGGCAGGAACCCGCCATTGCGCCCGAGCTGTTCCTGTGCCGCGCCGACGCCCGTGCCCAGCAGGTTTTCCAGGTCGGTGGCCGTGGCCTCGGGCACAGAGTCCCGCCAGGGCGTTCCGGAAAGTTCAGCCATGCGGGGGGGGCCTAGCCGTTGACCAGGGCAAGCACGCGGTCGCGGATGCGTTCCATCGTGGCCCGGTCCGTGGCCTCGGCGTTCAGGCGAAGGAACGGTTCGGTGTTGGACGGGCGCAGGTTGAACCACCAGCTGCCGTCGCGGGCAGTGAACGTGCTGCCGTCCAGCAGGTCGACATCCACGTCTTCGCCGGCAAAATCGGCACGGACCCGCTCCACGGCGCCTGCCTTGTCGTCAATTTCGGAGTTGATTTCCCCGGAGGAAACGTAGGGTTCGTACTCGTGGCCGAGCTCGGACAGCGGGCCGTCCTGCTCGCCGAGGGCGGCCAGGACGTGCATGGCGGCCAGCATGCCGGTGTCTGCATTCCAGAAGTCGCGGAAGTAGAAGTGCGCGGAGTGCTCCCCGCCGAAGACGGCGCCTTCCTCTGCCATGACGGCCTTGATGAACGAGTGCCCGACCCGTGTGCGGACGGCGCGGCCGCCGTCGTGCGCCACCAGTTCCGGAACGGCCTTGGAGGTCAGCAGGTTGTGGATGATGGTGGGCGTTTCCTCACCCTGTGCCTTGGCGCGCGCGATCTCGCGGCGGGCCACCATACCGGTGATGGCCGACGGCGAGACGGGGTTGCCCTTCTCGTCGATGACGAAGCAGCGGTCAGCGTCGCCGTCGAAGGCCAGCCCGATGTCCGCACCGTGCTCGATGACGGCGGCCTGCAGGTCCAGCAGGTTTTCCGGCTCGAGCGGGTTGGCCGGGTGGTTCGGGAAGGAACCGTCCAGCTCGAAGTAGAGGGGAATGATGTCGAACGGCAGCTTGGGCAGGAGGGCGTCGCCGAGCACCGCCGGGGTGGTCAGGCCTGCCATGCCGTTGCCGGCGTCCACCACCACCTTCAGGGGGCGGGATCCCTTGAGGTCCACGAGCTTGCGCAGGTATTCGGAGTAGTCCTTGAGGACATCGTGGACTCCGATGAGGCCGCGCGTGCCCGCGGCCGGGATGGATCCGGCGTGGAGGTAGTCCTCCGCGCGGGCCTGGATTTCCTTCAGGCCCGACTCCGAGGAGATGGGCTGGGCTCCGGCCTTGGACATCTTGATGCCGTTGTATTCGGCGGGATTGTGGCTGGCGGTGAACGTGGCTCCGGCCGCGTTGAGCGCACCGCAGGCGTAATAGAGCTCGTCCGTGGAGATGAGGTCCAGCAGCTGGACGTTTGCTCCGCGGGTGGCAGCGCCGTTGGCGAAGGCCTTGCTGAACTCGGGGGAGGAGGGGCGCATGTCGCCGCCCACCAGAACCGTCTGGCCCTCGAGCTTCAGGACATCCACGAACGCGGCGCCTACGGCTTCGACGATTTCGGCCGTTATGGATTCGCCCACAATGCCACGCACGTCGTAGGCCTTGAACGATGCCGAAAGGTCAAAAGTCTTTGTCTGGTCGCTAGTCACGCGTTCCATCTTACGTTGAAGCGCAGTGCGGCTGTGGAGGAGTAGTTGAGTTACGCGGGCGTGCCGTGCAGGCCCGGGTGTGAAATCTGCTGTCCACATGGCGGGAGCCTGAACTTCCCGGCTGTCAGAGGGGGCTGGGATACTGGACCAATGGCCAATAACCAGAATGCTTCAGTCCTTTCCGCTTCCGTCGATCTTCCCGCAGGTGAAACGGGCACCCGGGACCAGGCCCTGGAAGTGCTGCGAAGCCTGGTGGGACATCCGGAAGCCCGCTTTCATGACGGCCAGTACGAGGCCATTGAGGCGCTGGTCGACCGCGGCCGCCGCGCCCTGGTGGTGCAGCGCACCGGCTGGGGAAAGTCGGCCGTCTACTTCGTGGCCTCGCTGCTGCTCAGGCGCCGCGGAGCCGGCCCCACACTGATCGTGTCGCCGCTGCTGGCGCTGATGCGGGACCAGGTCGCGGCAGCGGCCCGGGCCGGTGTCCGCGCCGTCGCCATCAACTCGGCCAACCAGCTGGAGTGGGATGCTGTCCGCGGGCAGCTGGCTGCGGACGAGGTGGACGTGCTGCTTGTTTCGCCGGAGCGGCTCACCAATCCGTCCTTCCGGGAGAACCAGCTTCCGGAACTGATCCGCCGCACCGGACTCCTGGTGATCGACGAGGCACACTGCATCTCGGACTGGGGCCATGACTTCCGCCCTGATTACCGGCGCATCGCGGACCTCATCACACAGCTTCCGGACACCGTGCCTGTGCTGGCCACAACCGCAACCGCCAACTCCCGCGTGGTCCACGACATCGAGGAACAGCTGGGCGACGGCGTGCTCACCATCCGCGGCGCCCTGGGCCGTGAGTCGCTTCGGCTCGGTGTGCTGAGCCTGCCGGACTCCCGCGACCGGCTGGGCTGGCTGCTGACCCACCTGGCGGACCTGCCGGGCAGCGGCATCATCTACACCCTCACAGTCTCCGCTGCCGAGGACACCGCCCGCCTGCTCGCCGAGGCCGGCCATGAGGTGCTCGCCTACACGGGGCGCACGGACCCCGCGGACCGTGAACGGGCTGAGCAGCTCCTCAAGGACAACGAGGTCAAGGCGCTGGTGGCCACCTCGGCCCTTGGCATGGGCTTCGACAAACCTGATCTGGGATTCGTGGTGCACCTGGGTGCGCCATCCTCCCCGGTGGCCTATTACCAGCAGGTGGGCCGTGCGGGGCGTGGCGCGGCCAACGCCGATGTCCTGCTGCTGCCCGGCTCCGAGGACCGCGACATCTGGCAGTACTTCGCCACGGCATCCATGCCGTCGGAGGAAAAGGCCGCGGCGGTCCTCAGTGCGCTGGCCGAGGCTGGCGCCGCTGTATCCACCGTGGCCCTCGAAGCCCGTGTGGACCTGCGGCGCACGCCGCTCGAACTGCTGCTCAAGGTCCTGTCCGTGGACGGTGCAGTGGAGCGCGTGGGCGGCGGCTGGCGTTCCACGGGCCAGCCCTGGACCTACGACGCCGAACGGTACACGCGCATTGCCGAGGCCCGGGTCGATGAACAGGATTCCATGGTGATCTACCAGGACACGGCCGGGTGCCGGATGGAGTACATCACCTCGGTGCTGGACGACGAAACGGCCCACGCGTGCGGCCGCTGCGACAACTGCGCCGGACGCTGGTTCCCGGCGGACATCGCGTCAGCTGCAACGGAAGCGGCGGGGCAGACGCTCAGCCGCGCCGGCATCGCACTGGAGCCGCGCCTGCAGTGGCCCAGCGGCATGGACAGGCTCGGCGTGACCGTCAAGGGCAAGATCAAGCCGGATGAAAGCCTGGCCGAGGGCCGGGTGCTGGCCCGTCTGACGGACCTCGGCTGGGGCGGTGCACTACGGGAAATTTTCGCATCAGGAGCCGCGGACCGCGAGGTGGACCCCGCCATGCTCCAGGCCTGCGTCCAGGTCCTCCGCGAGTGGGGCACAGGAAACGGACGCAACCCCGGCTGGAGCGGTGCCGGACGTCCCGCAGCCATCGTCAGCATCCCGTCGCGCAGCAAACCCGCCCTCGTGGGCTCCCTGGCGCGGGGCATCTCCGAAATTGGCCGCATACCGTACCTGGGTGAGCTGCAGTTGGAGCACGGCGGACCCACCGGCGGGCGCGGCGGCAACAGCGCTTACCGGCTGGCCGGAGTCTGGGAACGCCTCGCCGTGGGACCTGAGCTGGAAGCCGCGATGGCCGGCATCCAGGGGCAGAGCATCATGCTGGTGGACGACCTCACGGACAGCCGCTGGACGGTCACGGTCGCCGGCCGGGCCTTGCGTCGGGCCGGGGCCGGTGCGGTGCTTCCCCTTGTGCTGGGACAGGCAGGGTAGGGCCTTCCGCCGGGTCCGCGTAAGGGGCTGACTTATTCTGGCTCCGTGCCTGGCACGCCTATAGGATCACCGAATGAGTCCAGGCCAGGAGCCATGAGTGAACCACTGAACAACGCCGCGTCGGCTGTCCGCCAGGAGTGGCAGCCCCGGCTGGCACTGCTCGTTGCTGCGACGTTCTTTATGGAGTTCCTGGACGGCACGGTGCTGACCACGGCCATCCCCAGCATTGCGGGGGATTTCGCCGTGGCGCCGGCGGACGTCAACATCACCATGACGGCCTATCTCATGACGGTGGCCATGGGCATTCCGGTCAGCGGGTGGCTGGCCGAACGGGTAGGCGCCCGTCGTGTCTTCTGCGCCGCCATCGCCGTGTTCACCATTGCCTCGCTTTTGTGCGCACTGAGCCAGGACCTCACCATGCTCACCGCCAGCCGCGTCCTGCAGGGCGCGGGCGGCGCCATGATGGTGCCGGTCGGCACGCTCTTGGTGCTGCGCCGGACCCCCAAGGAGGACCTGCTGCGGGCTACGGCCTACCTGGTGTGGCCGGGCCTGCTGGCGCCGGTCCTTGCGCCGTTGGTGGGCGGAGCGCTGACCACGTTCCTGTCGTGGCACTGGATCTTCCTGATCAACATTCCGTTGGGACTGGCTGCGTTCATTGCTGCCCTTCGGCTGGTCCCCAAGGGAGCGGGAGACCAGTCCCGGCGCCTTGACTGGGTAGGGCTGCTGCTGACGACGCTGGGCGTGGGTGCCCTGGTGGTGGGCCTCGAACTCGCCACTGCCCACCCCTCGGGACCGTTCGGGGCGATCTGCGTGGCCGCGGGCTTCGTGTCGATCGCGGGGGCGGCCCTGTGGTTGAGGCGCACCTCCAACCCGCTCTTCCAGCTGAATGTCTTTGCCACCCGGACGTTCCGGGCAACGTCCACGGGCGGGTTTGTCTACCGCCTGACCATCAGCGCGGTCCCTTTCCTGCTGCCGCTCATGTTCCAGGATGGTTTCGGCTGGGATCCCCTCCATGCGGGCATCATGGTGGCCGCGGTTTTCGTCGGCAACATCGGCGTCAAACCGGCAACAACGCCGCTCATCCGCAGGTTCGGCTTTAAGCCCGTCCTCGTTTTCGCGTCGCTCGCATCGGCTGCAACTTTTGCCGTGTGCGCCCTGCTGGACGCCGGAACCCCGGAACCGCTCATCTTCGCCCTGCTGGTCTGCAGCGGCGCGTTCCGCTCCATCGGTTTCTCGGCGTATGCCTCCATCCAGTACGCCGACATTGTCCCCGGGCAGCTGCCGTCCGCCAACGCGATTTCGGCAACCCTGGTCCAGCTTGCGGCCGGTGCAGGCATCGCCGTCGGTGCCCTGTTCCTCCGGCTCTTCGCCGCCCCGGGCGCCTTCGGGGCAGACCCCGTTGCGCCTTACCGGGGCGCCTTCCTGGCCATCACGGTTCTGATGCTACTCAGCACCGCCGACAGCCTGGCGCTGCACCGGCAGGCCGGAGCCGAAGTAAGCCGCGGGCGCACCGCGGCGCCCAAGGCCGCGAACCCCTAAGACTCCAGCACCGCCATGGCCGCGTTGTGGCCGCCAAGGGCGCTCACTGCCCCGCCGCGCCGTGCTCCGGAGCCGCACAGCAGGATCCGGGGATCGTCGGTGGCCACACCCCAGCGCTGTGCCGGTGTGTCCAGCGGGGCGTCGTCCTCGGCGAACGGCCAGTCGAGCCCACCGTGGAAGATGTTGCCGCGGGGCATGCCCACGGCACGCTGGATATCCAACGTGGTTTTGGTTTCGATGCACGGGGTTCCGTCGGCGCTCGTCAGCAGCAGCGGCTCTACCGGCTCCGCCAGCACTGAGTTGAGGGATTTCACGACGGCGGCCTGCAGCGCCGCCCGCATCTGGTCGTTGTTCGCCGCCGTGATGAGCCTGTCCGGAACGTGCAGTCCGAAAACAGTCAGGGTGTGGGCGCCGGACGCCTGCAGCTCCGGTGAGAGGATGCTGGGATCGGTCAGCGAATGGCAGTAGATCTCGCACGGCAGCGGATCCGGGACTGTTCCCTGCTCCGCTGTCAGGTAGGCGTCGTCCAGCTGGGTCCAGGTTTCGTTGATATGGAACGTGCCGCCGAAGGCCGCCTCCGGGCTGACGCGGCTGTCCAGCAGCCGCGGCAGCCGCTTGAGCAGCAGGTTCACCTTGACCTGTGAACCCTCGCGCTGGTGGTTCGGATTTGGGGGCTCCCCGGTGCTGCTGCCCCGCAGCCTGTCCAGGACCGCGGGCGCGACGTTGGACAGGACCCAGCCCGCGGAGACTGAATGTTCCCGGCCGCCTTGGCGGTAGTCTACCGAGCCGCCGGACCGGACGGCCGTGACCTCGGCAGACGTCAGGATGGCGGCGCCGGCTTCGCGGGAGGCGCGCTCGAGCTCGCCCGAAACCGCCCCCATGCCACCGATGGGAACATCCCAGTCACCGGTTCCGCCGCCCAGGAGGTGGTATAGGAAGCAGATGTTCTGCTGGAGGTCGGCGCCGTCCGCCCGGGCGAAGGTCCCGATCAGGGCATCCGTAAGGACCACACCGCGCACCAGGTCGCTGTGCAGCCTGCTGGTGATGGTTTCGCCAAGTGGCTGCTCGACCAGCGATGCCCACACCGCCCCGGCTCCGGCCGCGGTGGCGAGCCGCTCGGCCTGCGACCTCGTAAGCAACGGCGATGTCATGGTGGGCCACAGTGTTCCGGTGAGCTTCCGGCACTCCGCGTAGAAGTGTTCGAAGCCGGCGGCCTCGGTGGCCGGCGCCCCCGCTGCGGCGAATGATGCGGCCGTTGCCCCGGCATCGTCGTTGTCGATCAGGAGGCCCCGGCCGGGGTTTGCCGGGTCCGGCGTATAGGAGGAGTAGCGCCGGCGGGCGAGCCGGATCCGCAGTCCGAGATCATCAACGATTTCCTGCGGCAGCAGGCTCACCAGGTAGGAATACCGGGAAAGCCGCGCGTCGACGCCGTCGAACGCCTGGGCCGAAACGGCAGCGCCGCCGGCGTGGTCCAATTTCTCCAGGAGCAGGACGTCCCGCCCGGCCCTGGCCAGATAGGCGGCGGCCGTCAGGCCGTTGTGCCCGCCGCCGACAATAACCACATCATGCTTGCTGCTGCTCGCCATCTGGCCATCCTGCCACCCCGCGCACCTTCCCGGCGGGACGCCAAACGCGGGAGTAACCACGGACACGGAGCAGGCCCGGAACGCAGAAGGTACCGGGAACGCAAAAGGCCCCGGTCCAAAGACCAGGGCCAAACGCGGAGACGGGGGGATTTGAACCCCCGGTGGAGTTGTGCCCCACACTTCATTAGCAGTGAAGCCCATTCGGCCGCTCTGGCACGTCTCCAATTGCTATTCCTAGCCCACCAAGGATACGCAGAACGGGGCATTCAGTGCAAAACGGCACCAAAACGAGCCAACCGGGATGCGCAGGGACCTGCCGCGGGAGCTACCCGTCTGAGCGGCCCGCCAGGGAACGCCACAGGAAATGCTGGCTGCGGCTCTGCAAAGCGGCCGCCTGCCGGTTGTCGGAAGCGCCGGCGTGGCCGCCCTCCAGCGCCTCGTGGAACCAGACGTTGGGGATGCCCATGGCCTGCATCCGGGCCGCCATCTTGCGCGCCTGCACGGGCCCCACGCGGTCATCGGACGTTGCAGTCCAGATGAAGGTCTCCGGGTAGTCCACGCCGTCGTGAAGGAGGTGGTACGGCGAGAACGTCCGGATGAACTCCCACTCCTCAGGAACATCCGGATCCCCGTATTCGGCGATCCACGAGTGCCCCGCGGACAGCTTGGTGTAGCGGCGCATGTCCAGCAGCGGCACCCCGCAGGACACCGCACCGAACAGCTCCGGGTACCGTGTCAGCATGTTGCCCACCAGCAGCCCGCCGTTGGAGCCGCCCACGCAGCCGAGCCGCTCCTTGGACGTGACTCCGCGCGAGATCAGGTCCCGGGCCACGGCTGCGAAGTCCTCGAACGCGCGGTGGCGCTTTTCCTGCAGCGCCGCGCGGTGCCACGAGGGCCCGTACTCGCCGCCGCCACGGATGTTCGCCACCACGTAGACGCCGCCGCGGGCGTGCGCCGGGCCGCCGTCGGCTCCGCCGGGTCCGTCCGTCCGCCGTTCCAGCCAGGCCCGGCCGATTGCGCCGCTGTAGGCAGGCGTCCGCGAGACTTCGAACCCGCCGTACCCGGACAGCTGCGTGGGATTCTGGCCGTCGAGCACCAGGTCCCTGGAAGCCACCTGGAAGTAGGGGACCCGGGTGCCGTCGTCGGACACGGCGAAGTGCTGCTGGACCTCGTAGGCGGAATCGTCAAAGTAGGACGGCGAGGTGCGGATCACCGCGTGCTCGCTCACCACACCGCCTTCCCCGCTGCGGCGAAGCGTCCCCCGGGTCAGGGTGCTCGGTGTCGTAAAGCCGGTGGCCACGAGCCAGAAGTCATCCCCGGCGCCGGGAGCTTCCCCCTCCGGCACGGGCACGGTGCCGCCGGTGCCGGTGCCGTCGTCGTCATCGTGCTCCTCGTCGAGGTCGACGCTGTCGTCCTCGTCGTCAACGGCGAAGGCGTTGACGTCATGCAGCGGCGGGCAGGCGTCCAGCAGGCTGGAGGCCCAGGCCGAATCAGTTCCGGGCCGTTCCGGGTCCAGGACGCGGATCTCCGAAGAGACATCCCGAAGGAGGTTGAGGAGGAGGAAGTTCCGGGTCCAGCTCCAGGACTGCAGCGACGTGTGCGCGTCCGGGGTGAAGAGGACCTGGAGTTCGCGGCTGCCGGCAAGGTAGCCCTCGAAGTCCGCCGCGAGCAGCGAGCCGGCCGGGTACGTGGTTCCGTTGACGTCCCAGTCGCCCTGCGGGCGGAACAGCAGCCACCCACGGTGCACGCTCAGGTTGACGTCGGTCGGGGCGTCGATGACAACCCACTCCCCGTCCCGCAGCACGGACGTGTTCCTGTTGAAGAAGCTGATCCAGTCCATGGCGAAGGTTCGCTCGTACCCCGGTGTGGAGTCATGGGCAACCAGCGCCATCATGTGGTCCTCGGGAATTTCAAACACCTGTTCGGCGGAGGCGAGCGACCCGCCGCGGGGAAGCCTGACGGCGGTGCGTGCGTAGGACGAGGACGTCTTGGGCATGCCTTCGGCCGTGCTGGCCACCAGCAGCGTGTCCCGGTCCAGCCAGGAGGCGTTGCCCTTGGCCGTGGGGAGGTCGAACCCGCCGGATGCGGGATCGACGAACGTCCGGGTCTCGACGTCGAACTCACGGTAGCGGTTGGCATCCCCGCCGTCGGGGGAGAGGGCCAGCAGCGCCAGGCGGTGCGGTTCGCCGGCTGAAGGACGTAGGAAATTGGCGCCGTGGAATACCCACTCCTCGCCTTCGGCAATGGCGAGGGCATCGACGTCCAGCAGCACATCCCATTCGGGCGACCCGCTCCGGTAGCTGTCCCAGGACGTCCGTCGCCACAGGCCCTTGGGGTTCTGTCCGTCGCGCCAGAAGTTGTAGTACCAGTCGCCGTGCTTGCCCACCATGGCGATCTTGTCCGTGGAGTCAAGCACCTCCAGGATGCGGCTTTCGAGCCTGGCATAGTCGGCATCCTCGAGCAGGTCCTCGGTGCGGGCGTTCTGTTCACGGACCCAGGCCAGCGGTTCTTCGCCGTAGATCTCCTCGAGCCAGATATTCTCGTCGGTCGGTTCGGGCGCTTTCCCCGCGGAGGAAGGGGCGCCGGACGCGGGCTGCTGATCAGCTGCTGTGGTGGTCATGGCCCCTACGAAACAACATCGCCGCGCAGCTAGCAAGTCACATGCGGATACTCTGGATGGCGTGGGCATATCGCAAAGCATCCGGACGGCACTAATAGGGGCCGGACCCCGCGGTACCAGTGTCCTGGAGCGGCTCCTGGCCAACTGGCGCCTCAGGAACCCCTCCGCTTCCGTGCCGGGCGGCGCCCCGGGCCTCCACATTGACGTGGTGGACACCTACCCTGCCGGGCCGGGCCATGTGTGGCAGCCCGGCCAGTCGCGGTTGTACCTGATGAACACGCAGGCGTTTTATCCCACAGTCATTCCCGAAGACCCTGAACTGGCGGCACCGGTTGCGGGGGCCACCTTCGACCGGTGGCGGGCCGCACAGCAGGACAATCCGCTCGCGTCGCTGACCGAAGACGAACGGGCCGAACTGTCCGGCCTCGGGTCGCAGGACTTTCCGAGCCGTGCCATCTACGGCCGCTACCTGCGCTCCACCCTCGACGAGCTGCTGGCCCACCTCCCGGCAGGCGTGACCGTCCGGTTCCACCGCACCACGGCCACAGCTGTCCGGCCGGCAGGCAACGGAACGTTCGACGTCGAACTCGAGGACGGCGGGCCGCTCACCGTCGGTTCCGTGGTGCTGGCCCTGGGGCATCTCGAGTCCAGGCTCAACGCCGAACAGCGCGAGCTCCAGGCAGGTGCCGGCCAGCTGGGGCTCCTGTACCTGCCGCCGGCAGCACCGGCCGACGTCGACTGGTCCGTAGTGCCCGCGGGCCAGCCCGTGTTGGTCCGCGGCATGGGGCTGAACTTCTTCGATGTGATGGGGCAGCTCACTGAAGGGCGCGGCGGGAAGTTCGTGGCAGCCGAGGCCGACGGGAGCCCGGCCGCGGGTCCCCGGCCGGTGCGGACCGAACTGGAGTACATCCCGTCCGGGGACGAGCCGCTGATTATTGCCGGCTCACGGCGCGGGACGCCATACCGGGCCAAAGCGAACCTCGCCGGGTACTACCCGGCCGGTGTGACGCTGCGGTACTGCACCGAGGGGGCCGTCGGACGGTTCGCGGCTGCGGGAATCATTCCCGGCTTCGATCACGATCTCTGGCCCCTCCTGCAGCGCGACGCCCTCTGGGCCTACTACTCCACCCTGGTCCGCACCCGCCCGGACGCCGTCACCGAGCCCGCGGAGTTCCTGGCCATGCTCCAGGAGACGATGCGGCCTCACGCCCACAGCGTTTCCCATTGGGAGGCCGAAGCCGACGTGCTGATCGCCAAGCATGTGGCGCCGGGCCAGCGCCTGAACCTCCCGGGCCTCGCAGCACCCTTGGCCGGACGGTCCTTCGCGACGCGGGCGGACGTGGATTCCGCCGTCGTGGAGTACCTGCTCGATGACGCCCGGCGCTCGGCCCTGGGCGAGGACGACCCGGTGAAGATGACCATCGGGGCGCTGCACCACGGCAGGGCTGTGCTGAAATCGGCAGTGGCCGACGGCGGCATCACCGATGAGTCCTGGGTTGCAGGCCTCCGGGGCTGGTTCGAGTCGTTCGTCGAAGGACTGGCCAGCGGCCCGCCCGCCATCCGCGCGGAGCAGCTCGCAGCGCTCGCAAGGGCGGGAGTGGTCAGTTTTGTGGGCCCGGACCCGAAATTCGCGCTCGACCGCAATGCCGGCACCTTCTCGGCGGCATCTCCGTGGGTCAGGGACGGCGCAGTCCACGCCCGCACCATGATCGAGGCACTCGCTCCCGCCAACAGGGTTGCCGTGAACGTGTCCCCGGTACTGGAGCAGCTCCTGGCCGACGGCCTGGTGCGGCCGCGCCTGATGATGACGGTGGAGGGAATCCCGGTGGAGACCTCCGGCCTGGATGTCAGTCCGCACCCCTACCGGCCGGTGGGCGCCAACGGATCCGTCACGGAGGGGCTGTACGTGCTGGGCCTGCAGCTCTCCGCAGCGCAGTGGGGCACCGCCATTGCCGCGGAGTCGCGTCCGCAGAGCGGGCCGGTGTACCGCAGCGGCCAGCGGACCCTGCGCGACGCCGACGAAATAGCCCGGCACATCCTGGACCGCTGACTCCCGGCGGCCCAACCCAACGCCCCGACGCTCTCTCACTTTTGGGGTCTTTTGGGCGGACCCTCTCTCACTTTTGGGGTCTTTCGGGCGGACGATCTCTCACTTTCTTCGAGGTAGTGAGAGAGCGTCGCGGGAAGACCTGCAGGAAGTGAGAGAGCGTCGCAGGTAGACCGGCGGACCCTCCCGCACCGGCTCCACATGAAACGTGCCCCGCCCCGGACCCGGACTCCGAGGGGAATCCGTGTCCGGGGCGGGGCACGTTCGTTTCCTGTCAGGCTTGGAAACTAGCCCTTCAGGCACTTCCGGTACTGGAGCCAGGCCACGCCGTACCTGATCCAGCCCGGGAAGTCGTACCACGTGGCGGGCGGCACAGGCGCCGTGCAGACCGGCGGGACCGGGCCGCTGGCGGCAACCTGGACTGCGGCCTTGACCACGGTCCCGGATTCGCCCGCGGTCAGCACCAGGGTTCCGGTGCCGGAGGCTGCGCCGGCCGGAACCTTCACATCCACTGCCGCCGCGCCCGCTGACACCGGGACGGCGCCGAGCTGCGTCACGGTGCCCGCGGAGTCCGTGAAGGCCGCCGAGAGCGAGGTGTTGACCGGGCTGCCCAGGGACGTGAGATCCAGTTTGGAGACAGCCAGCGTGATGGAGTCCCCGGCCTTGACCTCCGCTGCCGTGGAGTTCACCATAGCGACGGTTCGGCGGGCAAAGTCCGGCGAGGCCGGATTGTGGTCCTGCAGGTACTTGATCCAGGCATCGCGGTCCACCAGGCCGGAGTCCTTGGTGCCGGCGCCGTCCTTGAATATCCGGAAGTTGTCGCCGCCGGTTGCCAGGAAGCTGAAGGTGCCAATGCGGTAGGACTTGGCCGGATCGATGAGGGCACCGTTGACCCGGATGGACGTGATGCGGTCACCTGCGGCGCGGGCGGCGTCGTAGGTGTAGTTGACGTTCTTGGACAATCCCAGTTGCTGGTAGGCGCGGCTGGGGACCGTGCCGTCCGGGTTGGTCTGCCACTGCTGTTCCAGGAGCGTCTTGAACTGTGTTCCGGTCAGCGACGTGGTCCAGAGGTTGTTCACGAACGGAAGCACGGCATTCGCTTCCGCGTACGTAATGGTTCCGTCCGGCGCGTAGTACAGCTCGTTACGCAGTCCGCCGGGGTTCACGACGCCGATTTCGGCGGCGCCGAGGTCCGGTGCCTTGAGGGCGTCCACGAGTGAATCGGCCACGAGGTTGCCCAGGGTGGACTCGTTCGCGCGGTCGTCACGGGACGCCGGGCTGGTGGCCGTGGCGGGCGTGAAGGCGGTGGTGATATCGGCGGTGACCTTGCCGACCGGTTGGTTGCCGATCACGGCGGCGTCCGCCAATGCCTTATCGACGATCGCCTTGACGGCTGCCACGCGCGGGTACTTCGCCACGAGGTCCGCGGCCGTTTCGGCCTCGGTGGGCACGGTCCGCTTGACGTTGCCGGCTTGGTAGCCCGTCACCTGCATGGTCGTTGTATCAACCGTCAGCTGGATCTGGCCGATGAATTCGCCGTAACTGCCGGTCTGCACGATGGGGCGGGTCTTGCCTGTCGGCTGGCCGCTGGCATCGAGCACCGGGGCATCCCAGGAGTACTGCTTGTGGGTGTGGCCGTTGAAAATCGCGTCCACCTCGGGAGGGGTTTCATTGACCAGCTTGGCGAAGGGACCGCCGGCGGCGACTTCCTGCTCCAAAGTGGAGCCGTCCGGCGTACCGGACCCGGCGCCGTCGTGGTTTTCCACGATGATAATGTCGGCGAGCTTTTCGCCGGTGATCTTCTCGGCAACGCGGTTGATCGCCTCGACAGGATCCCCGAACTCAAGCTCGGTGATGCCCGCCGGGGTAACCAGCGAGGGCACTTCCTGGGTGACTGTGCCGATCACAGCCACCTTCACGCCGTTCATCTCCAGCACGGTGTATTCCGGCAGGGCCGGTTCCGTGGTCCCCTTCTTGTAGACGTTGGCGCCGAGGTACGGGAACCTGGCATTCGTTCCGCCCGCGACGACGCGGTCGCGCAGGTCCGCCCAGCCGCCGTCGAACTCGTGGTTGCCTACTGAGGACGCCCTCAGTTCGAGGGTGTTCAGCACATCGAGGGTGGGCTGGTCCTTGGCGACGGCCGAAGCGAACAGCGAGGCCCCAATGTTGTCTCCCGCGGACAGGAACGCCGTGGCGCCGGGCGCGGCAGCCTCGCGGAGCTTTTCGATGGTTGCCGCGAACAGGACGGTGTTGGAGTCGATGCGTCCGTGGAAATCGTTGATGCCCAGGAAGTTCAGGTCGACGCTCGCCGGGGTGACAGGTGCGGCCGGCAGGTCCAGGCCCACCACCACGGGATCGTGGTCGCTGGCCCTGAACTGGTCCGGCGCGTAGTAGCTGGTCACATTGTTGTTATACCGGCTGTACTCCAGCGCCACGGACTCTACGGAGTTAATGTTCCAGATGTCGGCGCCGGTGACCACAGCGTTCGCACCCGGCGACGCAAGGACGTGGTCCAGGGAACCCGCCAGGCCACCGAAGAGGTACGAGTGCTTGGCGGTCCCGTCGGCGTTCCTGGCCTTCTCGTCCTGGTTGGCGTAACCGGCAGCCGTGAGGACGTTGATGGGGTCTTCCTTGGCGTAGGCGTTGAAGTCGCCCATCAGGAAGACCTTGTCCGTGCCCTTCGAAGCCTGGAGGTCGTTGGAGAATGCGAGGAGCGACTTGGCCTGCTCAGTGCGGGCAAGGTTCGAGGCGCCCTGGCCCTTGTCGGTGTCCTCCGGAGTGGCAGCCGATCCTTTCGATTTGAAGTGGTTGGCAATGGTGATGAACTTCTTGTCGTCGGACGCGCCAACAGGTTTGAACACCTGTGCCAGCGGCTTGCGGGCACTGGCGAAGGCAACTGTGTCGTTGTGGATGATGGATTCGCCCACCGGCTCCGCCGCGGCCTTCTTGTAGATGAACGCCATGCGGATCATGTCCTCGTCAGCCAGCGGGGGAGCGTTGGCAGGAGTGCGGACGTAGTCCCAGATGCCGGGCGTGGCAATGTTCAGGGCGTCCACCAGTTTGGCCAGGGCATCGTCGCGGTCCTTGCCGAACTGTGCCGAGTTCTCGACCTCCATAAGGGACACGACGTCGGCGCCGGACTTGCCGATGGCCGCCACGATCTTGTCCTGCTGCCGCTTGAGGTTCTCAGCGTTGGCGGCACCGCGGGCGTCACAGCCGCCCCGGACAGTGATCGGGTTGCCGTCACGGTCCTTGTAGAACGTGCAGCCTGCGAGCTGGTCGCCGGTGGTGGGGAAGTAGTTCAGCACGTTGAAGGAGGCAATCTTCAGGTTGCCTCCGACTGCGGCCGGGGTCTCGGCGCGGGTGGCGCCGAAAGTTGCCGGCTGGACAATGCCCGCATTTTCCGGCGTCAGGTGGGTCAGCGGCTGGAGCTTCCAGGCGTTGTTGGCGTAGCTGAGCACCACGTCGGTTTGGAACGTCACCGGCGAACCCACCCGGACGGGGTCCGCAGTGGTCAGGTACGGCAGCACCTGTGCCTTCGTCGTGGCGTCCTTGAGGAAGTTGGTGGTGGCACCGTCGTCGAGCTTGATACCGCTGGCGGCGTTGGCCGCCACAATGGCCGTGTAGTCAGCCGAACCGTACGGGGCGACGGCGGTGGGCTGTTCGAGCGGAGCGGTCCCGCCTGCCAGGCCGATTTCGCCGTACTGGTTCAGGGAGTAGTTGTCGGTGACGGTCACCGGGCCCTGCGGAGTCAGCAGCATGCCTTCGAGCGATTCGCGGAAGGCTTCGTCCGCCGGGAGGGCGAAGCCGGTGGACTTCACTTCCGGAGCAGCCTCGGCCAGCTTGGTCAGGCCGGCGGCGTCAGTCACGTTCACCTGTGTCATGCCGAAGTACTCGCTGACGGCGCCGGTGATTTCGACGTAGTCGCCGACCGTGACGGACCCGACGGCGGCGGGGGAGTAGACGAAAACAGCGTCCGACGCCGTGTGGTTGGCCGGGGTCAGATCGCCGCCGGTTCCCGGCGTCTGGACGTAGAACCCGGCGAAACCGCCGGTGGGGAACGCCGCGGTCACCTTGCCCCGGGTAGTGACAGTGGCGCCGACGAACGGGCTCGCCGCACCGGAACCCTGGATTTCGGCGATGGTCCTGGCCGCGGGGGCAGGGGGCGGATCCACCGGATCAGGATCGACGGGATCCGGATCGACACTGCCGCCGGCAGCTGCGGGCGTGATGGTGGCGCTGAGCGCGAAGTCGGCGGCGTTGTTGTTGCCGTCCGCTCCGTTGGAGCGGTTCAGGCTCTTGACGTCGGTGTTCCCGGCCGGCGCCGCCGCTGCCTGGGTCTCGAAGGTGTTGGATGTACCGTAGCCCAGCAAGTCCGCAACGTTGGCGGGCTCGATCACCGAACCGGTGGCCAGCGGGCTGACGGCAGTGGCCTGCCTGGCCAGGATCAGCGTTCCTGCCGTACCGGAGGGGTTCAACCCGGTGGCCACGGCGTCGGGCGCGGGCAGCTCGGCGGCCGTGGACGTGGCGTTGTTTGTGCCGCCCTGGACCAGGTAGTGCCCCTTCGCAGGGATGCTGCCGCTGAGGGCCGCGACCCCGTTCGGCGCGGACGTGCCCCCGGCCGAGCGGTACTGAAGGGACCAGCCGTCCAGCGATACCGGCGCATCAGAGGTGTTGTACAGCTCCACAAACTTGTGCTTGTAGGCTGCGCCGGTGCTGCCGCCGCTGAGGTAGGCCTCGTTGATGACGACGGGCGATGTACCTGCAGCGGCTGGCGGGACCTCCGCTGCAAACGCCGGGACGGCCGTCAACGGAGCGGCGATGAGCCCCGCTGACAACGCCGTGCCCAGCGCAATTTTCCAAGGTGTGCGTTTCATCCGCTCTAACTCTCATTAGGGTGCCCCGGGTAAGGGGCTCAGTGGAATGTGTCCGGCTTGTGGCGACGGACAAAGGGCCCGGACTTTACTCCTGGTCAAGTAGTTTCCGGCACAGCAAAACAGGGTTGAATGAACGTGCGATTGATTGAGCGTGCATTCTGCGAGACGTCCCCCAGCGAAACGTTCACGCCGGCCCCGGGGGGTGGCATCGGCCCGGTTCCGGCAACGGTGTTTTGTTTGGTGTGCATGCCGGCCCACCCCATGTGCCGGACATGGCAAAAGAATACCGGCCAGTAGCTCGGATAGGAGCCGCTGGCCGGTATTTCTTAAATCAATTTTCGTAAATGGAACCCCCGGACGTTTTAGGCCCCGGCGGTGTCTCCTGACGCGGCCGCATCGCCGGCTCCCTGCCCGGTATCTGCCACGATCTTGAACATTGCACCGGTGGGGTCGGCAAGGGTGGCGAGTCGGCCGAACGGAGTATCGTCCGGTCCGTCGATCACCTGCGCGCCAAGTTCGACGGCCTTTGCGATCGAGGCATCCGCGTTCTCGACGGCGAAATAGACCTGCCAGTTGGACGGAACCTCGGCCGGCAGGTAGCCCGAGGCGTCCATGATGCCGGCCTTCGCTGCATCCCCTGCGCCCAACGTGGTGTATCGGAACTCGGGAGTGTCGCTCATGACATCGGTTTCCCAGCCGAAGACGTCCTGGTAGAACTTCACGGCGGTGGCGTAGTCCTTGGTGTGGAGTTCGTGCCAGGCTGCTGCGCCGGGCTCGGCGACGAGCTGGTAACCCGTCATTTCCCGCGGCTGCCAGATTCCGATGGCTGCTCCGGTGGCATCTCCGAACATGGCCATCACGCCCTGTTCCGGGACGTCCATGGGCGGCATGAGGACCTGGCCGCCGTGCTCGGTGACGGCGGCTGCCGTGGCGGCGGCGTCGTCCGAGCGCAGGTAGGTCGTCCACACGTCCGGCATCCCGGCCATGGTGTCATCCTTCTGCATGATTCCGGCCACGGACTTGCCGTTCTTCCAGGCTGTGATGTAGCCGCCGTATTTCTCCTCGTCGCCCGTCTGGAAGTCCCACTCGAACAGTTCTCCGTAGAACTGCTTGGCCCTGGCGGCGTCCGAAGTCATGAGGTCGATCCAGCTGGGCGCGCCGGGAGTGATGTCAGGGCTGGGCATAGTGGCTCCTGTCGGTATCCGCGGCAACAGGGCCGCGGTCAAGGGATGGTGGGTGAAGACAAACCAGACACTATGCCGGAGCACCGACACTTTCAATGGTCCCGGTCCAAACGTTCCCTTAACGGAAAATGCCCCGGGGCCTGATGGTTCAGGGCCCCGGGGCATCGTTCGCGGAAGGTAAGAGATTCGAACTCTTGGTACGGGGTTACCGCACACTGGTTTTCAAGACCAGCTCCTTCGGCCGCTCGGACAACCTTCCTTACCGAGTAGTGTTTCATAGGCAGTTGGCTGCGACAAAAACCGTCCGGAGTATTTGCGGGCCGGCGCGGCCGCTGCACACTATTTTTTGTGGCAGGAAGCAGCTAGGAATCGGGAGTTCTCCATGAAGGCCGTCTACATGAGCAAGGCCGGCGGGCCCGAGGTGCTCGAAGTGCGCGAGGTTCCGGCGCCGGTTCCGGGCCCGGGTGAGGTGCTGATCGACGTCGTCGCCGCGGGACTCAACCGTGCCGACGTCCAGCAGCGCAGGGGCTTCTACCCGCCACCGCCCGGCGCCTCAGAGATCCTTGGCCTGGAAGTTTCCGGCCGGATAGCCGGCTTCGGCCCGGACGTGTCCAAGCCGTTTTCCGTGGGGGAGAAGGTTGTGGCGCTGCTTGCGGGCGGCGGCTACGCGCAGCAGGTGGCGGTCCCCGCCGAACAGGTGCTGAGGATTCCCGGCGGCGTGGATCTGGTCACCGCCGCTTCCCTCCCCGAAGTGGCGGCCACCGTCTACTCGAACCTGATTATGACGGCGCAGCTCCACCCGGGTGAGACCGTGCTGATCCACGGCGCCACGGGCGGCATCGGCACCATGGCCATCCAGCTTGCCAAGGCGTTCGGCGCCAAGGTTGCCACCACCGCCGGCACCGCAGAGAAGGTGGGGACCGCCAAGGCCTTCCTGGGTGCAGACATCGCCATCAATTACACCGAGGAGGATTTTCCGGAATCCCTCCGGGCGCAAAACGGCGGCCGGGGCGCCGACGTCATCCTTGATGTCGTGGGCGCCAAGTACCTCCAGCAGAATGTTGATGCGCTGGCGGACTACGGCCGGCTCATCGTGATCGGGCTCCAGGGCGGCACCAAAGGGGAGCTGGACCTCGGGAAGCTCCTCAGCAAGCGGGCCGCGATCATCGGCACCGCGCTGCGCCCGCGTTCGGTGGCCGAGAAAGGCGTGATCATGAACGCGGTGCGGGAATCCGTGTGGCCGCTCCTGACCGACGGGAGCATCCGGCCCCTGGTGGCCAAGACTTTCCCTCTGGACCAGGTGAGCGCAGCCCACGAGTACTTCGACTCCGGCGACCACGTGGGGAAGGTCCTCCTGGTCATGTAGCGGTACCCGCGGGTGAAGCGGGACCCGCCGCGAATGAATACCCAGTATTGCCCCCGGCGCTAAATCACGCTACTGTAATTCCATACGCGGTATGCACGCGTCTTGGGGGCGCGTGTATGCCGTCGTCTTTGCGACATCAGGGGGCAGCATGTCCATTCGTCATAGTCTCCTTGCCCTGCTCCAGGACAAACCCCGTTACGGGTACCAGTTGAGGGTCGAGTTCGAGGACCGCACCGGGTCCGCCTGGCCGCTGAACATAGGGCAGGTTTACACCACGCTGGACCGGTTGGAGCGGGACGGACTGGTCAGGAACGATGGCGGCGACGGCGAAGGCCACGTCATCTACAGCATCACGGACGCAGGCCGGAGCGAAGTCGTTGGATGGTTCCAGGCTCCGGTGGGCCGCGGCAACCCTCCCCGGAACGAACTTGCCATCAAGCTGGCCCTCGCCGTGACGATCCCCGGGGTGGATGTCGCTGCCGTCATCCAGGCACAGCGAGTCGCGTCGGTGAGGGCCCTGCAGGACTACACCAAGTCCCGTCGTGACACTTCTGCCAACCAGCGCAGGGCGGACACTGCATGGCTGCTGGTGCTTGATTCGCTGATCTTCCAGACCGAAGCCGAGGTCCGGTGGCTGGACCTCTGCGAGGCACGGATGGCCCAACTGAACAGCGCGGCCCCCTAGCCCCGCCAGCCACGGCGACGACGGAGGGCGCCGAATTCCTGCCGCTTAACGCTTCCCTCCGACCGTTCGGCGAGGGACGCACGGCCCCGTCCCAAAACCAATATCCCGGTCCCGGGCCCCCTGCTATGGTGCCATGGGGCAGATCACTCTTAAGCTGGGGTTCTCGAGGAGGAGACATGGGCAAAATGCCAGATGGCAAGGCACGGACGGCACTGGACGACGACGTGCTGGTACCGGATCCAAAGCTTCCGCCAACGTCGGTGGACGAGGTGGCACTGGAGGCCGAAGAGCGCAAGTGGACACCGACGAAGATCGCGATCTGGGCCACCATCGCACTGCTTGGCGGTGTGGCCTGGTTCATGCTGGCCATTGTCAGGGGGGAAACAGTCAACGCGATCTGGTTCGTGTTTGCCTCCGTCTGTACGTACCTGATCGGCTACCGCTTCTACTCCAAGGTGATCGAACGCTACATCACCAGGCCGAACGACCGCCGAGCCACTCCCGCTGAGTACAAGGCGGACGGCAAGGACTACGTCCGCACCGACCGCAACGTCCTGTTCGGCCACCACTTCGCGGCAATCGCCGGGGCCGGACCGCTGGTGGGCCCGGTCATTGCGGCCCAGATGGGCTACCTGCCCGGCACTATCTGGATCATCATCGGCGTCGTCCTGGCCGGAGCGGTGCAGGACTACCTCGTACTGTTCTTCTCGATGCGGCGCGGCGGCCGCTCGCTGGGCCAGATGGCCCGCGAGGAACTCGGCGTCATCGGCGGCACCGCAGCCCTGGTCGCCACCATGCTGATCATGGTGATCATCGTGGCCATCCTCGCCCTCGTCGTCGTGAACGCCCTGGCCGAAAGCCCCTGGGGCGTCTTCTCCGTAGGCATGACCATCCCCATAGCGCTGTTCATGGGCGTGTATCTCCGCTTCCTGCGGCCCGGCAAGGTCCTGGAGGTCTCCCTGATCGGTTTCGTCCTGCTGATGGCCGCGATCATCGGCGGCGGCGCCGTAGCCAGCACCGAGTGGGGTGCGGCGTTCTTCCACCTGGACAAGCTCACCATCGCCTGGGGCCTCATCGTGTACGGCTTCATCGCCGCAATCCTGCCCGTGTGGCTGCTCCTGGCACCCCGGGACTACCTTTCCACGTTCATGAAGATCGGCGTCATCGTCATGCTGGCCCTGGCCATCATCGTGGTGCGACCTGAAATCACGGTTCCCGCCTTCAGCGAATTTGCCAGCCGCGAGAACGGGCCGGTGTTCCCGGGGGCCCTCTTCCCGTTCCTCTTCGTCACCATTGCCTGCGGCGCGCTATCCGGGTTCCATGCCCTGATCTCCTCCGGCACCACACCGAAGCTGATCGAAAAGGAACGCCAGACCCGCCTGATCGGCTACGGCGGCATGCTGATGGAATCCTTCGTGGCCATCATGGCCCTCGTGGCAGCCATCTCCATCGACCGCGGGCTGTACTTCGCCATGAACTCCCCGGCCGCCCTGACCGGCGGCACGGTGGAAACCGCCGCCACCTGGGTCAACAGCCTGGGGCTTGCCGGCGTCAACATCACGCCCGATCTGCTCTCCGAGACGGCCGCCAACGTCGGTGAGGAAAGCATTGTCTCCCGCACCGGCGGTGCCCCCACCCTGGCAGTGGGGCTCGCCCACATCATGCAGCAGTTCATCGGCGGCACGGCCATGATGGCCTTCTGGTACCACTTCGCCATCATGTTCGAAGCACTGTTCATCCTGACTGCCGTGGATGCCGGGACCCGCGTGGCCCGCTTTATGCTGCAGGACTCCATCGGCAACTTCATCCCCAAGTTCAAGGAACACTCCTGGCGGCCGGGGGCCTGGCTCTGCACGGCCATCATGGTGGGCGCCTGGGGCGCGGTCCTGCTGATGGGCGTCACTGACCCGCTGGGCGGCATCAACACGCTGTTCCCGCTGTTCGGCATAGCCAACCAGCTGCTCGCGGCGATCGCGCTGTCCGTCTGCATGGCCATCGCCGCCAGGCGGGCCTCGTTTAAGTACCTTTGGATCGTGGCGCTTCCGCTTGCCTTTGCAGCGGTCGTCACCATCACCGCCAGCTTCCAGAAGATCTTCTCTACTGTTCCGGCGGTGGGTTACTTCGCCAATAACGCGGCGTTCGCCAAGGCACTGGCTGACGGCAAGAAGGAATTCGGCACGGCCAAGACTGTCGCGGCCATGGAAGCCGTGGTGCGCAACACCATGATCCAAGGCTGGCTGTCGGTGATCTTCGTGGTGCTGAGCATCATCGTCATCATCACGGCGATCGTGGCAACCGCAAAGGCGTTCCGCAACGCACGGGACGGCGTCGCCCACACGGACCACGAGGACCCGGCCGTGCCGTCCCGGGGCTACGCTCCGGCGGGTTTGATTCCCACGGCGGCAGAGCGGGAACTCATGGCCGAGTGGAACAAACTTCCCGCCGAGCTGCGGCTCGAAAAGCCCGGGCACCACTGATGCGGTGCCGGTCATGAACGCCATACTCGAGGGGTTCCGCGGCTTCGCCCGGTACTTCGGCAGTGTGATGGGTGCGGACGCCTACAGGAAGTACCTGGAGCATCACACGGCCTCAGGTCATGAGGATGCGCCCATGACCGAGCGCGAGTTCTGGCGGGACCACACGGACCGCCAGGACAGCAATCCCCAGGGCCGCTGCTGCTGACCGGCCTTTGCGGCTGAGCTGCCGCTCCTGCTGAAACAACTCCGCAGCCCGAGGGCGCCGCCGGATCCGTAAGGGGCCGACGGCGCCCTCGGCCTTTCCCGGGCACCGTCAGTCCCGTCCTGGTCAACTGTGTTCATTGACTGGCACCTATGCTCGTTGCTCGTGAGAGTATGAAGCCATGAGCGATCCGAACGACACTCAGCCTGCGGTTGACGCCCCCGTAGAGGGCACCACTCTCGACGACGCGGCTCTTTCCGCCCCCGCGTCGAACCCTGAAGTTGGGCCCCGGCCCAAGGGGAGCAACCTCCAGGACCTGGTGGACGAGCCCGCCAAAGTGATGCGGATCGGCACCATGATCAAGCAGCTGCTGGATGAAGTGAAGTCGGCACCGCTGGACGACGCCGCGCGCGGGCGGCTGGCGGCAATCCACGAGCGCTCCATCAAGGAACTGGAAGACGGGCTGGCACCGGAACTCGTTGAAGAGCTGGAACGGATCAGCCTGCCGTTTCCTGAACAGGCCACACCGTCCGACGCTGAACTCCGCATTGCCCAGGCCCAGCTGGTCGGCTGGCTGGAAGGACTGTTCCACGGCATTCAGACCGCCATCGCCGCCCAGCACGCAGCCCGCGAACACGCCATGGCACAGCGGCAGCTGCGCCAGCTGCCTCCCGGGACAGTGATCGCCCCCGGCGTCGTGATCGGCGAGGACGGCACGCCGGAGCGCGCCCGGGCCGCAAAACCCGGCACCGAGAAGGCCGGCGCAACGGATGATCCGGACCATGGTCCCGGCCAATACCTTTAGGGTCCCCGTGGCATTTTTCGCAGCTGCCCGCCAGGGGCGGAAGGACGACGCCGAGCTCGGCAAGGGTCTGTGGCGGCGGGCCCATGACCGTTTCCACCGCGGGCTTGACCGGTACCACCAGGTCCTGGAAGGTGTGGAGGATGACCAGCTGTATGCCGAGCTGGTGGAAATCGCCAACGACCTCGCCGACCTCTCCGTCCGGGTGCGGGAGGTTTGTGTCGAAGCGCAGCGGCGTTCACCCAGCGACGGATTGGACATCCCGGGAGCACTCGCAGGGGTCCACCGGTCGCTGTCCAAGGCCGGCAACTCGCTCGCCACCACGGCTGAGGCTGCGGCGATGCTGCGCCTCGCCGTCGGGCCCGTGCCGGTTGGTGCTGCCTCGGTACGCCGCCGTGCCGAATCGGTCTTTGAACAGATCGCCGACGCCGAACGCCGCCTTGCTGAACAGCCGCAGGATTCGTAGCGGGCCGGGGAGCCCCTGCCCGGCCAGCCGGGTGACCGGGCCGCTATTCCCGTTTAAGCGCCTAGCTTAGCCGGCCGGTTTCGCTGGCCGGGCGTGCCCGTCCTTGGCACGATGAACGAATGACTCTTTCTCCTGAACTGACTTTCAACGACGGCAACACCATTCCCCAGCTCGGCTACGGGGTATGGCAGGTTGAGGACGACGTTGCGGAAAAGGTAGTGGTCCAGGCCTTCGAGGCCGGATTCCGCCACATCGACACCGCCAAGATCTATGGCAACGAAGCAGGGGTGGGCCGCGCCATTGAACGCTCCGGGCTCACGCCGGAGGACATCTTCATCACCACCAAGCTGTGGAACGCGGACCAGGGGTACGAGTCCACCCTTGCCGCCTTCGAGGCCTCGATGGACCGGCTGGGCCTCGAAACCCTGGACCTGTACCTGATCCACTGGCAGCAGCCGCAGCAGGACAAGTACGTGGACACCTGGAAGGCGCTGATCGAGTTGCAGAAGCGCGGCCGGGTCAAGTCCATCGGTGTCTCCAACTTCACCGCCGAGGGGCTGCAGCGGATCATCGACGAAACCGGTGTTGTCCCGGTTATCAACCAGGTGGAGCTGCACCCGTTCTTCAACCAGGCGGAACTGCGCGAATTCAACGCGTCCAAGGGCATCCTCACCCAGGCGTGGTCACCTCTGGGCCAGGGCGGCGAGCTCCTCGAGCACCCTGCCATCGCGGAGATCGCAGCCAAGCACAGTGCCACGCCGGCACAGGTGGTCATTGCCTGGCACCTGGCCATCGGCAATGTGGTCATTCCGAAGTCCGTCACGGAGTCCCGGATCCGCGAAAACCACGCGGCCCTCGACGTCAGACTGGACAGCGCCGACATCGAGACGATCAACGGGCTGGACCGGACTGCTGAGGGCGCCGGCCGCATCGGCCCGGACCCGGCAGTCTCCGACTTCGCCTAGGCGGACACCAGGGTCCGGAGGTTTAGCGCCGAGGCCGGTTTTCACGGGACGCCCCGCACTTATGCAGTGCGGGGCGTCCCGCGTTTGCTCAGGCTGCCAGGCGGCCCTGCTGGGCGGGCACGGCGTCGATGACAGCCCAACCCTGCTCATCGGAAACGTTGCGGCTGGCGAAACGCTCCGCCTCGGCCAGGGTGTCGAACACCTCTGACCGGATCAGATCGCAGTCGGCATCAAAGTAGGTGACGTGGAATTCCCGGTGCCCAGTGGCGTCGTCGCCGTGGTTATCCCGAGCGGAGGCCTTTGTGTTGCTGAGGTTCGTATCCATGAATCCAGTGTGCAACCGACCCCTGACAGTAAAGGCCACTCAGTCCGGCGTGTTGCGAAGCCGGAGCACCCTCTCCCGGGCGAGCGACTCCGCGCGCCGGCCTTTCTCCGCGGCACGGGAAGCCAGTTGCATCTGGGCTGCCGCCGTCTCCCGCCGTTTCCTGGCCTGGTCGAATTGGACGTCAACAATCTTGAGCCGTTCGCGAAGGCTGCGTGCTTCTTCCCCGAGCCGGGTCATGTCCGCTTCCGCCTCTTCGAATTCCTCCGTGCGGAGCCGGGCTTCCTCCACTGCTGAGCCAGCCACTTCTTCCGCTTCGGCCAGCCGCGCCGCGGCGCGTTCCACCGCCGACGGTGTTGGGGCCAGCCGCTCCGTCCCGACGGCGTGCAGGCGCGGTTTCTCAGCTGACGTTGCCGGGGGCGCACCGTCCGCGGGGGTACCGGCCCTCGCGGCGCGCCGTGTGGACTTCTGGGGCACCTGTACGGGCTGTTTTGCCTCCCGTGCCTGCCCCGCATCCTGTGCCGGGACCGCCGGGAGGGTGAGTACGGAGGGGACCGCCACAGCGTCGCGTAGGTCCACACGGTCCACGCCGTCCGCCGAAAGTACCCGGAGCAGCCTCCCGCTCCGCACGGCGGCGGCCGCACCCTCGTCCACGGTGGCGGCCCGCAACGTTTGTTCCACTTCGGTGGCCACTGCGCCGCTGAGCTTGCGGCCGTGCTCCTCCGCCACCATGCGTGCTGCGACCATGACCTTGTTCAGCAACTGCCGCCGCTCCTGCGCGAGCGAGCGGAGGGCACCGGCGTCGAGGTCATCCTGGGCGCTGCGCATCAAGGCTCCAAGCTCTGCAAGCTCCTTGAGCGGGCCAGGACGGTGCACTGCAAGCATGTTGACGGCCCAAGCCGCTGCGGAGGGCTTGGGCAGGGCACGGACATCGTCGGCCGGGGCGCGTCCGCTGTCCGCCGCGGCAGCCTTTGCCGCTGTTGTCCTTGCTGTCACGAACTCCTCCAGCGGCAGCCTGTAGAGCGATGCGGCAATGTCCGCCAGTTGTTGCTCGTCCATGCGAGCATCATATGGTCCGCGGCCGCTTTCGCGCCTTCGAGTGAGCTGCAACGACTGCGGCGGCGTGCAGTAGCCAGTGGATAAGATCGCAGGGTGACGAACTCACCGAGTGATGAACGCTACGTCGTCCGCCCGTGGTGGCGAAGGCGGGAGCTGCATTGGGCGGTGTTAGTCGGTGCTTCCATCGTCCTGACGGGCATATCTTTGGAGCGGACGATGCTGTCCGTCTACGAGCCTGTACCGGAGTTTGTGGAGCGACTGCGCGTCGGCAGGCTCTTCATGCTCGCCGGGTCGGCCGCATCCATTGCTGCGGCCGTCTGGTCCCAGATCCGGCAGTATCCGCTCTGGGTCACGATCTGCGTTGCCGCGCCGGTTGCCTTGGCGGGCCTGGCCACGATGGTCACAACTCCACCATCGCTGATGCCGCAGGTCCTTGGTTTGTTCGCGTTACCGGCGGCCCTGGCGGGGCTCATCGGAGGCGTGTCTTTCCATAACAACCGGAAGTGGTCCGGTGACGGGCAGTAGGTTCAGGGAATCGCAGGTTCACACCCCGTCGTGGACACCCGCCTTTAACCAGTAAAAAACCCCGCATCATCGCCGAACCAGCGACAACACGGGGTTCTTCCCGAGCTTCCTATCAGAATCGAACTGATGACCTTTTCATTACGAGTGAAACGCTCTACCGACTGAGCTAAGGAAGCACCGCATGACAGGACCCGGGAAGAACCGGGCGGATCATGCAAGAGACAACTGTAATAGAGTCCCCTGCCCGGGTCAAAATGAGCCGTTCACGCATCCGCAAGATTGCCGGTCCGGCCGGGCGGGAGGTGTCCCGGAAGTGCCGGGGCGGACGTTGTCTGGATGTTCATCCTGCGGTCGAAGCGGGTTCAGCAGGGGGTTCCGGCGGGCTCCCACTGTGGAAGGATCAACCGCGGCCGGGTCGACGGCCGCAAGTCACCGAAAGGGCTTGGCCATGACTCCGGACACAGCTGACGTATCCGCAAGGGAATCCGAAGCCGCACTGCCGGGGGTGGAGCCCGGCACCGCCCATGACGTCCGGCTCGCCGTACTGGCCATGGTGGGAACAACTGTGTTCGACGGCGGCCTTATGGAGCGTGCCATGACCCGAACCCTGGCAGACCAGGGGGTGAGGGAAGGGTCGGAGCAGTTCGAACGCATGCTCCGGTACGCCAGGGACACCGCAGGGATGTCAAAACTCGCTGTCTTCAGCCAGCTGTTTGAGGACCGGCACCGTGCCGCGGCGGCGAACACCTTCTTCGAACGCAGCTGCGATGAGCTGATAGCAGACGGCATCATCCGGGCTGTTCCCGGCGCCGAGGACGCGATTGGCTGGCTGCGTGAGGCCGGCATCATGGTCTGCCTTGCGACGGGCTTCGGACGCCACACACAGAACATGGTGCTGGAGAGCCTTGGCTGGATGGGGCTGGCGGACCTCAGCCTGTGTCCTGCGGACGCAGGGCGGGGCCGGCCGTATCCGGACATGATCCTGACTGCGGTCCTCGCCCTGGACCTGGACGACGTCCGCGAGGTTGCCGTGGTGGGGGACAGCTGTGCAGACATCCAGTCGGGACTGCGGGCCGGTGCCACCACGGTTGCCGGAGTCCTCACCGGGGCACACGGGGAGCCAGCGCTCCGCGCGGCTGGCGCCACCGCCGTCGTGCATTCGATCCGCGACCTGCCGGTTCTGCTGGAACCCCGGTCCGCCTAGCCCGCTAAGCCAGGCCGGGCTGCTGACTTAGCACTGCGTGTTGTCTGCAGGCGGCTCGCCGGTCAGGAGGTAGCCGTCGACGGCGTCGCTGACGCAGGTGTTCGAGCGGCCGTAGGCGGTGTGCCCCTCGCCCTTCCACGTCACCAGGGAGGCGTTGCCCAGCTGCTTCCGGAGGGCGCCGGCCCACTCCACAGGGGTCGCGGGGTCGCCGGTGGTTCCCACCACCACGATGGGGGCGGAGCCGGAATACTCCACCGGTGCGGGCGTGCGGATGCTCTTGTAGGGCCAGTCCTGGCAGTTGATGCCGCCGTAGGCGAAGAAGTAGCCAAGGGTGGGGGATTCCTGCCGTAACTTCTGCTCGTCGGCCCGCATGGCGGCCGGGTCGGTGACCATGGGGTAGTCCAGGCAGTTGATGGCGGTGAAGGCGAAGGCGCTGTTGGACGTGTACTTGCCGCTCGGATCCCGGTCGGCGCCGAAATCGGACAGCCGGAGCATCGGTGAGGGGTCGCCCTTGAGGGCCGCGTCCAGCGCCTGAGTCAGCAGCGGCCAGTTGTCGTTGTTGTACAGGGGCAGGATCAGTCCGCTGACAAACGCCGAGCCGGTGACCAGCCTGCCGTCCTGTGCGCGCTGCGGATTGGTATCAACTGCCTCCACCACCTCGCGGATCTGCTGGACACCGTTGTCCACGGTTCCGCTCAGGGGGCAGCCGTCGTCCCCGAGGCACTTCTCCACGTAGGCGCGGACGGCTTTCTCAAATGCGCGGGCCTGGCCGCTGGTGAGCTCCTCATTGCTCAGGGAGGGGTCCAGCGCGCCATCGAGGACCATGCGGCCCACGTTGTCGGGGAAAAGCGAGGCGTACGTGGACCCCAGGAACGTGCCGTAGGAATAGCCCAGGTAGTTCAGTTTGGTGTCGTTGACCACCGCGCGCAGGATGTCCAGGTCCTTGGCCGCGCTGACGGTATCCACGTGGGCAAGCAGCGGACCGGTTTTTTCGGCGCATTTTGCGGCCGTTGCCTTGTTGTCCGCAACGGCGGCGGCCAGGCCGGCGTCGGAACTGAGGTCGTAGTTCTTCGCCCGGGACTCGTCCCGTTCCTGGTCAGTGAGGCACGTAACGGGGGAGGAGCGCTTCACTCCGCGGGGGTCGAACCCCACGAGGTCATAGCTGGAACGCACTTCGCTGGAAATGTTCGTGGTGCCGGCGTCCTTGACGAAGTCATACCCTGAGCCGCCCGGACCGCCGGGGTTGACCAGCAGGCTGCCGGTCTTGTTTCCTGTTGCCGGCATCTTGAGCGCCGCGATCTCGATGCTGTCGCCGTCGGGCTTGCTGTAGTCCAGGGGCACCTTGATCTTGGCGCACTGGAGCTTGTCCTCACAGGCTGTCCAGGAGACCTCCTGCGAGTAGAAGTCCCGGAGCTCCTCCGGGGCTGCCTCGGCGATCGACGGATCGGCCTTGCCCGTGCTTGCACCGCTTGATCCGCCGTTGGATGTGCCGAACAGCGTGCAGCCTGTCAGCGCGAGCAGCACGGCCAGGGAGCCAGCAGCTGCCTTGACCGCGGTCGCTCCGGACCGTGACCGTAGGGGCAGACGTCGGGCAGGCTTCATGCAGGGCTCCTTGAGGGATTTGGCGTGGGCTCGGGCGGGGAACGGGCGGCGGCGGGACGGGGCTGGACGGAACGGCACTAGATCAGGCTCGCGGCCATGGACTCGATGGCCAGCAGCGGTGCGACGTTGGTGGTGGTGATTCTTTGGCGGGCCTTGTTGATCGCATCCATCCGGGCGAGCGTGGCCTCTGCACCGGAACGGCCGGCAAACTCCGTCAGCTCGCTCCTGAGTTCAACGTTCACGAGTTCCACGGCGTTCCCCATCTGGATGATCAGCACATCCCGGTAAAACGAGAGCAGGTCCGTGAGCGTCCGGTCAAGGGAATCGGTGATGGAGCGTTTGGCGCGCCGCTTCTGGTCGTCCTCGAGCTGTTTGACCTGGCCACGCATGGCGGGCGGCAGCGTACCGCTTTCGGGGGCGCCGAGGGTGGCCAGGAGCGCTGCCTTCTCCTCGGCATCGCGCACTTCGTTGGAGCTGTTGGCTTCTTCCGTGGCGATCTTCACCAGTTTTTCGGCCATCAGGACCGCAGCTGTGACGCCCCGCAAACCCAGCGGGAACCGCACGGTCTCCAGCCGGCGTTCGCGGGCATCAGCATCCCGGGCGAGCCGGCGCGCGATGCCGACGTGGCTCTGCGCTGCGCGGGCCGCACGTTCGGCGAGGGCCGGGTCCACGCCGTCGCGCCGCACCAGCAGTGCCGCCACATCGGCAGCGGGCGGGAGCCGCAGTGCCACCGCGCGGCAGCGGGACCGGATGGTGACCAGGACGTCCGCCGGGGACGGGGCGCACAGCATCCACACGGTGCGGGGAGTGGGCTCCTCGATGGCTTTGAGCAGAACGTTGGTGGTCCGTTCCGCCATGCGGTCGGCATCTTCGACCACGATGATCCGCCACCGTCCGGATGACGGACGGTTTCCGGCGGTGGACACCAGGTCCCGTGCCTCGTCAATTGTGATGGTGACTTTTTCGGTGCGGACGAACGCCACGTCCGAATGCGTTTCCCCCAGGATGGTCAGGCAGGCCGCACATTCGCCGCAACCGCGCCTGGTGATGTCCTCCTGGTCACAGTTGAGCGCTGCGGCAAACGCCTTCGCGGCGTTGGACCGGCCGGATCCCGGCGGGCCGGTGAACAGCCAGGCGTGGGTCAGGGCTTCGCCCTGGGCGGCCTGGCGGAGCTGGGCGACGACGGCAGGCTGGCCCTGCAGGTCATCCCAGACGGTCATGGGGCAACACCGTGCCGGGACAGCATCAGCTCGTCCACGCGGGCCAGGATGACGCGGGCCAGCTCATCCACGGGCAGGTGGGCGGGCAGCACCAGGTAGTGGTCCGGCCGGTCGGCTGCGAGGTCGAGGAAGGCGGTGCGGATCCTGGTGTGGAATTCGTCGGCTTCGGATTCCATCCGGTCTTCCGCGGCGTCGCCTGCGGTGCGGCGGAGCCGGCCCACGGCGGGGTCGACGTCGAGGAGCACTGTGAGGTCCGGCTGGAGGCCCGAGGTGGCCCATTCGTTCAACTCACGTACGGCACCGGTTCCGAGCCCGCGCCCGGCCCCCTGGTAGGCCACCGAGGAATCGATGTAGCGGTCCGTCAGCACAACGTCGCCGCGTTCCAGGGCGGGCAGGATGACCTGGTCCGCGTGGGCTGCGCGCGAGGCGGCAAAGATCAGGGCTTCGGTGCGGGCATCGATGTGGCCGTGGCCGTGGTCCAGCACCAGGGACCGCAGTTTTTCACCGATCGGGGTGCCGCCCGGCTCCCGGGTGCGCAGCACCTTATTACCGCGCGATTCGAGGGCCCCGGCCAGTGCTGCGGCCTGCGTGGACTTGCCTGCGCCGTCGCCGCCTTCGAAGGCGATGAACAGTCCGGGGTTCTGGTTAGTCACAAGACCAGCCTACCGACAATCACTGACAGCTTAGGTGCCCGGCCGTAACGGCTTTCATGCGCTGCAGGCCTCCCCCGTACTCTTTGACCATGAGTCTTTCCGAACAGCAAGCCGCCGCGCTGTCGGCTGACACGGTGGTTGTGGCCGCCGGCCGGCCGCCCCGCAAACGCGATGCGCCAGTCAACCAGCCCATCGTCCTGTCGTCCACCTACTTCGGGACCGGGCCGCTCGCCGACGGCGACCGCGGCTACGGCCGCTACTCCAACCCCACCTGGGATCCGTTCGAAGAAGCATTGGGCCAGCTTGAAGGCGCGGCACTCCCCGGCCTCCTGTATGCCTCCGGGCTGGCGGCCGTGAGCTCGGCGCTGTCCCTCATCCCGGCCGGGGGAGTCCTGGTGATGCCGTCGCACAGCTACGCCGGTTCCCTGGTCATGGCTACCGAACTCGCGGAAAAGGGGCTGTTCGAGCTCCGCACCGTGGATATCGCGGACACGGACGCTGTGAAGGCGCTGCTGGCCCCGGCTGAGGGCAAAGCCGCCAGCATGCTGTGGCTGGAAAGCCCCACCAACCCGATGCTCGGGATCGCGGACATCCGCGCCCTGACCGCTGCCGCCCACGAGGCAGGCGCCATCGTTGTTACGGACAACACCTTTTCGACGCCCCTGGTCCAGCAGCCGCTGAGCCTGGGGTCCGACGTCGTCCTGCACTCGGTCACCAAGTACCTGGCCGGTCATTCCGACGTCGTCCTGGGCGCCCTCGTGACGTCGGACGCCGCGATCCGTGCAACGCTGCTGCACCACCGCATCATCCACGGCGGCATCGCCGGCCCGTTCGAAGCCTGGCTTGCCCTGCGCGGCCTGCGTACGCTTGCCCTGCGCATCGAGCGCTCCCAGGCCTCGGCCGCAGTCCTCGCCGAGCGGCTGAGCGCGCACCCGCGCATCGGAAGCATCCGGTTCCCGGGACTCCCCACCGATCCCGGCCACGAACGTGCCAAGTCACAGATGAAGAGCTTCGGTTCCGTGCTGTGCGTGCAGATTTCCCCCGCCGGCGGGCTTAGCGGCGCCGATGCGGCGGACAAACTGGTCCGCGCCCTGCAGCTGTGGCTGCCCGCCACTTCGCTGGGCGGGGTCGAGTCCCTGATCGAACGACGACGGCGGCACGCGGCAGAACCGGTCAGCGTGCCGGACAACCTGGTCCGCCTGAGCGTAGGGATTGAAAACGTCGACGACCTTTGGGCCGATTTGGAGCAGGCACTGGATGCTCTGGGCGGATAGGCTGGGGTCGTGGACGGAAAACTGATGATTAGCTTCGTCGAGTACTGGGTGTACTTCATCCTTGCGCTCGTCGCCCTTGGCATCGAGGTGTGGGCCTTCTTTGACTGCCTCCGCCACAAGGCGAATGCCTTCGAAGCCGTGTCCAAGCGGACCAAGACCTTTTGGCTGGCGCTGACCGGAGGCGCCCTGGCCATCGGGGCCCTGTCCGTCTTCGGCGGCGGTGGCGGCGGGCTGCTCGGCCCGCTCGGCCTGTTCGGACTCGCCGCAGTCACGGCAGCTTCCGTCTACCTCGCGGACGTCCGCCCGGCAGTGAAGGACGCCGGCCGCGGCGGCAGCCGCAACATGGGGCCCTACGGCCCCTGGTAACGGCAGCCTTCCTCAGGAGGCCGTCCTAGGGTGCGGGCGCCACGGCGTCCCAGCCCACCGTCAACTCACCCAGCCGCCAACGGGAGGGTCCGTCCTGGACGGGCCAGCCGCCGTCGAGCATTGACCGGCACATGGCCGTCCACCGTTGCCTGTTCCCGAACGCGGCCAGCGGCGCCGCCTCCAGCCAGGCCTTGTCCAGTGCCTGCAGGAAACCGTGGATCTTCTCGCCGGGAACGTTCCGGTGGATGAGGGCCTTCGGCAGCCGTTCGGCAATCTCCGAAGGCAGCCCGAAACCGCCGAAACGCATCGAAATGCTCAGGCTAAGCGGTCCGCCGCCGTCGAGCGCCACCCACGTCACGCGACGCCCGATCTCGTCGCAGGTTCCGTCGATGAACAGTCCGTCGGGGCCCAGCCGGCCCTGGACCAGGCTCCAGATGGCAGCTACATCGGCCTCCTCATACTGCCGCAGGACGTTGAATGCCCGGACGATCACCGGCCGGCCCGGCACGGGGATCTCGAAGCCGCCCACATGGAAGCTCAGCCCGGCCCGTTCCAGGGCCTTGGCGGCGCGGACCCGCTCGGGTTCGATTTCTATTCCGGCCACCCGGACATCCGCGCGCACCGCGGACAAACGCTCAAACAGCTCAACAGCAGTGGCAGGGGATGCCCCGTAACCGAGGTCGATGACCAGCGGGTCCGCTGCCCGGCGCAGCCGCCAGGCCTGCGGTCCCGTGAGCCACCGGTCCAGCCGACGCATCCGGTTGGGGTTGGTGGTGCCGCGCGTTATGTTGCCGATCGGTTTGCCGCTATGGCCCGCGCCACTGGTTCCGCCCCTGGTTCGGCTCCCGGCCCGGGCGGGGTCTACCCGTTCAGCTTTCTGCACCACCGGACAAGCTTAACGGTCCGTCCCGGCCGTCCCGTCCCACAGTCCTGCCCCATGGTTGCCCGCACCGCCGGCTCCTACGCCCGCCCAGAGCGTGCCCTCAGTGCACCCGCTGTAACGCTCGGCACTGCCACCGCCTGCTCGGCTAGGATGAAAACCATGACTTACAAGCTGATTCTGCTGCGCCACGGCCACAGCGAATGGAACGCCAAGAACCTGTTCACCGGCTGGGTGGATGTTGACCTTAACGACCAGGGCCGCGAGGAAGCAGCACGTGGTGGTGAGCTCCTAGTGGAGAACGGTATCCTCCCGGATGTCCTTTACACCTCGCTCCTGAAGCGGGCCATCAACACGGCCAACATCGCCCTGGACAAGGCCGACCGCGGGTGGATCCCCGTCAAGCGCGACTGGCGCCTGAACGAACGCCATTACGGCGCGCTGCAGGGCAAGGACAAGGCCCAGACTCTCGCCGAGTACGGCGAAGAGCAGTTCATGGAATGGCGCCGTTCCTATGACACCCCGCCGCCGCCCTTGGACGACAACAGCGAATTCTCGCAGGCGCACGATCCCCGTTACGCGGACCTGGGCGACGCCCTCCCGCGCACCGAATGCCTGAAGGACGTCCTTGTCCGCCTGATGCCCTACTGGGAATCGGACATCAAGGAAGACCTCAAGGCCGGCAAGACCGTACTGGTCACCGCCCACGGCAACTCACTGCGCGCCCTCGTCAAGCACCTTGACGGCATTAGCGACGAAGCAATCGCCGGCCTGAACATCCCCACCGGAATCCCGTTGGTGTACGACCTCGACGAAGACTTCAAGCCCGTCAAGCCGGGCGGCACCTACCTCGACCCCGAGGCCGCTGCGGAAGCCATCCTCGCGGTGGCCAACCAGGGCAAGAAATAAGGCTGCATATTAACAAACGGCGGGCCGGTCACTGAGGTGACCGGCCCGCCGTCGTAAGCCGGACAAACCCGGCAGGGAAGTTAGCTGGTTTCGGTGCTGTTCGGGTGCCAGGCGCCGGTGACCAGGTACGTGACCTTCTGGGCGACCGATACGCCGTGGTCGGCGAACCGCTCGAAGTAGCGGCTGGCCAGGGCAACGTCCACGGTGGTGGCCGGGGATTCGTTCCAGTCACTGCGGGCAATTGCCTTGAAGACGCTCAGGTGGAGGTCGTTGACCGTGGCATTCGCTTTGAGGATGTCACGGGCGACTTCCAGGTCGCGCGTTTCCAGGAGTTCGGTGAGCTTGTTCGCGATCAGGAGGTCCTGTTCGGCGAAGCTCTTGAAGGTTTCCGCGAGCTGCGGCGGAATCACCATGGCAGGGAAGCGGAGCCGCGCCAGCTGGGCGATGTGCCGGGCGAGGTCGCCCATGCGCTCCAGCGAGGCACTCATCCGCAGCGAACCCACGATCATCCGAAGGTCGCTGGCAACCGGCCCCTGAAGGGCAAGAATGTCGATGGCACGCTCGTCCAGGCTGTTCTGCAGGAAGTCGATCCTTGCGTCAGCGGCGATGACGTCCTGGGCGAGGTCGACGTCCGCCCCTTCGAAGGCAGTCGTGGCCTTGTCAATGGCCTCGCTGACCAGCTTTGAAATCTCGACGAGCTGCTCGCCCACCTGTGTGAGCTCCTCCTGAAAAACCTTGCGCACTACGCGTCCTTTCCTTGGAAATCCTTTCCCACCGTGGTGGGCCGGATTTCGTGTCACCGCTCTGCAGTCCAACTGGTAACTCTGTCAGTGGCCGGTGAACTGTTAGGCACCTATAGGTGAACGTTAGTTGAACCCGCCGGGTAATCGCATCACATTCGTCTTTGACGCCCGGGGCAGAGCATAAGCTGGAGCCGTGGATCCAATGCTCATCGGTGTCATCGCAGGCCTGGTCGGTCTGTCGTTCGGCATCTTTGGCGTGCTCGCCTTCAGGGTGAGCGAACAGCAGCGGAAGCTGGTGGATGTTGAATTCGACGAACCGGCGCTGCCTCCCGGCGCCGCGGAGGTACTCGCCGTCGTCGGCCGTGCCTTTGTAGTGGTCGACGCGATCGACGGCGTGGTGAGGGCGAGCCCGGCAGCCTATGCCTTCGGCCTGGTCCGCGGGCACACCGTGGTCCACGAACAGCTCCTGGACATGACAGCCAGGGTTCGGCGGGACGGCGTCATCCTCGAGAAACAGTTTGAACTGCCCCGAGGCCCGCTGGGGCAGGGGACCATCGTCGTCCAGGTCCGTGCAGCCATGCTCGGCGAGGAATACATCCTCCTGCTGGCCGACGACCGGACCGAGATCACCCGAACTGAGGAGATCCGCAACGACTTTGTTGCCAACGTTTCCCACGAGCTGAAGACTCCGGTGGGTGCCATTTCCCTGCTGGCTGAGGCCCTGGAATCGTCGGCGGACGACGAAGTGGCCGTCCGCCGCTTTGCCAAGCGCATGCAGAAGGAGTCGACGCGGCTCGCGGCTCTCGTGCAGGACATCATCGAGCTCTCCCGACTGCAGGGCGCGGACGTGGCCCAACGCGGACACCCCGTAGACATTAATGCGGTGATCACCGAAGCCGTGGACCGTTCGCAGCTGCCCGCCGAAAGCAAGAACATCTCCATCGTCGTCGGCGGCCGTGTGGACGCCATGGTCTACGGTGACCAGGACCTGCTGGTGACGGCCCTGCGAAACCTGATCGACAACGCCATCCGCTACTCTCCGGAGAACACAAGGGTGGGGATCGGGGTTCGTGCCAAGGCAGGCCTGATCTCCATCTCCGTCACGGACCAGGGTGACGGCATGACCCCGGAGGACCAGGAACGGGTTTTTGAACGCTTCTACCGCGTCGATGCCGCAAGGTCCCGGCAGACCGGCGGCACAGGCCTGGGCCTGAGCATCGTCAAGCACGTCATTTCCAACCACGGCGGGGAAGTCACGCTGTGGTCGCAGCCCGGCCAGGGGTCCACGTTCACCATCCGGCTTCCAGAGATGGAGGGGCAGGACGACGGCGACGCCCCCGCGGCGCCGGCAGCGGCCGCCCGTAGCACCTCACCACACAGTCACGACGCCACCGGCGTCCATGAGCAAGGAGCCAGCGCTTGAGCAGGATTCTCATAGTCGAGGATGAAGAGTCGTTCAGCGACCCACTGTCCTACCTTCTGGGCAAGGAAGGATTCGAGGTGGAAGTCGTGGACAACGGTCTGGACGCCATCACGGAGTTCGACCGCAACGGCGCTGACCTGGTGCTGCTGGATTTGCAGTTGCCCGGCCAGTCCGGCACCGAGGTGTGCCGGCAGCTCCGCCAGCGCTCCACGGTCCCGGTCATCATGCTGACCGCCAAGGACGCCGAAATCGACAAAGTCGTGGGGCTGGAACTCGGCGCCGATGACTACGTCACCAAACCGTATTCCTCCCGTGAGCTGGTTGCCCGCGTCCGGGCTGTCCTTCGGCGGCAGGGGGAACCGGAAGAGCTCATCACCAACACGGTCCAGGCCGGGCCCGTGAGGATGGATGTCGAACGCCATGTAGTAAGTGTCGACGGCGAACAGGTGCCGCTGCCGCTGAAGGAATTCGAACTGCTGGAGATGCTGCTGCGCAATTCAGGCAGGGTACTGACCCGCGGCCAGCTCATCGACAGGGTCTGGGGATCAGATTACGTTGGTGATACCAAGACGCTGGACGTCCACGTCAAGAGGCTGCGCAGCAAGATTGAGCCGGACCCGTCGGCGCCGCGGTACCTCGTGACGGTCCGGGGCCTGGGCTACAAGTTCGAACCCTAGGCAAACTCCGAACCCTAATCAACGCATACCGGTAACGCAGAAGGAGGGCTCCCGCCCGGCGGGAGCCCTCCTTCTGCGTTACCGGCTTGCTTATCCGGGCTAGTGGCTTTCGCTGCTCGTTGGAGTCGGCGTTGCCGTCTCCGAGACAGTGGGCTCGGCGCTTTCCGGCAGGTATTCCTTGTATTCAGGCAGCGTGGCGTCCAGGACGGGCACCTTGACCTTGGCGGTCTGGTTGGTGCCGTCTTCGGAAATGCTGACGTCGGACAGCGAGCCCGCGGCGGCGCCTGTGCTGCTGAGGATCGCCGGATCCGTGGAGTTGTTAAGCAGGGTGTAGGAATTCGGCCTTACAGACACCTGCGTCTGCGAGCCCTCTGCCCCGTTGATGGTCAGCTTGACGTCGCTGGAAGACGAGTTGTAAACGGCCCCGAGCACGCGGCCCGGCTTGTCCTCGCCGGTGGAAACGATCATGAAGTTGCGGATCTGGAGCGGTCCAAGGTCTTCCCTGGTGCCGTCCGATGCCGAGTACTGCTCAGAAGTTTGCTGCGGGTTGATGTAACCGCAGCCGGTCACGGACAGCAGGCCGATGGCAACTGCCGCCGTCGCCATTGCCAGCTTGCCGCGCTGGCCCCGGTTCATCGCAGTGAAACGCACGTCACGCACTCCTTGAGAGTCTTGAAACATTATTCAGCCATAGCCTATCCTCAAACCGTCTCAAACAAGGATTCGGCCCGTACACATTGGTGTCCGGAAACATGGCCCCGCCCGGCCGCTGCGCACGCCGCCCGCCGGGCCCGGACCTTTACCCCGGCCCTCTTGGCAGGATCCCCTGCATGCACTAATATCCGCATCCGTCAAGGGGGTTGAGGGGGTGGATTAGGCCCTTTTTCCCTGTATTTGCGCGGTTCCCGGCCCTTATCCGTGCCAGACGTATGCCTGAATCGTGATAAACTGGTCTGCGGGAAAGGGGAAAGTCCACATGGTTTTTGAGGTCGGCGAGACAGTAGTTTACCCTCACCACGGTGCAGCAAAAATTGAAGAAATCAAGATGCGCACTATTAAGGGCGAAGAGAAGATGTATCTCAAGCTCAAGGTGGCTCAGGGTGATCTGACCATTGAAGTTCCAGCAGAGAACGTTGACCTTGTTGGGGTTCGCGACGTAGTGGGCAAAGAAGGTTTGGAGCATGTCTTTGACGTGCTGCGGGCCGAGTTCACTGAAGAGCCTACCAACTGGTCGCGTCGTTACAAGGCAAATCTGGAGAAGCTTGCTTCCGGGGACGTCATCAAGGTGGCAGAGGTCGTTCGTGACCTCTGGCGTCGTGATCACGACCGCGGCCTTTCCGCAGGTGAGAAGCGTATGCTGGCCAAGGCCCGTCAGATTCTGATTTCAGAACTGGCACTGGCTGAAAAGACAGACGAAGAGAAGGCTGCAAGCGTTCTCGACGAAGTCTTGGCTTCCTAAGAATTGAACCCCGGTGGCTCAACAGCCGCCGGGGTTTCTTTTTGCCCGGATTCTGACGGATCCCGGGATTTTGCCGGTTGCCGGAAGCGGGCGGGCACGTAGTCTTGTGCCCATGAGCGCAACAGAATTTCCGGCCGGATCCGGGCCGGCCGTCGGGGACCACCACCGCCCACGCCCAGTCGTCGCCGTTATCCTGGTCGCGGCCGGATCAGGGCAGCGACTTGGTTACGGCATGCCTAAAGCAAGGGTTCCCCTCGGTGGGGAGCCCATCCTGATGCACGCCCTGCGCGGGATTGTTGCCTCCGGCGTTGCGCAGCAGGTCTGCGTGGCCTTGCCGGCGGGCGACGGCGCGCTCCGGCGAATGTGCGACGACTTCAAGGATGAGCTTGTCGACGGCGGCCCCCTGCTGACGATGGTGGAGGGCGGCGCAACGCGCGCTGACTCCGTGCGTTCCGCATTGGCGGCACTGGAGGACGGCACCCAGGCCGTGCTCGTCCACGACGCCGCGCGCGCGCTGACCCCGGAGTCCGTCTTCCACCGTGTGGTCGACTCCCTTGCGGCCGGCGCCCTGGCCGTGATTCCGGTCATGCCGGTGGTGGACACCGTCAAGACTGTTGAAGCAACGCGTGACGAAGACGCCCTCATTGCGCCGGAGGTCGTCGTCGGCACGGCACCGCGGGAGAAGCTCCGCGCCGTGCAGACGCCGCAGGGTTTCGATCTCGGCACGCTGATGAAGGCCCACCGGGAGGTGGCGGGCCTCGATGAAGCCCAGTCCGCCGCTATTACGGATGATGCGATGCTCGTGGAACGCCTGGGCGTCCCGGTCCATGCCGTCCGCGGAGCCAGCCAGTCACTCAAGATCACCACGCCTTTGGACCTGATCATTGCGGAGGGCCTGCTGGAAGGTCCCCTCGGCGTACGTTGGGTGGAGGGCTGATCATGGCAGTTCCGATCATTCCCAGAACAGGTATCGGCATCGACGTCCATGCTTTTGCTGCGCCGGACAATCCGCGGGCGCTGTGGCTGGGCGGGCTGCTGTGGGATGGCGAGCAGGGCCTGGCTGGCCACTCCGACGGCGACCCTGTGGCCCACGCAGCGGCGGATGCCCTCTTTTCCGCCTCCGGAATCGGGGATCTTGGTACGCACTTCGGCACGGACCGCCCGGAATTCGCCGGGGCCTCCGGTGTGACGCTCCTGGCCGAGGCCGCGCGCATAGTCAGGGCGGAAGGCTTCGAGATCGGCAACATCGCCGTGCAGTTCGTGGCCAACAGGCCCAAATTCGGCCCGCGCCGGCAGGAATCCCAGGACGTCCTCAGTGCTGCGGCCGGTGCCCCCGTGAGCGTCAGCGCCACCACCAGCGACGGCCTCGGCTTCACCGGCCGTGGCGAAGGCATTTCGGCCCTCGCCACCGCGCTGGTCTACCGGGCGGGCTGAGGCGGAGCGTGTCTTTCGCCTAGGCTTAAGGGAGTCAGACCTCTGCCGAACACTCCAGGAGACCCCTCGTGAAGAAGCCGCTTGCCGCCGTCGTACTCGTTGCAGCACTGCTGCTGAGCGGTTGCGGCGCGCCGAAAATGAGTGTCGAGGAAAGCTGCAAGTTCCTCAACGGGGACACCTTCGTACCCACCGGAAACCAGCAGCAGCAGGCTGACCAGATCGCCAAGCACTACCAGGAAGTGGCGGACAAGGTAGCCCCCGAGGTTGGCGAGCCCATCCAGAAAATGGCGGACATCATGAAGAAGGTCGCCGGTACTTCGCTGGGCACCAAGAGCGCCGAACAGACGGCACAGCTGAGTGAGCAGAACAACAAGATCGGCGAAGTCTGCAAATAACAGGCCCGTCGCGGGCCCTGCAAAGGCCATCGGCTAATCTGGAGCGGTGACCCTGCGCTTTTACGACACAGCATCCGCCGAAGTCCGCGACTTCGTCCCTCTGACACCGGGCAAGGTGAGCCTGTACTACTGCGGCGCGACGGTGCAGGGCCTGCCGCACGTCGGGCACATCCGGTCCGCCATTGCCTTTGACCAGCTCACCCGCTGGCTCGAATACCGGAAATTCCGCGTGACCGTGGTCCGCAACGTCACTGACATCGACGACAAAATCCTCGCCAAGTCCGCCGCCTCCTTTGAGCCGGACTTCGAGGAAGGCCCGGACGATATCCGCGAAGAGGAATGGTGGGCGCTTGCCTACCGCTACGAGCAGGCATTCCTCAAGGCCTACGACACCCTGGGTGTTTCCCGGCCCACTTACGAGCCGCGCGCCACCGGCCACATTCCGGAGATGCACGCGCTGATCCAGCGCCTGATCGACCGCGGCCATGCGTACCCCGCCCTCGATGATTCCGGCGACGTCTATTTCGATGTGCGCTCCTGGAACCGTTACGGGTCCCTGACCCGCCAGAAGATCGATGACATGCAGGGCGCTGCCGACGCCGACCCGCGCGGGAAGAAGGACCCGAGGGACTTTGCCCTGTGGAAAGGCCATAAGGAAGGGGAGCCCACGACGGCCAGCTGGGTTTCACCCTGGGGCACCGGCCGTCCGGGCTGGCATCTGGAGTGCTCGGCCATGGTGACCAAATATCTCGGTACCGGGTTCGACATCCACGGCGGAGGCCTGGACCTCCGGTTCCCGCACCATGAAAACGAGATGGCGCAGTCCCAGGCAGCCGGCCATGCCTTCGCCAATTTCTGGATGCACAACGGCATGGTGACCTACCAGGGCGAAAAGATGTCCAAGTCCATTGGCAATACCGTGAGCCCCACGGAAATGCTCGAGCTCGCCTCGCCGCGCGTGGTGCGGTACTACCTGGGCCAGGCGCAGTACCGGTCCGTGCTGGACTACCAGCCCACCTCGCTGCAGGAAGCCTCCGCCGCGATGGAACGGATTGACGGCTTCGTTGCCCGGGCCGTGCGTGCTTTGTCTGATGGCGGGGCCCTCCTGTTCGGGAGCTACGGCGAGGTGCCGGACGCCTTCGCCGCGGCCATGGACGACGACCTGAATGTTCCGCAGGCGCTGGCCGTCCTGCACGACACCGTGCGGGCAGGCAATACCGCGCTCACCGCGGGCGACAACGCTGCGGCCAGGGCAGCGCTGCACTCCGTCACCGACATGCTTCGCGTCCTGGGCCTGAACGACGTTGCGGCACCCGCACGGGACGACCATGCGGACACAGCCCTGGGCGTCCTCGTCGAGGCCCAGCTTGGTGCCCGGGCGGAAGCACGGGCCACCAAGGACTGGGCCGCATCGGATGCCATCAGGGACACACTCGCGGCGGCGGGCGTCGTCGTCGAGGACGGCCCGGACGGCGCCAGTTGGACCCTCAAGCGCGGCTGAGCTGAGGCAGCCCGGATGCCAGGCAGGACCTTGCGCCGGCGATTTAACCTGAGTAAGTAGACTGGAGGTCAGACTTACTCAACAAAGCAAGGGTGAAACTCATGGCCAACAACGGTCGCCGGTCGGTCAAAGCAAAGAAGGGCCCCACCATCGGAACGGGTGGTCACGGCCGCAAGGCCCTCGAGGGCAAGGGCCCCACTCCCAAGGCGGAGGACCGCCCGTACCACAAGGCCCACAAGAGCAAGCAGCTCGCCGAGCGGTCTGCTGCCAAGCGTCCCGGCGCAGCCCGCGGTTCGGGCGCCCGCTCAGGTCCGAAGGGCCGTGCCACGGAGGAAGTCGTCACTGGACGCAACTCCGTTGTTGAAGCACTGCGCGCCGGCATCCCGGCCAAGGCCCTCCACGTCGCCATCCGCATTGAAATGGATGACCGCGTCAAGGAGTCCCTCAAGCTTGCCGCCGAACGTGGCATTCCGCTGATGGAAACGGGCAAGCCCGAGCTGGACCGGATGACGGACGACGCCATCCACCAGGGACTCGTGCTCCAGATTCCGCCGTACGAGTACCAGGACGCGTACGAGCTCGCCGAAGAAACACTGGCCAACTGGAAGCGGGGCCACGTGGCCAACGCGCCGCTCTTCGTCGCCCTGGACGGCATCACCGACCCGCGCAACCTCGGCGCGATCATCCGCTCTGTGTCGGCTTTCAGCGGACACGGCGTCATTGTGCCGGAGCGGCGCTCCGTCGGCGTCACGGCCTCGGCCTGGAAGACCAGCGCCGGCGCAGCAGTCCGCGTTCCGGTGGCACGCGCCGCCAACCTGAACAACACCCTCAAGGCGTTCAAGAACATGGGCATCTACGTGCTCGGCCTCGACGGCGACGGCGACGTGTCGCTGCCGGACCTCAGCCTCGCCAAGGAACCCGTCTGCATCGTGGTCGGTTCCGAAGGCAAGGGCCTGAGCCGGCTGGTCCGCGAAAACTGCGACCAGATCGTTTCCATCCCGATCGACTCCGCGATGGAATCGCTCAACGCCTCCATGGCCGTCGGCATCTCCCTGTACGAAGTCTCCAGGCAGCGCGCAGCGAAGTAACCGGGGGGCGAGTAGCGCGGAGGGGCAGTGCGCCGCACAAACGCTCTCTCACTTCCTGCCGCTTAAACAGCAACGCTCTCGCAGTACCTGCAACTAAAACAGCAACGCCAGTTCACCAGGTGAGCGAGCGTTGCTGTTTTTGTTGCGAAAACTGAACTGGTCCCCGGAAGTTGGACTGCCAAATAGGATCCTAAGCTGCGAGGGCCTGGGCACGGTATTGCACCGGGCTTAGGCCCTCGAGCTTTGTGGAGATCCTTTTGGTGTTGTACCAGTGGATGTATTCCCCTATTGCAGCTGCCAGTGCGTCCGTGTTGAGGAATCGGACGCGGTGGAAGAGCTCTTCCTTGAGGTGGCCGAAGAAGTTCTCCATGACGGCGTTGTCGTAGCA
>NZ_JBFUKK010000028.1:0-43653 GCF_056400885.1 Arthrobacter sp. P4_H3
AGCCAATCAGCCAATCTCCGGCTTGACCACCAGCTGCGCCCCGCCCGCCGCAGCGCCGGCAATGATGCTGACGGACTCCCCCTGGCTCTTGACGAACGAGTTGATCGCCGGGTTCGGCCCGATGTAGGCGGCATCGATCGCGCCGGCGTTCAGCGCCTCGATCGCAGCCGGGCCGGCGTTGAACACCTGCGTGCTCAGCTTCGTTTCGCCCAGGCTCTTCGCAATGAAGCCTTCCTTGACCCCCACCAGGGCAGGAGCATGGGTCACGTTGCCGAAGAAGCCAAGTTTCAGCTCGGCCGCGGGGGCGGCGGCCGCGGCGGCCGCCGGCTGTGATTCGGTGCCGCGGTTGAGGTTTGACGCCACGACCGCGCCTCCGGCGATCAGGGCTACGAGGCCCGCGGCGATGCCGATTCCGAGGGCACGCTTCCGCTTTGGCTTGGCCGTTTGACCCGCAATGATGCGGGTGGATCCTTCGGGGTTCTGATGCGATGACATGGGGATTCCTTCAAGAGTGGGGCAGCCCGGTATAAGGGTCGCCGCCGGACAACAGTCGAGGGGACGGAGGCTCGCGTCGGCAGTCTTTTGCCGCCCTCCGTGAGGGGCCAGCTGCTGGGCCTGTTGCTCTTGTGGAGCTTGTCCGGTGCCCCGGTCCCAGCGCTTGGATTGAGATTACGGTCCGGCATCCGGCGGAAACAATGCCCCGCGACTCCTGCGTTCATGGGCAGTAACGGGGTGACCCGCAGCGTCATCTGCGGCCCTGAAAGGCGGTGCTGAGCGCCCGAAGCGTCACGCGGCGTCACGCGGCGGTTCACGTGGGCCGCGGTCACGATGGCCTTTGTGACTGTCAGCCAAGACCAGGTGTTTTGAGTCAGAGGACAGGCTGGCGGTTATGTGCTCACGCAAATCTGCGGACGTTGCGGGTGGAGGAGGCGGGGCGGCATTTTGGAGCCGCCCCGCCTCAGCCGCGCTCGCCCCATCCTGCGCCCGTCTTTCGGGCTACCTGTTGCGATGGAAAGCAGGACCAGGGTTCACGCATGCCGGAACTGAGTCCGGCGGTCGTCGGGGTTTTGTGGCGGTGATGTCGCCCGAACTGTGCCACTGGTTCAGCGGCGGGAACCGTGGTTGGTCAGCGGCTGTTGCAGTGCTGTTTCTCGGAGAAGCTGCAGACGAAGTGTGCGCGCTGTTTCCATGTGCTCTCGGGCGATTTTTCCGGCGGCATCGCTGTCCTGCTGTTCGATGGCCTGTATCAGGGCCTCGTGCTCGTCCAGCGATTCCACCCAGCGGTTCCCCGTGGAGAGGGTGGACCGGGGTGCGTGGATGAGGTGTGTTGACAGGCGGTCCAGCAGGTCCCGGAGGACGGGGTTGTGTGCGCAGTTCCAGATGGCGGCGTGGAACTCCAGGTTGGTGGTGATTCTGGTGTGGTCGTCCGGTTCCTGGAGTTGCCTGTCTCGCTGCAGCAAGGCGTCGAGCCGCATGAGGTCGGGGAACTGCCGGGATCGGGCGGCCTGTCGTGCTGCCTCTTCTTCGAGGAGGATGCGCATGTCGTAGATCTGGATGACCTGCTGCGGGTCCACCTGGGGAACCTGCAGGCCCCTGGCTACCCGCTCAAGGAGGCGTTCCTGCTGCAGGCGGGACAGCGCCTCCCGGACGGGTGTCCGGGAGACGCCGAAGCGGGTGGCAAGCGAAGTTTCTCGAATGGCGGTACCAGGCTGGTGCACTCCGGACAGGATTTCGCTGCGCAGTGTCTGGAAGATGTTCTCCCCGTCGATGCGTGGGGTTGCTGAATCCGTCACTTGGCTGGTCCTTGAGGTGTTGGAGTGGTTGTTGCTGGCCGCTTGTTCGAAAGGAACTTTACGCCAGAACGCCCGCGCGCCGGCCGAAGACGCATCCTGCAGCAAGGCCGGTGCCCCCCGGGTAGTTGATGCTGAATAGGCCGCCGAGCATTTCACCCGCCACGAACAGGCCTTCGATGTGCTTGCCGTCCCCGTCCAGGACGCGGCCATGGGTGTCCGATTTGATGCCGCCGAAGGTGAAGGTAATCCCGCACGTGACGCCGTAGGCGTAGAAGGGTCCGGTTTCAAGGGGGGCGGCCCAGTTGCTCTTGACCGGTTCGGTCGCCGCTGCCCGGCCGTCCTTGATGGTGGGATCGAACGGGACAGCGCGGTCGATCGAATTATTGAAGTCCGTCACGGTCTTGGACAGGCTCTCCGGGTTCAGGCCGATCTTGACGGCCAGTTCCTCGATGGTGTCCGCGACCTCCACGGAGATGCCGGGCATGTCGTATTCCTCGCTGCGCAGCATCGGGCGGAGGGTTGCATCGAAGATCTGGTACGCCACTGATCCGGGCTGCTTCAGGATTTCCTTGCCGTACTTGGCGTAGGTGTAGTTCCTGAAGTCCGCGCCCTCATCCAGGAAACGTTTGCCGTCGGTGTTCACAATGATGCCGAACGGGTAGCTCTGCCGGGTCAACCGGTTGGTGAGTTCACGGTTGCTCTCGTTGGTGGCCGTGAAAGCGTCCCACTGCACGCTGTGGCAGGTACTCCAGTCGCCGCCCTTGGTGGCACCGATCGCCAGCGCAGCAGCGATCATGTCACCGGTGTTGTACGGGGTTCCCCGGACCTTGGCGTTCTCCCAGCCTTCGCCAAGGTGCTCCCGCCGCCACTGTGGATCGGATTCAAAACCGCCCGCGGTGAGAATCACTGACTCTGCCCTCAGTCGCAGTTCGCCTTCAGCGGTTTTAACAACGACGCCGGCAACGCGCCCGCTCTCGACGATGAGGCTTTGCGCCGCGTGGCCATAGCGGACATCGATACCCAGCTCCGAGGCGACCCGCATGTGGTCCTCGATCAGGCCCTCGCCGCCGCCCACGTTCCCCACGTGCAGTCCGCCCCAGAAGAGGTAGGACCCGTCCGGACGCTCATAGGCCTGACGCTCGTACATCAGGCGGTACTTCAGGCCCAGGCCATTGAGCCACCGAAGCGTGGACTGGCTTTCGGCGATGAGAACTTCAGTCAGCGCGGGGTCGTTCCGGCCTTCGGTCACCTTTTCCAGGTCCGCTGCATATTCCTCGGCACTGTAGGGGGGAACAACAGTGCGGCCGTGCCGCTCATCCGGTTCCACGAGGCCCTGCAAATCTTCGAGACCGTCGTGCGCGATCCGCGTGGCACCGGCGGTGTAGAAACTGTTGCCACCGGCCATCTCCTTCTCGCCCTTTTCCAGCAACACGACGCGCCGCCCGCGTTCCGCCGCGGCATGTGCCGCCGTGAAACCGGCATTACCGCCGCCCACCACAATTACGTCAACGCTGTCCGTGCTCCGGGGTCCGGCTCCATTACCGATAGACATTGGCTGTCCTTTCACTGGTTAGTGAATCCAACTGTATACAAACGTATGCAATCGGCGCAAGAAGGTTTTTTACAAACCAAACTTGCCGGTGACCGCCATCACATGTATAACTGTATTTCATTGTGTACAACAGTATGCGGATCGGTACCGGCAGTCTGTGTCACCGCAATTACGGCTGAGGCTCCGGCCCAGCAGAGGACTTTCGCACCGCCCAACAACGTCGTTACGGAACGAGAACCATGAAAAACCCCCTACGAAATGCCGTCTTCGGCCTGGTCGTGGCCATCGTGGCAGCGCTGGCGTTCCTGAATGCCGGCACCGCCGGCGGAACGAGCACGGCCCGGAACAAGCTGACACTGATAGCCCCGGCAGCACCTGGCGGCGGATGGGACGGCTTTGCCCGTGAAGGACAGCAGGCGCTCAAGAGCGGCGGCGTCGTCAATAACGCCCAAGTGGTCAACGTTCCCGGAGCAGGCGGAACAATTGGTCTGAGCCAGTTCGTTCAGACCCCCGGCCGCGAAGACGCCCTCCTGGTGACCGGTGGAGTGATGGTGGGGGCCATCGAACTCGGCGACAATCCGGAGTCCATGGCCGACGTTGTTCCCATTGCCCGGTTGGCCGATGACTACGCAGCCCTGGTGGTTCCGGCCGACTCCAAGTTCAAAACACTGGATGACTTCCTGGAAGCCTGGAAGAAAGACCCGGGAGGAACCTCGATCGGCGGCGGCTCCCTGGGATCCATCGACCATCTCCTCAGCGCAAAGGTGGCAAAAACCGTCGGCATCGATCCTCAGGACGTGAACTACATCGCCTATTCCGGTGGCGGCGAAGCCCTGACCTCCCTCCTTTCCCACACCACCGCTGCCGGCATGTCCGGCTACAACGAAGTCAGCGACCAGATCGAAGCGGGAACCCTCCGTGCCCTGGCCATCTCTTCGGAAGAGCGGCTCGAGGGTGTGGACGTTGCCACGTTCAAGGAACAGGGTGTGGACGCATCCATGTCCAACTGGCGTGGAATTGTAGCCGCGCCCGGCATCACGGACGAGGCGAAGGCGGAGTTCATCAAGATCGTCACCGAGATGCGCAGCAGTGCCCACTGGCAGGAAGCACTGAAGCGCAACAGCTGGACGGACACCTTCACCACCGGCGAGGAATTCGAACAGTTCATCAACAACGAAGTTGCAACGGCCCAAGAAATCGTAAAGGACCTCGGCCTATGAGCCTCACCCAGCATCAGTCGGAAGCAGGACCCGCCACGGAGCCACACGGAAAACCTAAGCCCCGCTTTGGAACCGGCCGCAGCGAATTCGTGGTCGTCGTCGTGCTTTTCGCAGTGGCCATCTTCCTCACCGTCGGCACTGTCACCATGCACGTCCAAGGCAAATCAGCCCCGGGGCCGCAGTTCTTCCCTATCATCGTGTGCGTCATTCTCTACCTGGTAGCCACCCTGCTCGCCATCCAGATCCTTCGCTCACCGCAGGTTCCGGACAACTCCATCCACCCCGGACACGGGCAGTTCTCGGCGGACATGCTGCACGACCTCGGTCACCTGGGGAAGGAAGAGGATGAGGCGTATGACGATGCGCCATCCAAAACCCCGGCCAACACCTGGAAAACCTACTCGGACTGGCGGACGGTCGGCTTGATGCTGGCCGGCGTCGTGGCCTTCGTCGCGCTGCTGGAACCGCTGGGCTGGATCATCAGCGCGACGATGCTCTTCTGGGTTGTTGCCTACGCCCTCGGCAGCCGTCGACGATTCTTCGACATCGGCGTGGGCCTGCTCTTTTCCTCAATCATTCAACTGGCCTTCGGCGCCGGGCTGGGCCTCAGCCTGCCCTCCGGCTTCATAGGAGGGATCCTCTAATGGAACAACTTGAACTCCTCATGGGCGGCTTTGCCAGCGCACTGACCCCGATCAACCTCCTCTGGGTGCTGATCGGCGCCCTCCTGGGCACCGCCGTCGGCGTCCTTCCGGGACTTGGCTCCGCCATGGCGGTGGCCCTGCTGCTGCCCGTCACATTTTCACTCGAACCCACGGCAGCGTTCATCATGTTCGCCGGCATCTACTTCGGCGGCCTCTTCGGCGACTCCACGTCAGGAATCCTGCTCAACACACCTGGCCACTCGTCGGCCATCGCGTCCACCTTCGAGGGTCACCGAATGGCCAAGAGCGGGCAGGCCGCCAAGGCGCTGGCCACCTGCGCCATCGGCGCCTTCATCGGAGGCCTGATCGCCACCACCCTGGTGGTGTTCTTCGCGCCGACCCTGGTCAAAATGGCCACCGTCTTCGGGCCGGCCGAGTACTTCGCCCTGGCAGTGTTCGCGTTCCTGGCCATCTCCGCCGTCGTCTCCGAATCCGTGATCCGCGGGATCGCGGCGCTGGGGATCGGTCTGGCCCTGGCCCTCGTCGGAATTGATGGCCCCAGCGGCACCGCCCGCTTCACCCTGGGCATGCCCCAGCTCTTCGACGGGATCTCCGTTATCGTCATCACCGTCGGGCTCCTGGCACTCGGCGAGGTATTCCACATCGCCTCCCGCATCCACCGCGACCCGATCGCCACCCGGATCGAAACGAAGGGCCGGGCGAGACTTAACGTCGCAGACTTCAAGAAAGCCCTGCCTGCCTGGCTGCGCGGCACCGCCTTCGGTGCCCCTTTTGGGCTCATCCCCGCCGGCGGCGCTGAAGTGCCCACGTTCCTGGCCTACGGAACCGAAAAGCAACTGGCCAAGCGCCGAAACGATCCGGAATTCGGCACCACCGGCTCAATCCGCGGCCTCGCAGCCCCCGAAGCCGCAGCCAACGCCACCGCCGGCACCGCCATGGGTGCGCTGCTCGCACTCGGCCTGCCGACTTCGGCCACCGCAGCGATCATGCTCGCAGCATTCCAGCAGTACGGCATGCAGCCCGGGCCCCTGCTCTTCGAGCGAAGCGGTGACCTGGTCTGGGCGCTGCTGGCCTCACTGTTCATCGGTCTGGTGATCCTGGTCGTGATCAACATCCCGTTTGCCTCCGTCTGGGCCAAGCTGCTGAGCATCCCCAAGCACTACCTGTACGCCGGCATCACCGTTTTCTCCATGCTCGGCGTCTACGCGGTCAGCTCCGCAGTTCTGGACCTGTGGCTCCTCATTGCCATCGGGCTAATCGGATTCCTGATGCGCCGCTACAACATCCCGCTCGCGCCCGTTCTGATCGCCGTAATCCTCGGACCCATGGCCGAGACCGAACTGCGCCGCGCGCTGGCAGTCTCCGAAGGTAACCTGGGCATCCTGGTGGACAGCCCCATCACCATCACCCTCTACGCGGTCCTGGCCGCCGCCCTGGTCCTCAGCGCCGTCCAACACGTCCGCCACCGGGTCAGTCGGAAAGTCTAGTCACCTGACCCCACCAAATGAGAGCCCCTGCGTCTCCATTGCCTCCACGGGCCGTTGAGTTGCAGGGGCCTCCCAATTTCCGAGGTGGCCCGCCGGCCGTCCGCCCGACCTGTACGTGGCCGCCGTTTTCGGGGCCGCCCGCTGTCAGGGCACAATGGAAAGCATGACCCTTACGACCTTCGCCCTCGTCCGCCATGGCCAGACGGACTGGAATGCGCAGCGCCGGCTGCAGGGTTCCACCGACATTCCGCTGAACGACGTCGGCCGCGGCCAGGCAAGCGACGCCGTCTCCGTCCTGTCCGGCCACGATTGGGATGCCATCGTGTCCTCGCCGCTGAGCCGTGCCGCGGAAACCGCCGACCTGATTGCCGCCGGGCTCGGGCTCAGCGTGACCAGGCGCGTGCCGGCGCTTACCGAGCGCAGCTTCGGGCCCGCGGAGGGACTGCAGGCCGGCCCCGAATTGGACGCACTGCGGACGCCCGGTGGTTTCCGCGGCGCCGAAAGCGAGGACGAGGCAGCCTCCCGCGGGTTGGGCGCACTGGAAACGCTGGCCGAGGAGTTCCGCGGCCGCCGCGTCCTGGTTGTCGCCCACGGCACGCTCATCCGGGTCACTCTCAGCCGCGCCATCGGCCGCACTCTGCAGAGCATCGACAACGCCGCGCTCAACCTGGCCCACCACCATGCCGTAGATGGCTGGCAGCTCGAATACTTCAACGGCGAGCGGGTTGTGGCCGCCGCCCAAGGCTGACCGTACCGGGGTCCTACTACCCGGGCCGGTAGGCCCTCAACTAGGGCTGGTAGTACCCCTCCGTCGGCGCGAATCCCGCACGGTCCACCTTGCGGTGGTAGTGAACTCCGGCGATGCCGCCCAGCACGGCGCCGAGCAGAGCTGATGCAGCCACGGCTATGGCTGCGATGACGCCGCCCGTACTCAGCTGGCCGTCGCCCACGGGGAAGCGGAGGAAGCTATTGAGCGTGGCCAGGACACTGGGTTGCCCGCCACCAACAATCGCCACCAGGGCCAAACCTGCCGCCAGGATCACAGTCCACAACCACACCATGAGCCCCTGGCCGATGCCGTTGAAGCGCGCCATCCGTCCTGCGACGTAGCCGCCCGCAAAATAAGCGAGGAACGGGATGGACACGAGCGTGATCGAAGCTGCCACGCCACCTGATGATGCCTGGCCGGCTTCCGCGATAAGGTCCGTGCCGGCCAGGAAGCCGGCCCGGCCGGCCGCGGTAACCACGGCGACCAGCACAACAGCAATTGCGGTCGCGGTGAGCCAGCCGAAGAAGGCCGAGCCGATCTTGATGCCGCCGAACCGCTCCTCTTCGCGGGCAACCACGGCTTCACGGATAGCGGCGGCAGGGTCTGCAGGAAAGAAACGCTCCACCGGGCCGCCGGTGTCCTCAACGTAGCCGGTGTCATCAACGTACGCGGGGTCCTCCAATGCGGCGTCCTCGGCGTAGGGGACGCCGCCGTCGGATTCTTCGTAGAAGCCGTCGTCAACTCCGCGGGCACGAGCGCTGCCATCCGCTGGACCCGGAGTTTGGGGAACGTCATCTCCCGCTCCGTGGCGACCCCGCTTGCCTTCAGGCTCACCTGCGCTGCCCATCACGCGTCCTCGCTTTCATGGTCTCCGCTGCGCCTACGCTGCCGGTGACTATGACCCAACCTAGTCGCCTCCGGTGCAGCTCGCGAGAGGCTTTCGGCCTGACCTGGACTTCGTCTGCGCTCCGCGCATTGTTCGCAGGCGCAGCGTCAGGCGCCGGTCTCAGGCAGCCTTTCGCACCTTATGGTTGCCGTCCGAACGGGACCGCGATGCCGAGTTTGCCGTCGGCTTGCTTCTGGCCGCTACGTGGCTTCCCTGGGCAACAGTGGTGTCCCCATGCAGGCGGACCCCGTGGGCGATCACGGCACCGGCCCCGATCCGGGAGTGGCTGCCGATATGGACCCGGTTACCGACCACGGCTCCCGGCCCGACGTACACGGCGTCACCAATCACCACCCGGTGGCCGATACGCGCCTGCCGGTCGATCCAGCTGCCCCCGCCGACCCGGCATCCCGACTCCACCCGGGCGCCGGCCTCCACATAGGCACTTGAGCTGATGAACGACGTCTCGTGCACCTCGGCGCCACGCCCGATCAGACCGCCACCGTTCGGGTGCCGGTGGTAGGTGATGACCTTCCCGGCGTCGTCTTCAACGGTCTCGATTTTCCTGCTCATTTACCTTCCTGTCAGTCCGGAGATACGTACCATCAGACACTCCTTTTAACACCCGAAACGCGACCAGCATTCCACGCAGGAATTTGCCCCGGGCCGGCCAATCTGCGGAACATGTTGGCCGCCCAAATGGTTATTTACACAAAGGGCTCAGGCTTCCCACAAGGAGGTGCAGGGTGACCGCGAACGGCAAATATCTGTCAGGACGCCGGCCCCAAGATGGTGTTTCCGGCGCCGGGTACGTGGAGCGTGCCGGCGCCCACCCGTGGCGCCGGTACGTTGCTTTGGGGGATTCGTTCACTGAAGGAGTGGGCGACCCTGACCCGCGGAGTCCTGGTGGAGTGCGCGGTTGGGCCGATCGCGTGGCAGAGGAACTGAGCACCGGTCATGAGGACTTCGCGTACGCGAACCTTGCCGTCCGCGGCCTGCTGCTGGAGCAGATAATGGACCTGCAAGTTGCGCCGGCGTTGGCCCTTCAGCCGGACCTGATCACGCTTTCGGCGGGAGGCAACAACATGGTTTTCCACGGCGGTGATCCGGACAAATTGGCTGACAGGCTCGACGCCGGTGTGGAGCTTTTGAGTTCTTGCGGCGCCACCCTGGTGCTCTTCACCGGGCCCGACTGGAGGTCAACGCCCGTCCTGGGCCGCAACCGGACCAGGGTTGCCGTCTTCAACGAGAACATCCGCTCCATCGCGTCCCGGCATGACGCCGTGGTTGCCGACCTATGGGGCCTGAGGACGCTCAGGGACCCGCGGATGTGGGACCAGGACCGGCTGCATCTCTCCCCGCTGGGCCACCACTCCGTGGCCATGATGGTGCTGGACACGCTTGGTGTCCCGCACCGGCTCCGGCCGCTGGAACCCGGGGAACTGCCGCGTGGCAGTTGGCCCCAGGCCAGGGCAGGCGACCTGTTGTGGGCTCGCCGGTACCTCCTGCCTTGGGCCTGGCACCGGCTGCGGAAACGGGCGGCCCTGGAAGAACTGAGGGCAAAGCGCCCCACTGCGGCCCCTGTGAATAGCCTTGGGCAACCTGCCGCCGCGATGGAGGACTTGAGCCAATAGGCAGGCATGTGAGTGGCGGGAGAGCCCTGCAGACGCGCGAGGTCCGCGGCGGAGGCCGACTGCCCAAAAACGCTCCGGGCGTAGAGTGGAACTGATATCTCATTCGTTTTGCCAAATTAACCGGCCTAACCAAACAGACGTCATCAGGGGAAGCACCTGAAGACTGGTGAAGCTGTTCCTGGCACTGTCTGCCGAGGAGGTGAACAATGGACAGATTGAGCCGGCGCAAGGATGCCAGTGATCGTATCCTCAAGATCGCGTCGGACCTGTTCTCCGCCGAAGGCCTGTACCAGGTCGGCATCAACCGCATCATTGCCGAGGCCGGCGTGGCCAAGGCGACCTTTTACAGGCATTTCCCGACACGGGATGATCTGGTCCTTGCCTATATCGATGAACTGGGCCTCGGCTGGGCAGCGGATTTGAGGCAGGCCGCAGGTCCGTTCGCAACACACCCCGCCGACCAGCTGCTCGGCATGTTCGACGCCATTTCCCGGGACGGGCGCCCCGGCGACCAGCGCGGTGCTGCGTTCCTGCGGGCCGCGGCCGAGATCCGTCCCGGCACTGCTGCGCACCTGAGGATCGCCCTGCACAATGCGCGGGTCCTCGACTGGGTCACGCGGCTGGCCCGCCAGACAGGTGCAGAAGACCCTGACGCACTGGCCCGGGCGCTGGCGCTCATCCTTGAAGGGGCACAGGCATGCGGAATCACGTCTCCAGACTCCGATACGCCTGAGATTGCCCGGGCCGCGGCCCGGCAGGTCATCCGCTCCGCCATGCCCCGTCCCCGGCAGGCCGCACGGTCGCAGGTCGCGGCCGCCCGGAACCCCGCCTGAGGCGGAACCCAACCGGAGGCCACCTGACGCAGCGACGTGCCCGCATGGCGCCGTTCTCGCAGACACCGCAGACACCGCGAAGGCCGGGCGGCCAAGCCGCCCGGCCTTCGCCGGTTCACCCAGGAAGCAGCGTCAGCCGCGCAGGTCCTTCCCCTTGGTTTCGGGAAGGCTGAAGACGAACGCCGCGCTGACCAGCAGCAGCACCACGGCGTAGATGTTGAACAGGCTGGGCAGCTGGAGCGTGGTGCCAAGCCACTGCTGCAGGTACGGCGCGGTTCCGCCGAACACTGCGACGCAGATGGAGTAGGGGACGCCGACACCCACGGTGCGGATGCTGGTGGGGAACAGTTCGGCGTAGACGGCCGGAACAATGGCCGCGCTGGCGGCGATGAAGATGAGCATCACGGACATGCCGACCGCCAGCTGCCACGCGGAATCCTTCAGCAGCCAGGTCATCGGGAAGTGCATCACGGCCGAGCCGATGGCGCCGGCCCAGAGGACCTTCTTTCGGCCGATCCGGTCGGACAGCTTGCCCCAGAACGGCAGGGCGGCAATGAAGACGATGTTGCCGATCACGCCGGCCCAAAGCGCTTCGCCGCGGTCGATCTTGAGGGCGGTCGTGGCGTAGCTTGGGGCCACCACGCCCCAGATGTAGTAGATCACAGTCAGCCCCACGGTCAGTCCGATCACCTGGAGGGCCTGCTTGCGGTGCCGGACGATCTGGGGCCAGATGGGCGCCCGTTTCTCCGTGGCGGACTCGCCTTCGAACACGTCCGTCTCGTGCAGTTTCGACCGCATGATCAGGGCGTAGAGGCCCATGGCGGCGCCGACAAGGAACGGGATCCGCCAGCCCCAGGCGTTCATCACCTCGGTGCTCAGCGCCATGTTCAGGACAGCGCCCAGGAGTGTGCCGAAGAGGATGCCCACGGTGCCGGACGTGTAGATCAGCGTGGCCCAGAACCCCCGGTGTTCCCGGGGTGCCATCTCGGAAAGATAGGTTTGCGACGACGGCAGCTCTCCTCCGTGGGCCAGGCCCTGGACCAGCCGGGCCACCAGCAGCATGAGGGATGCCCACGCGCCTACGGCAGCGAAGGTGGGCGCGATGCCGATCATCAGGCTGCCCAGGGAGGCCAGGCCTACGGCCAGGGTCATGGACGCTTTGCGGCCGATCCTGTCCCCGATCCAGCCAAAGAGGAAGCCGCCGAAGGGACGTGCCACGAAGCCGACGGCGAAGATCGCCAACGTGGATAGGACCGCAGACGCCGGGTCCGCCTTGCTGAAGAGCTGGCTGGCGATGAACGGCGTAAAGGTGGCGTAGATGGCCCAGTCGTACCATTCGACGGCGTTACCGATGCCGGTGCCGATGATGGTCTTCCTGGTGGCGGTGCGGGCCGCGAGCTGCGGGCTGACGGTGGTTGTCATGGTGTTCTCCAGGGTTCTCAGGACCGGGCGGCCAGGGTGGCGATGCGGGAGAGTGCCAGTTCGGCGTAGAGTGCGGCGCCGTCGGCGAGGACGCCGTCGTCGAAGGTGGCATAGGGGGAGTGGTTGAACGCTGCGGCGACATGGTCGGCACCAGGCGGCACGGCGCTGAGGCCGATAAACGTGGAGGGGACCTCGTTCATGACGCGGGAAAAGTCTTCCGAGCCGCTCAGTGGCGTGGCGAAGCGGGTGTGCCGGCCTTCGCCGAACAGCCCGCGGATCACGTCCTCCGCGGTGTTGGTCTCGTCCACGTCAGTGACGCTCAGCGGGTACTCGGCACGGTATTCCACATCCACATCCAGGCCGTGGGCGGCGGCGATGCCCTTGAGCAGCGCGGGGATCGAAGTCATCATCTTCTCCCGGGATTCCTCGGAGAACGTGCGCACGGTGGCTTCGATCCTGGCGGTTTCGGGGATGATGTTCCGTTTGGTCCCGGCCTGCAGGACGCCCACCGACAGCACCACGGGATCGAACATGTTGAACTGCCGGGTGATCATCACCTGCAGCGCGGTGACCATCTCCGCCGCCGCGGTGACCGGGTCCTTGGCCGAATGCGGCGCCGAACCGTGGCCGCCGGCCCCCAGCACAGTGACGAATAGCCCGTCTGAGGCACTCAGCATGACGCCGGGCCGCGTGCAGAACTTCCCGTGCGGTTCCAAAGCGGAGAACACGTGCATGCCGTACGCGGCATCCACGCGCCGTCCGGCGGCGTCCAGGACGCCTTCGCGGATCATGTGGCTCGCGCCGTCGAAGCCCTCCTCACCCGGCTGGAACATCAGGACGACGTCGCCGGCCAGTTCGTGCCTGCGCTCGGCCAGGAGCGTTGCGGCTCCGGCCAGCATGGCGGTGTGGAGGTCGTGGCCGCAGGCGTGCATGGCGCCTTCGATCTTCGAGGTGAACTCGGCGCCGGTCTTTTCCTGGACCGGAAGGGCATCCATGTCCGCGCGGAGCAGGACCGCCGGCTTGGCGGGAGAACCGTGTGGTGCGCCGCCGCGCAGGACCGCAGTGACCGACGTCGTGCTCTCGCCGAGGGTGATCTCGTACGGCAGCCCGTCCAGCGCCTTCAGCACCTTTTCCTGGGTCCGCGGAAGATCCAGGCCGATTTCCGGCTCCTGGTGCAGCTGGTGCCTGAACCTGGCGAGGTCCCCCTGCAGCTCCTTGGCGTCGGTGATGATCGGCATGCGTGCTCCTGATCTGTCGGCGGGCCGGCAGCGGTTCCGCGGCCCAGGTCTCCAGTCTGTCGTGACATACTTCACAGGCAGCCAAATGGCTGGAAAAATGCAATCAAGGACTATTAAGCGCAGGATTCACGCAACATGGACGGGCGGAGGAAGGGATAAATGGAACTCAGCGAGGAGGACCTGGCCCTCATCAACGCCCTCCAGATTGCGCCGCGGCTGAGCTGGTCGGACGCCGCCGAAGTCCTGGGCGTTCATGCGACCACGCTGGCCGCTCGCTGGGAGCGGCTGCGTTCCGCCGGGGCGTCCTGGGTCACCGCGCACCTGATGGGCGATCCGCAGCAGATGTGCCTGGCTTTTGTGGACGTGGAGTGCGAGATGCACCGCCGTGATGATGTGACGGAGGCCCTGGCGGCGGTGCCGGAGATTGTCACCGTGGAGGAGGCGGCCAGCAACCGCGACCTGATGCTGACGGCGATCACGCGGTCGCTGGACGAATTCGGCACCGCCGTGGCCGCGCGGCTGAAGGACATCGACGGGCTCGTAAAATACCAGACTGCCCTGTGTACGCGGCTGCACACCGGCGCCTACTCCTGGCGGCTCAACGTCCTGGACCGCGCCCAGGTGGCGGCGCTGCGGGCCAAGGCAGGACCTGAGGCAACGGGTTCCGCCCCGCCGCTGTCCCTGCGGGAGCCACTGCCAGCCAGCCACCTGGATCTTTTGCCGTTCCTGGCCCGCGACGGCCGGGCGACGGCTGCGGACATTGCCCGCGCCCTGGGACGGCATCCGGCCACGGTCCAGCGGCAGCTGAACCGCGTGCTGGCCAGCCGCGTGCTGTCCTTCCGCTGCGAGATCGCGCAGAAGTATTCAGGGTTCCCGGTGACGTGCCAGTGGTTCGCAAATGTTCCGCCCGGCCAGCATGATGCCGCGGCGGCCGAACTCCGGGGGTTCCGCAACGTCCGGCTGGCCGCCTCCACCACCGGGCGGACCAACTTTGTGATCATCATGTGGCTGCAGTCGGTGGCCGATGTCCTGACCGAGGAACTTGCGCTGCAGCAGCGGATCCCGGGGATTGAACTCGTGGAGAGCGTGGTGATGCTCAGCAGCGTCAAGCGGGTGGGCTGGATGCTGAACCCGGACTCGACGGCGACCGGCGCCGTCGTGCCTTCGGTGGGGTTGGGCCTTTCGTCGGGTTGAGCCTTCCGTCGGGTGCGACCGGACGCCTAGGCGTCCGGACCTTCGGAGGCCGCGGCGCCAGGGTCTCCGGTGTAAGGGTCGCGTGAGTCGGGTTCCCAGCGCCGGGGGCCCGTGCCGCCGTCGCCCAGCGTGTCCTGCGGGTTCTGCAGCCGGCAGGCCTTCAGGCTGAGGCAGCCGCAGCCGATGCACCCGTCCAGGTCGCGCCGCAGATGCTCCAGGGCGGCGATGCGCGCGTCCAGTTCCGAGCGCCACAGCCGCGAAAGCCGGGACCAGTCGCGCTTGGTGGGGGTCCGGCCTTCAGGCAGGGAATCCAGGGCCGCCCGGATCTCCTTCAGCGGGATGCCGACCCCCTGGGAGACCCGGATGAACGCGACACGCCGCAAGGCGTCGCGGCGATACCGCCGCTGGTTTCCGGAGGTCCGTTCGGAGGAGATCAGGCCGCTGCGTTCGTAGAAATGAAGGGCCGACGGCGCCACCCCGCTCCGTTCGGACAACTCACCGATGCTCAGGGCATGGTGTGCTCCGCCGGCAAGCTGTGGCATGCTTCCCCCTAGGGTTTCCCGAACGCTGTAACCGAACGCCGAGCGTCATTTCCGCATCCCGGGCGGCACCTTGACCTCAACCTTAGTTGAGGTCCTACGGTAACGTCCATGACTATTGATCAGGCCACCACCGTGCAACGAAGCGCCCCAGCATCCGCCCCGGCGACCGCAGGAATCCTGCACCGCCACTATCTCCTGGTGACGTCAGGCGCGTGCGCGCTGGTGTTCCTGGCCGCCTTCGAATCCCTCGCGGTGACCACCATCATGCCGCTGGTCAGCCGTGAGCTGGACGGCGCCGGGCTCTACGCCCTGGCCTTTGCCGGCCCCCTCGCCACGGGTGTGATCGGCATGGTGGCGGCCGGCAACTGGTCGGACCGCCGCGGGCCGGTCGGGCCGCTCTACGCGTCGGTGGCCATGTTCGTGCTGGGCCTGCTGATCGCCGGCACCGCGGGAAGCATGGCCGTCCTGGTGGCCGGCCGGCTGGTGCAGGGACTGGGCGGCGGCGCCATGACCGTGGCCCTGTACGTTGTGGTGGCACGCGTCTACCCTCCGGTGCTGCACCCGAAGATCTTCGCCGCCTTTTCCGCGGCCTGGGTGATTCCGTCCCTGGTGGGCCCCTTCGCCGCCGGAATCGTGGCGCAGGCGGCAAGCTGGCACTGGGTCTTCCTGGGCGTGGTGGGGCTGGTGGTTCCGGCACTCCTGATGATCGTGCCGGCGCTGCGCGGGCTGCACGGCCGTCCGGCAGCGGTAGAGGCGTCCGCAAAAACTGACGGGCCGGAAGCTAGTGCGAATCCCAAGCGGTGGTCCTACGGCCGGCTCGCCTGGGCTGCCCTCGCGGCGCTCGCCGTTCTCGGGCTGAACCTCTCCGCCCAGTTACCGGTGGCCGGCGGCGCGGTGGCCGCGGCCGCCGTCGTGATTGCACTGGTCGCGGTGCGCCCGCTGGTGCCCCGCGGCACCCTGCTGGCCCGGCGAGGGCTGCCGAGCGTCATCCTGGCCCGCGGGCTGGTCTCGGCGGCGTTCTTCGGAGCGGAGGTCTACCTGCCATACCTGCTGGTGGAGCGCTACTCCTATTCGCCCACCTTCGCCGGGCTGACCCTCACGTTCGGTGCCATTGCCTGGGCCGGAGCCTCCGCGGTCCAGGGCAGGCTCGGTACGAAGCTGAACCACCGGCTGGCCATCGTGATCGGTTCCGCGATGGTGCTGGCCGCCGTCGTCCTTGCCCTGGTGACCACCGTGCTGGGGTGGCCGGCTGCCGTCGCAATAGTCGGCTGGATCTTCGCCGGCGGCGGCATGGGGCTGATGTATCCGCGCCTGAGCGTCATGACACTGGCCATGTCCACGCCGGAGACGGAGGGTTTCAACAGTTCCGCCATGTCCATCTCCGATTCCCTCGGCGGCGCGCTGGCCCTGGCCACCACCGGGATTGTGTTCACGGCCTTAACCGCAACGACGACGGCGGGCGGGGTGTCGGGCGCCTCCTTTGCGGGAGTGTTCGCCCTCACGGCCGCCATCGCCGTCGTCGCTGTGGTTGTGGCGCCGCGGGTTGCGGCGCGTCGAACGTCCTAGCTCATGGTGCTGACTTTTGCTTTGTCCGAATCAGACTCAGCCTTCCACTCTGCGATCCGTGCCTGCTGGAGCGGCGTCTTTCGGTTGAAGTGCCAGGCCGCGCCCAGGATCAGGAACCAGAGGGGCGCCACGAACAGGGCCAGGCGGGTGTCGTCGGCCTGGGCAAGCGCCACGAGCATAAACACGAAGAACGCCAGCACCACGTAGGGCATGAAGGTGCCGCCGGGCATCTTGAAGGCGGATTCTGCGTGCAGTTCGGGCCGGCGGCGGCGGAACACAATGTAGCTGACCAGGATCATGGACCAGACGAACATGGTGAGCACCGAGGCGACCGAGGTGACCACGGTGAAGGCGCCGATGACGGAGTCGCCCGAGTAGAGCAGCACCAAGCCGGCCAGCAGGAAGATGCAGGAGAACAGCAGGGCGTTCTGCGGAACCTTGCGGATGCTCAGCTTGCCGAAGGCCTTCGGGGCGTTGCCGTCCTGGGCCAGGCCGTAGACCATGCGCGAGGTGGAGTAGATGCCGGAGTTGGCGCTGGAGGCCGCGGAAGTGAGGACCACCAGGTTGATGACCACTGCGGCGATGCCCAAGCCGGCCAGGGTGAACATGCCGATGAAGGGGCTGCTCGCGGCGTCGATGCTCCGCCACGGGTTGACCGCCATGATGACCACCAGCGCGCCGACGTAGAAGAGCAGGACGCGGATGGGGATGGAGTTGATGGCCCGCGGCAGGTTCTTCTCGGGGTCCTTGGTTTCGGCCGCTGCGGTGCCCACGAGTTCGATGCCGGCAAAGGCGAAGATGGCGATCTGGAACCCGAGGATGAAGCCGAACATGCCGTGCGGGAACATGCCGCCGTCGTTCCACATGTTGGCCAGGTTGGCCACAGCGCCGTTGGGGGAGGTGAAGTTCGTTGCGATCATCACGATGCCGGTGCCGATCAGCGCTACGATGGCCACCACCTTGATGATGGCGAACCAGAACTCTGCCTCACCGAAGGCCTTGACGGTGGGGAGGTTCAGCAGGATCAGCACCACGGGGGTGAGGAGCGCAGGGATCCATAGCGGGGTGCCGGGGGCGAGCTTGTCCACGTAGCCGGCGATCGCCACAATGTCCGCCACTCCGGTGACAACCCAGAAGAACCAGTAGGACCAGCCGGTGAAGAACCCGGCCCACGGACCCAGGAGGTCTCCGGCGAAGTCGCTGAAGGACTTGTAGTTCAGGTTGGAAAGCAGGATTTCGCCCATCGCCCGCATCACGAAGAACAGCATGAAGCCGATGATCATGTAGACGAAGATGACGGAAGGGCCGGCGAGGGAAATGGTCTTGCCGGAGCCCATGAACAGGCCGGTTCCGATGGCGCCGCCGATGGCCAGCAGCTGGATGTGGCGGTTGCTCAGAGCTCGGGCAAGGTGCGGTTCCTGGCTGTGGCCTCCGCTGGTTGGTTCCGTTGCAGTGTTCCTGGCAACCGTTGTGGTGCGTTCAGACATCAGTGCTCTTTCCTTGTCACAGGCGGACTGCGTTGCTGGCTGACTGCTCTGGGAGCAGGCAGCCGCACCGCCATCCGCACGGAGCCGCCACAATGTGACGGAGGTAACAGTTGGGGGTGTGGTTTAAGACTAGGGGCAACTTTGCGGCCTTTCCCGGCGGGGCAGGAATGCTTTCCGTTCGGGGTATCGACCGGATTCCGCCGGCGCTGGCCCGGCACGGTGCCCCTCGCCGTCAAGCTGGGAAAGGGCGTTCATCGGCACGTTGCCGGGCTGAGCGGCCATGGCGGAGCCTCCCCGTTCCGTGTCCCGGCAAGGGCTAATGCGCCGCTGTCCGTGTTTATTGCTCCTCGACAAACGTCGAGCGTCAAAGCATCAATCGTAATCCGTTGTTGGACTTAACAATGGCTCCGTGCGGCGGACCTATACTTCACAGCATGAGCGACGGCCCGAAAGTGCTGCTGGTGGAAGACGACGCCGTCCTGGCTTCGATGTTGCGGGAGTTACTTGTCGGCGAAGGATACGAGGTGGTCCTGGCGGCGGACGGACAGCGTGCTCTGCACGAAGGCCTCAGCCAATCTTTCGACGTCCTGTTGATGGACCGCGGACTTCCGGCCATCGAAGGGCTGGACGTCCTGGGCCGGCTTCGCAATAAGGGAATTTCGACGCCCGCCTTGATCCTGTCGGCTCTGAGCAACCCCGCCGATAGGGTGGAGGGCCTGGACCGCGGGGCCGAAGACTATCTCGGCAAACCCTTTGACATCGACGAGCTGTTGGCGCGGCTCAGGTCCCTCTTGCGAAGGCACTCCACACACGCGGATTCGGTGCCGGTCCCCGGCGGCATGCTGGACATCAACGGCCGCACGGTCACACTGGGCAGCGGCGCGGAGGTGGTCCTGTCCGAGCGGGAAAGCGGACTTTTGGCCCAATTGGGCCGCCGCCCGCGGCAGATTTTCACGAGGGAGGCGCTGCGGGCCGCGGTGTTTCCCGATGCCGACGACGACGGCGTGGTGGACACCTACGTTCACTACCTGCGCAAGAAACTGGGACGGAAGTCCGTGCTCACCGTCCGGGGGATGGGCTACCGGCTTGGTGAGCTCCGGTGACCACGCGGGACCAGTCCGAATTCAGGCGTGCCGTGACACGGCTGGCGATTCAGTTCACGGCGCTCATCGTGGCCCTTCTTGCCCTCATGGGCGGCTTGCTGTATTCGGTTGTCACCACCGGAGCCCGCGAGTCGGACAACCGGAAACTGGCGGCCGCCACCTTGATCGACTCGCCCAGGGACGCCCCGCTGGACGTCTTCGTAGCCATACTCAACAATGGCAAGCTGACGGTATCGCGCAACATGCCCGCAGGGCTTCCCGATACCTCCGCCATCAACCGCGTCCTGGCATCGCACCGCAGCGAAACGGGGACCAGTCAAGTTGCAGGGAGGAGCTATGCAGTGCTGACCGCCTTCCACGACGGAAGGGTGGCCCAGGCCGCGGTGGACAGCCATGAGAGCCAGGAAGAAGCAGAGCGGCTGGTTCTGGCCATGACCTCCACCGGGGCGGCGGCCGCCGTCCTTGCCGCACTGATATCCGTGTGGATGGCCGGCAGGGCCCTGCGCCCGCTTGCCGAGAGCCTGGCCCTGCAGCGCCGGTTCGTTGCCGATGCCAGCCATGAACTGCGCACCCCGTTGACTTTGCTGAGCACCCGGGCGCAGATGCTGCGAAGGAAACTGACCCGTCCGGGCGTGCAGCCGGGTCCCGAGGAAGTTGCGGACGGCGTGGAGCGCATTGTGGAGGATTCAAAGCTCCTCACCGGAATCCTGGACGATCTGCTGATCTCGGCCGATCCCCGCGCCGCGGCTGACTACCAGCCGGTAGATCTTGGCAGCATTGGGGCTGGTGCGGCTGCCTTGGCCGCAGCGGAGGCGCAGAAACGGTCCATCCTGCTGCAATCGAAGTTCCCTTCCGTGCCCGTGACCGTACGCGGCTCCGAAGTGTCCCTGGGGCGCGTGTTCACTGCGTTGATTTCCAACTCCTTGGACCACGCAAAAAGCACTGTCACAGTCCAGGTCAGCACCCAGGGCCGCGAGGCCGTCATCCGGGTTGCGGATGACGGGCCCGGTTTTCCGCCAGGCTTCGACACGCGGGCCTTTGAGCGATTCGCCTCTTCACGTGCGGACGCGGGAAAAGAGGGTGTGTCCCGGCACTATGGGCTCGGCCTGGCCCTCGTGGCTGAGATCGTCACGCTCCATAAGGGCAGGGTGGGCGTTGATTCCAGCCCCGCGGGCGGAGCCGCCGTGGTGGTCACGCTGCCGCTCGCCTGAGGGCAGACCAGACTGACCGCAAAAGCCGACTGACAGGAATGTCTAAGAAATCACAAAGAATCCGCGAGGACGATTGATTTAACGGCATTCACGTCAAAGGCAGGTGGAACAGGCCATGAACATTCGAAGCAACGGCAAACGGCTGGCCATTGGTATCACTACTGCGGCCACGTTGGGCAGCCTGGCCACGGCAGGGGTGGCGTCCGCCGTCGTATATGCCAACACAGCGGCCACGAAGTCGACCGGCACCACCACCTCCACCGATTCCGGCAGCGGAGCCAGTTCCAGCAGTGGCGCCACACGCGACACCCGTCCCGGCAAGAGTTATTCCAGGGTGAGCCCCGTCCAGCCTGGCAGCGGGGGCGCGGTCCACGGAAATTCTTCAGGATCCTGACATGGAAGCCCACTCGTCTTGGACGGTCTGGGGCCTTGAGGCCGCCGTCACCGTTACCCGCCCCGATGCGATCACTGACGCCGACCGGCTGGTCCGCGCGGTGATGGCGGACGTGGATGATGCCTGCAGCCGCTTCAGGGCCGACTCGGAACTGTCACGACTCCAGCCGCGGTTTGCTGAGGGCGCGGAAGCCAGCCCGCTGCTGGCACTGCTGGTCCGACGCGCCCTGGAAACCGCCGTTGTGACCGGGGGTGACGTCGACCCCACCTTGGGGCGGGACCTGGATGCTTTGGGCTATGACCGGGACATCGTCAGCGTCCGGCTGTCCCCGGATGCGGCTGCCTCCAGCGGGCCCGGGACGGCTGGCAGCCGGACTACCCGCAGGCCCGAGGGATGGCGGCGCGTCAGCGTGCGCGGACAGACCATTACGGTCCCTGCGGATATCCGGCTGGACCTTGGCGCCACCGCCAAGGCGATCGCAGCGGACAGCGCCGCGGCCAGGGTCTACGCCGAGCTGGGATGCGGAGTCCTGGTCTGCCTGGGCGGAGACCTCGCCACCGCCGGCCCGGCCCCCCAGGGCGGCTGGCAGGTCATAGTCCAGGACCTCGAGGCGGACCCGGCCCAGCAGACAACGTTGGCGCCCGGGTTCGCCATGGCCACCTCCAGCACTCAAAAACGCCGCTGGCAGCACGCCGGGTCGCAGGTTCATCACATCCTTGATCCCCGATTCGGCCTGCCGGCGGAGCCGGTGTGGCGCTCGGTCACCGTGGCGGCCCCGAGTTGCCTTGAGGCCAACGCCTACAGCACGGCCGGGGTGGTCCGCGGCCATGCCGCAGTGGACTGGTTCCGGCGCGAAGGCATCCCCGCGCGCTTCGTCGACAGGCACGGGCGGACCATTCACACGGGCGGCTGGCCGGCGGAGGCGGCGGAACAGCATGCGATCGCGGGAGGCGAAGCCAATGGATGAGGCTCTCTGGGCTTTTGGCCGCGTGAGCGGGTTGATTTCCCTGGCGCTGTTCACTTTTTCCGTGCTGCTGGGCATCCTGAACCGCTCTGGCCGCCCGCTGCTGGTGCTTCCCCGGTTTTCCATCGCGCTGCTTCACCGCAATATCGCCTTGCTCGCCACCGTATTCCTGGGCCTGCACGTGGGCTCGCTCCTGCTCGATTCCTACGCCAAGCTCAACGTCATCGACGTCCTGGTTCCCTTCCTGGGCGCATACCAGCCGTTTTGGCAGGGGCTGGGAACCGTTGCTCTGGATTTTGTGGCCGTCATCGTCGTCACGGGGCTCCTGCGCCACCGGATCGGTCAACGCACGTTCAAAGCCGTCCACTGGCTCACGTACGCCATGTGGCCCATCGCGTTGGCGCATGCCATCGGCAACGGGACGGATGGAACCGGCAAATGGTTCCTGGTGCTGGCCGTCGCTTCCGTGGCAGCCGTCGGGGGTGCGGTCATCTGGCGCCTCTCTTCCACGTTCCTCGAAACAGCCAAAGCCCGCGAAGGAGGCCTGCGATGACATTCCAGGAGACCGCGCTCCCTGAGTCCACCGGGTGGCGTGCGCCGTTCGGCGCGTTTCGGCTTTTCGCCGCGGGTACTGAGGCTGGCCACGCGCGCCATCTTGAAACCTTCGGTCCGCTGGACATAGACCGCGTGGGCCCGGAACTTGTCAGCGAGCTGGAAGCCTCGGGCCTGACCGGGCGGGGCGGCGCTGCCTTCGCATCGTGGCGCAAGATGGCCGCAACGGCGCAATCCCGGCCTGCGGGGATCCTCGCGCCGCGGCCCGTTGTCATTGGCAATGGCGCCGAGGGAGAACCGCTCAGCTTCAAGGACAAGACGCTGCTCGCCGAGGCCCCGCATCTCGTGATCGATGGGCTGTTGGCGGCCGCACGCGCCGTCGGCGGCTCGCGGCTGTATCTATACGCAGGGGCCCCCAGTTTGCCCGTCCTGGAACGGGCCATTTCCGAGCGGCCGGCCGCCTGCGGGATCCGGTTGACGGAAGCTCCGGACCGGTTCATCGCGGGGGAGGCAAGCGCCGCGGTCAACGCGATCGCTACGGGTTCTGCGCTGCCGTTCGACAAACGGCGCCGGTTGAGCGAATCCGGCCTCAAGAACCGCCCCACTCTGGTTCTGAATGTGGAGACGCTGGCGCATATAGCCCTAATCGCCCGCTACGGGGCAGCTTGGTTCCGGGGCGTGGGGTCCGCTGACGACCCTGGCACCCGGCTGATTTCCGTGTCGGGCGAGGGCCCGGACCAGGTTCTGGAGGTGGCAGGGAACGCATCGCTTGAGGAGATTCTGCACAGCTCCCAAATCAATGCGGCCAACGTAGCGGCGGTATTGGTTGGTGGCTATCACGGCCGCTGGGTGAAGTCCCTTGATTACAAGCTGTCCAGTTCCGGGCCGGCCAGCCATGTGGTTCGCCCGGGCGCGGGTGTTTTCCATGTACTCCCCGCCGGGTACTGCGGGCTGGAGACCACAGCCGCGATCGTCGACTACCTGGCGGGGCAGTCCGCAAGGCAGTGCGGCCCCTGCATGTTCGGACTGCCGGCGATGGCCGGGGTCCTCAGCCGCATCGCCTACCGTGAACGGGACCCCCGGCTGGTAAGGGAGCTCGAACGGTTGGGCAGGCTCGTCGCGGGCAGGGGAGCCTGCCACCATCCGGACGGAACCATCCAACTGATCGGCAGTGCGCTGGACGTCTTCTCCGATGAGATCAAAGCGCACCTGGCCGGCACCTGCACAACCGTGAACGGGAGGGCCGCATGAGCCGGACCCTGCACATCGACTGGACCAAGTGCGACGGCCGCGGCCTGTGCACTGAGCTGCTGCCCGGGCTGCTGGGGCGCGACGACTGGGGTTATCCGGTGGCCCGGCGCGGCGACCGCACGGATATTGCGATCGGCCGGAACGATGCGGAGGCGGCCGACGAGGCCGTCAAGCTCTGCCCCAAGCTGGCCCTCCGGGTGGTGGATGGCGGTGCCGGGTCCAGTGGGCGGCCCGCCAGATGATAGACTGATGGAACTTGATGTGCAGTGATGCCCACTTTGATTCGGTTCATCAACCGGATCCCCCGAAGGATTTGTCCGGCAGGGAGTGGGTTTTTTTCATGTGAGAGGCACATCCTGCGTCGATGAACGCGTTCTATTTGGTCCCGGCTTCCGCCGCCGCAAGGTTGGCAGCAGCCCGGTTGATCACCTGACTTTTCTTCGGCGAACCCCTGGGCCAACCGGCACCGGGGGCCGATATCCGCATGGATACCGCCTGAAAGACCTTTGAAACACATGACAACTTTTGCTGCCCTCGGCACGCCCAAAGCACTCGCCGACACGCTGACCGCCCAGGGAATCGTTGAACCGTTCCCCATCCAGGTCAAGACCCTTCCTGACACCCTGGCCGGACGCGACGTCCTCGGCCGCGGCCGCACCGGCTCCGGTAAGACCATTGCCTTCGCCATCCCGCTTGTTGCACGACTCGCTGAGCGGGAAGCCAAGCACTTCCGCAAGCCGGGCCGCCCGATGGGCCTGGTCCTTGCGCCGACCCGCGAGCTGGCCACCCAGATCAACGCCACCATCGAGCCGATGGCCAAGGCCATGGGCCTGAACACCACCGTCATCTACGGCGGTATCTCCCAGGCCCGCCAGGAGAAGGCGCTGCGCGCCGGCGTCGACATCGTCATTGCCTGCCCGGGCCGCCTGGAGGACCTGATCCGCCAGCGCATCCTGACCCTCGAGGCCGTCGAGGTCACCGTGCTCGATGAGGCCGACCACATGGCCGACCTCGGCTTCCTGCCGGTGGTCAAGAAGCTCATGGACATGACCCCCAGCCAGGGCCAGCGCCTGCTCTTCTCCGCCACCCTGGACAACGGCGTGGACAAGATCGTCCAGCGCTACCTGTCCAACCCGCTGACCCACTCCGTGGATGACCCGCAGGCCGCGGTGACCACCATGGAACACCACGTGCTGGTGGTCAACGACCAGACCGTCAAGAAGCAGCTGATCGTTGAGCTCGCTTCGGGTGCCGGCCGCCGCGTGCTCTTCATGCGCACCAAGCACCACGCCCGCAAGCTTGCCAAGACCCTCACCGACGCCGGCATCCCCGCCGTCGACCTGCACGGCAACCTCTCGCAGAACGCCCGTGACCGCAACCTCGCCGAGTTCTCCTCCGGTGACGTCCGCGTCCTGGTCGCCACCGACGTCGCCGCCCGCGGCGTCCACGTGGACGACGTCGAACTGGTTATCCACGTTGACCCGCCCACCGAGCACAAGGCATACCTGCACCGCTCCGGCCGTACGGCCCGCGCCGGTTCCGACGGCACCGTGGTCACGCTGACCCTCCCGGAGCAGCAGTCCGACGTCAAGAAGCTGATGAAGGCTGCCGGCGTTGAGGTCAACTTCGAGCGCGTCACCGCCAACTCACCCCTGGTTGCAGAACTGGTGGGCGAAATGGCCGACAAGATCGATCCGCGCACCCGCGCCGCACTGCTGGCCGCCAAGTCCAACCAGGGCGGCGGCACTTCCACCGGTGCAAACGCCGAGCGCAAGCGCGCCCGCCGTTCAACGCAGGCCGCGCCCACCGCGGGCGGCCGAGGCGGACGTGGCGGACGCGGACGCGTCGGAGCCGAGGCTCCCCGCACGGATCTTGCGCGTTCCGAGCGCCGTGCCGTGGCCTACGAGGGCCAGGCCGCTGCCCGCAACGCCGCCGAGCGCGTTGCCGAGAAGAACCAGGACCGCGCCGACGCCGAGCGCGCCGAGCGCCGCAACGCACGCGGCCGTGGCCGTTCCACCGCATACTCGCACCACAACGATGTTCCCGCAGCAGGCGGCCGTGCATCGGCCGGCCGCGGGTCTGACGCACGTGCCTCAGACGCCCGTGGCGACGCCCGCGGCGGCGCAACCCGCACCAGCGCACCCCGCGGTGGCGCACCCCGCACCGGCGGTGCTCCCCGCACCGGCGCAGCAACGGGTGGCCAGCGCGGCGGACGTCCGGCAACGGGCCAGCGCGCCGCTGCCGGCGCCAAGTCCGGCTCAGCCGGCGGCAATGCTGCAGTCTGGTCCTCCAACACCGGCGGCACCTCGGGAGGATCCTACTCCGGTGGCGGCAACGGCCGCTCCGGCGAAGGCCGTCCGGCACGCAGCGGCGGTCCCCGCCGCGCGTCAGCTCCGGCGTCGAACGAACGCCGCAGCCGCTAAGTCCCTTAACCTACATCGAGTGCTCCGTAACCGCCGTTTAGAGGGTTCATAACGGCAGTTGCGGAGCACTCGATCGGTTGTTAACCCTGCGCTACCAGCCGCGGGCGCGCCACTCCCCAAGGTGCGGGCGCTCCGCGCCGAGGGTAGTGGGTTTGCCGTGGCCCGGATGCACCACGGTGTCATCCGGGTACACGTCAAACAGTCGCTCGCTCACATCGGTGATCAGCTGGGCGAACCGTTCGGGGTCGTTCTGCGTGTTGCCCACGCCTCCGGGGAACAGCGAGTCGCCGGAGAAGATGTGCGCCTGCCCTTCCGGGTCCTGGTACACCAGAGCCACGGACCCCGGGGTGTGTCCCCGGAGGTGCACGGCGGTCACATCGAACCCGTCGAAGTTGCCCACGTCCCCGTGGTCCAGCAGCACATCCACCGGGACCGGCAGCTCGGGGGCATCATCCGTCCCGGCCGCCGTCTTTGCCCCGGTGGCCTCGACCAGGCCCGGCAGTGCACGGACATGGTCCCAGTGCTGGTGGGTGGTGGCAACCAGCGCCAGCTTCGGCGTCGCGGAGGTATCCGCGGCAGCATCGGCAAGCAGCTCCTGGATGGCGGCCAGATCATCGGCCGCATCGATCAGGAGCTGGGCGCCGGTTGCCTTGCTGGTCAGCAAGTACACGTTATTGTCCATCTCGCTGACCGAAATCCGGCGGATGGTGATGTCACGCAGGTCGTGAATGAGGGAATCCATGGGCTTCAGTCTACGGAAGCCCTATTCACGGCCTTGGGACACCCAGTTGGGGTCCGCAGAGCGGGAGCCGACGACGGCGTCCGCGGCGGAGCCGAGCCTCTCCAGTTGCGCCGGGGTCAGGTTGAGCGCCAAGGCGCCCAGGTTTTCGTCTATCCGTTCCGCCCTGCGTGTGCCCGGAATGGGCACGACAGGAAGGCCGAGCCGTTTGCCTTGGGCAAACAGCCAGGCGAGCGCCACCTGGGCGGGAGTTGCAGCCCGCCCGGCAACGCTCAGCTCGTCGGCGACAGCCTGCACGGCGGCCACAACTCCCTGGTTGGCATCCGCGGCGTCGGCAGCGAAGCGCGGGATATTGCGGCGGAAGTCGCCGCTCCCGAGCTTTGAAGCGTCCACTGTGCCGGTGAGGAATCCCCGGCCCAGCGGCGAATAGGGCACAAACCCCACCCCAAGCGCGGCTGCCGCGGGAACTACGTTGCGTTCCACATCGCGGCTCCAGATGGACCATTCGCTCTGGACCGCGGCGATGGGGTGGACGCTGCTGGCCTCCTGCAGCTCCTCGGCTGTCACTTCCGACAGGCCGAGGTGCCGCACCTTGCCCTGCTGCACCAGCGCCGCCATGGCCTCCACGGTTTCCACAATCGGAACGCGGAGGTCCCGGCGGTGCATGTAGTACAGGTCAATGGTGTCGGTACCCAGGCGGCGGAGGCTGGCTTCCACCGCTTGTTGGATGTAGGCGCGGTCGCCGCGGACGTCGGTGTAACCGCTGCCGGGGGTGCCCACGAGCCCGAACTTGGTGGCCAGCTGGACCTCGTTCCGGCGTTCCTTCAGCAGATTGGCGATCAGTTCCTCGTTGCTGCCGCCGCCGTAGATATCCGCGGTGTCAATGAAGCTGACGCCCGCGTCCACCGCATGGTGCAGGGTCCGCAGCGCCTCGCCCTGGTCCACTCCGCCGTAGACCGGGGTGAGGGCCATGCCGCCGAATCCCAGGGGGCTGACGGTGAGGCCGTCGCCGAGGTGGACTGATGGTGCAGTCATGATGCGCTCCGTTCGCTGTGAGTCCGTTTCCCTGCCAACAACCGCGGCGGGAACGCCGGTATTCCTCAGGAATCGAGGGCTTCCTCAAGCGCTTCCGGGCCGGTCTGAAGGCGGGCTCCTGTTGCCAGCAGTGCCTCGATCGCCTCGGCGGACCCTGGGTGTGCCAGGAGGTAGCCTTGCCCCATCTGGCAGTCCAGGGCACGGAGGAGCTCCAGCTGCCCGGGTTCCTCCACGCCTTCGGCGATCACTTCCAGGGACAGCATGCGGGCCAGCCCCAGGATGCCTTCGAGCATCGCCGCCGATTGCGCCGCGGATGCCTGCCGCCCAAGGAACGAACGGTCAATCTTGAGGATGTCTGCCGGCAGTACGGCCAGCGAGCTCAACGAGGAATATCCGGTGCCGAAATCGTCGATGGCAACGCGGACGCCGGTATCCTTCAGGATTTTGAGGGCTGCGATGCCGCCGTCAGTGCTGCCCGCCAGGGCTGTTTCGGTGACTTCAAGCACCACTTTGTCCGCCTGTGCTGCGGGGTCGGAAAGGATGCCCTTGATGGCGGCCAGGTTGCGGGGATTGGGGAGCTGGATGGTTGAGAGGTTGATGGCAATCCAGAGGTTTTCGCACTGCGGCAAGGCCTTCCGCCAGTCGGCCGCCTGGCGGCATGCGGTGTCCAGCACCCAGCAGCCGACGGCGTCGATGTCGCCGGTCTCCTCGGCCAGTGGAATGAATTCGGACGGGGCGAGCAGTCCCAGGGTGGGGTGCTGCCAGCGCACCAGCGCCTCCACGCCGAGGATTTCCCCGCTGTTCAGATCCGCGATCGGCTGGTACTCGAGGCGGAGCTGGCCGCCGGTCACCGCACTGGCGAGGTCTCGTTTGAGGGCGGCGCGGTACGTCATATGGTCGTAGCCCTCGGCATCAAACAGCTGATAGCGGGCTTTGCCGCCATGTTTGGCGAGGTACATCGCGAAGTCCGCCTGGCGGAGCAGTTCGGCCGCATCGCTGGTGCCCGCCCGCCGCTGGGCCGCGCCCATGCTGGCAGTGACTGTCCGCCGGTCCTCGCCCAGGAAGAAGGGTGCACGCAGTGCCTCATGGATCCGCTCTGCGATCCCCGCGGTAATGGAACCGGCGTCGTCGTCCATCACAACTATCGCGAATTCGTCCCCGCCGACCCGGGCAACGAGGTCGTGGGTGCGCACGCAGCCCAGAAGGCGCGCGGCCAGCTGGACGAGCAGGTCATCGCCCCGCTCATGTCCCAGCGAGTCATTGACGTCCTTGAAGTCATCGATGTCGATGAATAGAAGTCCCTCGCTCCGGTTCCGGCGGGTGCTCCCGCTGCCAAAGGATTCTGTGAGGCGTTCCATCAGCGCCGCACGGTTGGCCAGCCCGGTCAGGGGATCATGGGTGGCGCGATGCGTCAGGTTCGCGTGGCTGTTGTGGACGGCGGCGGCCATGCCGTTGAAGGCCTCCGCCAACTCGCCGAGTTCGTCGCGGCGGAACACTTCGATGCGGTGATCGTAGTTGCCGCCCCGTAGCTTTCGGACACCCTTGTGCAGGCTTTCCACCGGGCGCATGAGGTCCTTGACCATCCTGCGGCGGAAGTACACCGTGGCTCCCACCGCCACCACGAACAGGACGCTGCGCCCAACGATAAGGACCCGTTCGAGTTCTGCACTGTGTGCGAGTCCCTTGTCCATCTCCAACAGGGAGTAGTGCCGGACCTCCGCCACCTGTTTGCGGACTTCCGCGCTGGCTGCGGCGAAGGCCGGGGACTCGTCCACATGATTGCCTTGGAGCGACTGCACCTGGCTGCCCCACAGGCCGTGTGCAGTCAAGGCTTCCTGCCATGACTGGCGGGCAGTGGCAATTGTTTCCCGCATGCCCGTCCCGCTCGGCAGGAGGGTGGCGGTTTCCTGGAACAGGCGGGAGATCTCCTCCTGTTGGCTGATGAAGGCCGAACGGTCGCCCGGTGCATTGGAGAGAAGCTGGTGGCCCTGCTGCTCGTGGGCATCGAGGGCTGCACGCAGCACCTCCACTTCGTCCAGCTCGAGATGGAGCTGGGCGGACGTCGCCTGCACCTGGTCCATCAGGCCGCGCACACCCACGATCGTTACCGCGGCCCCGACCAGCAGTGCCGCGAGCATGAGCAGGAAGGCCCTGGACCATTCGCGCTGCAGGCTCCAGGTGCGCCCGGGCCCTTCCACGCCGGTATCCGCCGGTATGGAGACCGGCCCCGAAGCCTTGCCCGGCGCGTTCCCATCCATGTGCTGTTGTCCTCTGCGTCGAGGAGCCACCGGGGGACCCAGCCACCGGCTGAGACCCGTTGATGGTCCGGTGATCCTAGGAGCAGGCTAACAGGGCTACGGGGTCCGGGCGGTGTGTCACTGAAAAAAGACTTCAGGAAAACTCCGTTACAGGCTGCGGGGAACGCGCAGTGAACGAACCGGAAACGCTAGGACCAGGGAATGACCCGGTCGGCCGCAGGGCGGGTGGACTCGATCAGCCGTGCGTTGGCCTCATCCGAGCCGCCGGCCCACGCCTCTGCCGCGGGCCGGTCCATGCCAAAGTGCACGTGCCTGTCCACCAGCCGCTCGAGGCGAAGGTCCGGGGGAGTGTCCATGAACCAGACCTCGTCCAGTTGCGCCCGGACCTGCCGCCACACGGGGTGGTCCGCCAGGAGGTAGTTACCTTCGGTGATCACCAGCGGCACGGAGGCCGGGACCGCAATGGACGCAGCCACCGGCTCGTCGATCTGCCGGCGGAACTCCGGGGCATAGACCACGGGCTCATCCCGCCGCGCCAGCCGCTGCAACAGCGAGAGGTAACCGCCGACGTCGAACGTGTCGATTGCCCCTTTGCGCTGCCGCAGCGGCGTGCCGTCGATGATCGCATTGCCAAGGTGGAAGCCGTCCATGGGCACCACCACGGCGGTGCCGGCATCAAAGAGGGAGTGCAGGCCAGCCGCGAAGGTCGATTTGCCGGACCCCGGCGAACCTGTGATGCCGAGAAGCATCCGCTTCCCGGACGCGACGCGGGCACGGAGGTCCGCCACGGCCGCCCCTATCTCCGGACGCCGGAGCATGGCTTGGTCCAGCCGTGGGGCAGTGCCCGGGTCCACTGAAGATGTCACCATGACACCAGCCTAGTCAGTGCTGCACGCCAGTCAGTGCTGTGCGGCTCCGCGGGCCTGCGGCAGCAGCTTCAGCCCCGCCGCGCAGCCAACAATCCCGGCGATGAACAGCAGCTTGAGCGGACTGGCAGGCTCGGCGCCGGTGGCCATGGCCCAGCCGACGGTCAGGGCAGCGCCGACGCCCACCCACACCGCGTAGGCGGTCCCGAGCGGGATCGACTTCACTGCGATCCCCAGTCCCACCATGCTCAGTGTGGCAGTGACGGCAAAGACTATGGTGGGGAGCGCCTGGGAGAAGCCGTCGGACAGGCCCAGGGCGGTGGCCCAGACGGCCTCGAGTACGGCGGAACCGAGCAGGATCAGCCATGCGGACGAATTTTTGCTAAGCATTACGCCACCACCTTCAGGCCCACCACGCACGCGGCGATCCCGGCGAGCAGCAGCAGCCGAGCCGCCGTCGCCCGTTCCACCTTGGTGATGATCGCGTAAGCGGAGGTCAGCACCACACCCACACCCACCCACACGGCGTAGGCGGTGCCGGTGGGAATGGACTGCATCGCGATGGCGAGGCCGCCGGTGCTCGCGATGACGGAAACCAGGAAGACGACCAGAGGGAGCACGCGCCGGCGGCCTGTGGCCCGGGAGGCGCGGTGCAGCGCTGCGGCCCACACGGCCTCGAGCGCCCCGGACAGAATGAGGATTAACCACGACATGACAGATCCTTTGGCCAGTCTTGTCGCGTGCCGGGTACTGAACCGTCGTCCGGAGGTTCCGGAGGGGAACCTTGATCCCAGCGTAGCAACGCCCGACGCCGGGCGGCCACCATTGGTGGTTAAGGTCACCGGCGGCCTGCGGGCCGGTGCGGGATCGACGAGGCGAGGGCAAGCACCGCGATGAACGACGCCCCCAGTACCGCAACCCAGGCGCCGCGCGGTTCGGTGATGGCGAGCGCGGGGCCGGCGATCCCGGGTCCTGCCAGGGCGAGTGCCGCGGCGAGGGCTGCGCTGACGAGGCCGCAGGCGAGCCTGGCCCAGAGCGGCCCGCGGCGGGACAGTGCGTAGCCCCCGCCGATCGCCATCAGGGCAACGGCGATTGCGCCTCCGCCGAGGCCTTGCGTGAGCAGTGCCGCAACTGCGCCGGGCATGAGCATCGGCGCGATGGCGAATGCGAGCGGCGCGAGGGCGAGCCAGCGCCACGCCCGCCGGCCGCCCGCACGCCGGAGCGCTTCAGCCCAGCCCAGGAGTCCGCCGACGGTGGCTCCAGGCAGGAGGATCGCGCCGAACGTCCCCCACCAGCCGAAGGTGGATGCCGGGCCGGCGAGTTCGACCATGTAGCCACGGAATCCAGCGGCCCATGCAATCCCGCACGTTATGCCGACCAGCACGAGGGGCGCAGTCCGATGGAGGGCGGGACCGGCGTCGGGCGAGGCTTGTGCGGACTCATTCTCGGGCATGATCGGCTCCACGGATTCACCTGGTAGCTGGGGACATTAGGGCACCGCCGTAGAAAGATCAAGGCCCGGCGGGTTCCCGTCCCGGCCGGCGCCTTACTCCGAATCCGGTGACGCCAACGGCAGCGGAATCCGTTCCACCACCCGCGGCGCGAGGAGGAGCTGCCTCGCCGGCGGCGGGAGGGTCGCATCACAGGGGGTGGCCGCCGTGGGGGTGGCTGCCAGTTCGTGCGTCAGCACGCGGATGATGTGGCGCGCCGCCTCCTCCACCGGCTGGGCGACGCTGGAGAGTCCCAGCGCGGCAGCCACTGGAGTGTCGTCGAATCCCACAATCGCAGCCCGGCCGTCCGGACCGGCAGGCTGGCCGGACGCGAAAGCGCCGGGCCGTGCCTCTCGGAGCTTCTCCATGGCTCCGAGGGCCAGCGAGTCGCTGGAACACACCACAGCCGTGGCACCCCTCGATGCCAGCAGGGCCGCTCCGGAGGCGCCGCCGGCAACGGAGTCTTCGGCCTCGGCACCGAGGACAGGCACGTCCCGGCCGTATCCGGCAGCCGTCATGGCGCGCTCCCAGCCGTGGCGGCGGTCGGCGCCCACCGGGTTGCCCGAATGCCAACCCAGGAAGCCGATCCTCGAGTGGCCCTGGGTCAGCAGCATATTCACGGCAGCTTCCGTTCCGGCGGCGCCGTCCACGTCCACCCAGGCGTGTTCCGCCGCCAGGGGGTGTCCGTCGGCATCCCAAGGCCGGCCGAAAACGGCGAAGGGCGTGCCGCGTTCCTGCAGCCAGCGCGACCGCGCGTCGTCAGGAGTGCTGGAGGTCAGGATGAAGCCGTCCAGCCCGGCCACGTCCAGGAGCTGTTCGTACTCGCGGACTTCGTCCTCGTCCGAGTCTGCGCAAAACAGCGTGAGCCTGTACCCCGCTGACTGGGCCGCCTCGGTGAGAGCGTGCAGGAAGCGGTCCAGGACGGCGCCGTTGATGCCGTCCGTGGCGGGATAGAGCCGCATGCCGAAGTTCATGGAGCGCTGCGTGCGCAGCTGGCGGGCGGCCGCACTGGGCCGGTAGCCGGCGGCCGCGATGGCGGCGCGGACGCGCTCCCGGGTGGCGGGTTTCACCTTGTGCGGCGCATTCAGCACGTTGGAGATGGTCTGCCGCGACACGGCAAGTTCGCTGGCCAGGCTGGCGAGGGTGGGCCGGGGCAAGCGGACTCCTTGGGATTCGTGTTGGGCGGGCAGCGTCGGAGGCATCCCGTGAAGGGCTCAGTACGCAGGCCTTTCCCTCACACAGTAACGTGTGAGACGATCTAAGCGCACAAAATTTGATCGATCGAATTTGTGGCTCCGGGGCTTCCGGTATTGCGGACGGCCGCCTTTGCCCGCCCATCCAACAGCACCAGGAGTTGTTTATCCTTGGCCTCTGAACAGCCATACCTGCACAATCTCTCCGGCGTCTTCAGCGCCCCGATCCAGGCGTGGTCCGACGCGCACGGGCAGATCCGGCATGCCGGGGCGCAGGGGATCTATTGCGGCGATGACCGGGTGATCAACACCGCGGTCCTCACCGTGGACGGGCGGGAGCCGGAATGGGTGTCGACCCAGCTGCGATCCTCCACGGAAACCGACTACATCTACTTTGTGCGCGCGGACGCCGAGGTGGCCGACCCCCTGCTCTCCTTGGTGCGCACGCGCACGGCCGCGTCCAGCCGTCTCCGCGCGGGCGACACCGCCGAGACGCTCACCGGCTGCTCCGGGACGGTGGCGGAGACGCTGCGCCTCGAATCGGCCATGCTGCAGCCGGTGACCTTGAACGTCCGGCTGACCCTCGGCGCGGACAACACCACCATGGAGCAGGTCAAGCAGGGCGGGCGCGGCCACGCCCCTGTGGAACCGCAGGCGCCCATGTGGTCCTGGCGTGACACGGACACCACGCTGACCCTGACCGCGGACAACGGAACCGTCAGCATGCGTGGCAGCAAGGTGACCATCGACTGGGCCGTGGAAGTGAAGCCGGGAGTGCCCGTCCAGCTGGGCTGGGCCGTGGACCTGACCGACGCGGACTCGCCGATGCTCGCGGCGGACGGGGAGCCCATCGTTGCTCCGGCGTCGGACGATCCCCGGCTGGACCGGCTCCTGGAACGGTCCGTCAGCGATCTCAACAGCCTGCGCCTGGCGCACTATTCGCATCCGCATGACACGTTCCTGGCAGCCGGGGCCCCGTGGTTCTTCACCATGTTCGGCCGCGACTCGATCATTGCGGCCCGCATGCTGCTGCCGATCAACACCGCCATTGCCGGCGGAACACTCCGTGCCCTCGCGGGCCGGCAGGGCACCGGGACGGACCACACCACGGCCGTCCAGCCCGGGAAGATCCTGCACGAGGTCCGGCGGACCGTCCTGACCATGGCCGAGAGCGGCCAGGCCCTGCGCCTGCCGCCGGTGTACTACGGCACCATTGATGCCACGCCGCTGTGGATCTGCCTCCTGCACGATGCCTGGAAGGCCGGCCTGCCGGACACCGAGGTGGAGGAACTGCTGCCCAACCTGCTGGATGCCCTCGAATGGCTCCGCGACCACGGCGACCTGGACGGTGACGGCTTCCTGGAATACCTGGACGAGTCCGGGACCGGCTTGGTGAACCAGGGCTGGAAGGACTCGGGCGACGCCATCCGCTGGCACGACGGCTCGCTCGCGAAGGGGCCCATCGCGCTGGCCGAGGTCCAGGCCTACGCGTACGAGGCCGCCATGGTGGGCGCGGAAATCCTTGAGGCCTTCGGACGTCCGGGAGCGGTGGAATGGCGCCACTATGCAGCCGGTATGGCCGAACGCTTCCGCGCGCAGTTCTGGTGCGAGGACGAGCTCGGCCCGTACCCGGCGCTCGCCCTGGACGCTGACAAGCGCCCGGTGGACGGCGTGACCTCCAACATGGGGCACCTGCTCGGCACCGGGATCCTGAACGAGGAAGAGCAGCTCATCGTGGTGCGCCGCGTTATGGACCCCACCATGTTTTCCGGCTACGGAGTGCGGACGCTGTCCACCACTAACGGCGGTTACTGGCCCACCCGCTACCACGCCGGCGCGGTCTGGAGCCATGACACGGCCCTGATCATCAGCGGCATGCTGGCCGACGGCTTCCCGGCTGAAGCGGCGCAGCTCGCGGCCGGGCTGTTGCAGGTGGCAGAGGCCAACGACTGGCGGCTGCCCGAACTCTTCGGCGGCCACGGCTCGGACACCATGCGCACGCCAGTGCCGTTTCCCGCGAGCTGCCGTCCGCAGGCCTGGGCCTCGGCAAGTTCCGTGGTGATTGCCGCGGCCCTCACACCCGTGGGGCCGGCGCGGGAGGAACTCCTGCAGTCGGCCGGCACCACCGTCGGACGGTAACGCACCGTCGGACGGTAACGCTGCTGCTAGCCGGTAACCCGGTCGATCGACACGACGGCCAGGAATCCCCGGCCAAGGATCTCTGGTGTCCGGGAGTCGGAGCCGACGACGGCGTCGTAGCGGCCCAGCGTCTCCGGCTTGGCGGAGTCCGGGACTGCTTCGGGCGCGTCGCCTTCGCCGGAACCGGCGGCTCCGGACTCGGCAGCGGCTGCATCACCGGCGGTACCCGGGCTGACCGTGGCCTGGCCCTGCAGCAGGACGCCCAACTGGCCCTCGAACACAGGGTGGGCACGTTTCTTGGAGAGCTCGATGATGGACGTGTACCCCTTGAACGCACCGTTCCGGGTGATCACGTTGAGGTCGCGGATGTCGCCGGTGGGCAGTGCGCTGGCTGTGTCGGCTTCGCCGGAGAACCGGAACGGCCGGTACTTCTCCAGCGGGTGTTCGGCGCCGTCCACGGTCAGGAGCAGGAGTTCGCCGTCGATCACGGTCAGCACGCGGTCCATGCCGGGAAAGGCGGAAAAGGCACCGGCCTTGGACACCTCGGCGATGCTGACGCGCCAGTCCCAGGCGCCGTCCTGGGCGGAAGCCGCCTTCGGATGGCTGGCCAGTTCGCGGGTTACCCCGCCGCTGTTGCGCCACGGTTCGGCTCTGAGTTCGGCATAGCGGATGATCTCCATGCGCCCAGCCTATCGGCCGTACGGCAGGCCACGCCCACATGAACACGACCACCGGGAAGCTTCGCCTGGCGTAACCTCGGCGCGGGCAGGACGGGCTTGCTAACGTCAGGTGGAGGAAAAATTTCGCAGGAGGAGCCAAGGATGTTCGTCAAGGTGTGTGGCCTGAGTACGCCGGAGTCTGTCCTGGAAGCGGCGGGGGCCGGTGCGGACGCCGTCGGATTCGTCCTGACCAAAAGTCCGCGGGAGGTCACTCCTGCCCGGGCCCGGGAGCTCTTGGTCCACGTTCCGGCCGGCACGCCGGCAGTGGGCGTGTTCCGCCACGAGCCGGTGGCGGACGCCGTCGCCGTCGCCCGCGAGGCGGGCCTGGAGTGGATCCAGCTCCATGGCGACCGCACCCCGGAGGACGTCAAGGCAGCGCACGACGCCGGCATGAAGGTCATCAGGGCAGTCACCATGGGTGCCTCCCCGGAAGCGTTTGGCAGTTGGGGCGAGGAACTGCTGCTGATTGACGCCGCCGTGCCCGGTTCCGGCGAGGCCTGGGACTACGGTTCGGTGCAGGCCAAGGGGCTGGGCGGGCGGAACTGGCTGCTTGCCGGCGGCCTTGACCCCGTCAACGTCGCTATGGCCGCGAAGGAAGCCGGTGCCTGGGGAGTGGATGTCTCCTCCGGCGTCGAAAGTTCCCGCGGGGTGAAGGACCTCGCGAAGATCAGGGCCTTCGTCCTGGCGGCGAAGGCAAGCACAGCGAAGGCCTAGCGCGGCCGCGGCCGTCCGCGGACGGCCGGGGACGGCCGGAATGAAGAGTGCCGGATTCTTGTTGCCGCAGTCATGAAGCGCATCGGATTTCTTTCCTTCGGCCACTGGGGCAACGTTGAGGGGTCCCGGACGCAGACCGCCCGGGAGGCCCTGCTGCAGGGCATCGAGCTGGCTGTGGCCGCCGAGGAGCTGGGGATCGACGGCGCCTTCTTCCGCGTGCATCACTTCGCCCGGCAGCAGGCCTCGCCGTTCCCTTTGCTGGCCGCGATCGCCGCCCGCACCAGCAGGATCGAAATGGGGACGGGCGTGATCGACATGCGGTACGAGAACCCCCTGTACATGGCGGAGGAAGCATCTGCCACGGACCTGATCAGCGGCGGCAGGCTGCAGCTGGGAATCAGCCGCGGTTCACCGGAACCTGCCAGGGACGGCGCCGCCGTGTTTGGCCATGTCCCGGCCGAAGGAGAGACTCCTGCGGACATGGCCCGCCGGCATGCCGCAGTGTTCCGGCACGCCATCACCGGCGCCGGAGTGGCCGAGGGCGATCCCCGCTTCGGCGGAGGAACGGGCAAATTGCCGGTCCAGCCGAACTCGCCGGATCTTGCCCGCCGGGTCTGGTGGGGCGCCGGCTCCCGCGCCACCGCAGTGTGGACGGCTGAACAGGGGATGAACCTGATGAGTTCCACCCTCCTGACCGAAGACACCGGTGTGCCGTTCGACCAGCTTCAGGCGGAGCAGATCAGCATGTTCCGCAGCGCCTGGGCCGAGGCAGGCCATCAGCACACGCCACGGGTGTCGGTCAGCCGCAGCGTGCTGCCGATCGTGGACGACGAGGACCGCCGGTACTTCGGGCTCAGCGCCCTGCGGGAAAGGCGTGACCAAGTGGGCGTCATCGACGGGCTCGTGGCGAGATTCGGGAAGAGCTACGTGGGCGAGCCGGAAGCGATCGCCGAGGAGTTGGCGGCAGACGCCGCGGTGCAGGCCGCCGACACACTCCTGCTCACGGTCCCCAATCAGCTGGGCGTGGACTTCAACGCCAAGCTCCTGGGCAACATTGCCCGCCATATAGCGCCCGCCATCGGCTGGCAGCCCAAGTGGTCCGCGGCCGCCGCGCACGGCGCGAAAACCGGGGCTTAGCGGGCTGTCCTGCCGTTTCGCGGGAGGCTAGCCGTGGCTATGTGTGTTCGCTAGCATTCAGCTGGGGAGCACCCCGAAGAACCGGCGGTCCAAAGCCCGCCAACCCAGTCGAAGGAGACCCGTTGTGACTCTTCCCCAAGGCATTACCCCCGGCATCTGGACCCTCGACATGTCCCACAGTGAAATTGGGTTCTCGGTCCGCCATGCCGGCATCAGCAAAGTCCGCGGCCGGTTCACCGACGCCTCGGCGGATGCGCATGTGGGCCAGTCGTTGGCGGCTTCCAGCCTGCACGCCACGGTGAAAACGGCAAGCTTCGACTCCGGCGACGCGAACCGCGATGCCCATGTGCGCGGGGCGGACTTCTTCGACGTCGAAAACTACCCGGAGATGACGTTCCGGGCCACGGGCATCGAAGGCGACGGCGAGGACTACACCGTTACCGGCGACCTCACCATCCGCGGCGTCACCAAGCCCGTGGAACTCGAAGTGGAGTTCAGCGGCGTGGCGGTTGATCCGTTTGGCGCCACTCGGGCAGGATTCAGCGCCGAGGCCGAAATCAGCCGCAAGGAGTTCGGACTGACGTGGAACGCCGCCCTCGAAGCCGGCGGGTTGCTGGTCAGCGACAAGGTCAAGATCAACGTGGAGGCAGCCCTGGTCAAAAAGGACTAGGGTCCGCGAGGAGGTGGCCTGCGGTCAGATCCATTTGTTGTGTTTGAACGCCGCGTACAGGACCACGCCCATGCCCGCCATCAGGCCAAGGGCCATGGGGTATCCGAAGATCCAGTCGAGCTCGGGCATGGTGCGGAAGTTCATTCCGTAGATGGTGCCCACCAGGGTGGGGGCGAAGAGGATGGCGGCCCAGGAGGAAATGCGTTTGACCTGCTCGCTCTGCGCGAAGCTGGATTCCGTCAGGCGCCGCATCTCATCGTTCTGGCGCTGGGCCACCAGGGCGGCGTTGACCGTGAGCGCGTTCTGGAGGAGGGCCCTGAAGGAAGTGGTCCGTTCACCCAGCCGCAGGACGTGGTCCAGGACGTCGCGCAGGTGGTCCTGCAGTTCCGTGCCGGGGCGGTGCTCCGGTGTTCCGGTGAGCAGGGCCTGCAGGATTCCCGCCAGCGGACTGGTCCCGCGCTGGAACATGATGACCTGACGGGAGAGTTCATAGATCCGGCGCGACACGTCCGGGTCTCCGCCGAAGAGGTCATCCTCGATCTCGTCGATGTCGTTTTCCAGCCCGGCCACCACCGGCTCATACTCATCCACCACCTGGTCCAGGATGGCGTACAGCACGGCGTCCGGCCCCAGGGCCAGGAACTCCGGCTGGGATTCCATCCTCCGTCGGACGCGGGCAAGGTCCGGAGACTCGGCGTGGCGGACCGTGACTACGAAATCCGGTCCCACGAAAACGTGGATCTCACCGAACTCAACCTTTTCGACGTCGTCGAGGTAGCGCGCCGGGCGGAGCACCAGGAAAAGGGTCTCGCCGTAGTGCTCAAGTTTCGCGCGCTGGTGTCCGGTCAGGGCGTCTTCCACGGCCAGGTGGCTGAGGTCGAACTCATCCGCCACGGAACGCAGTTCCTGCGAGTCCGGCCGGTACAGCCCGATCCAGGCCATCCCCTGACGCTGCCGCAGCAGGAAGTAGGTCTCCTCCAGCCCTTCCGGGTCGGTGGTCCGACGGCCATTCACATAGACGGCGTTATCAACGATGGTCACGGCTGCGTCTCCTTCTCCGGAAGGCCAATGGGCCTGACGGTGGCCTTACCCGGCAAGCTGCCAACAGTATGCGCCACTGCTGCCGTGAAGCGACGCCATGCCAACATAAGGATTTCGTAAAGACCGGGGCCCGGCCGGGACCCGGTACGTGGCCCAGGCCGGGCGGCCCGGTACAACGGCCCGGTTTCAGGGGCGTTTTCAGGGCAATCCCCGAGGCCGGATCGGGCGGGCGCGGGGGAGAATGGCGGTATGAAGACATTGCTCAACATCATTTGGCTGGTATTCGGCGGACTCTGGCTGGCACTCGGGTATTTCCTCGCGGGGATCATCTGCTGCCTGCTCATCGTGACCATTCCGTGGGGAATCGCGTCGTTCCGGATTGCGTCCTACACCCTCTGGCCCTTTGGCCGCATGGTGGTGGACAAGCCGGGCGGCAACGGCGTGTTTGCGTTGCTGGGAAACGTGATCTGGCTGCTGGTCGCAGGAATCTGGATTGCGATCGGCCACGTGGTGACGGCGTTCGCCATGGCCATCACCATCATTGGCATCCCGCTGGCCATCGCCAACCTGAAGCTCATCCCGGTCTCGCTGATGCCCCTCGGCAAGCAGATCGTGCCGACGGACCGGCCGTTCGTCACCAGCTACCGCTAATATCCCGCAGCCGCTCCGCGCAATGGCGGTCCAGCCGCCTTGAAGCCGGGCCCCTCCAGGAGGCCACTTCGTGGATGGAAACGTACCGCAGCTTCTGGGACTCCAGCTTCGACCGCCTGGACACGCACCTCAAGAGAATCCAATCCCAGGAAACCGAGGATGACCCAAATGGATGACAAAGCAGGATCCCCAACGGCAATATCAGCGCAGCAGTCGGCGCCGGACGACGCGATGCTGGTCATCACCCGCGACTTCGCCGCCCCCATCGGCGTCGTGTGGTCCGCCCTCACGGACCCGGACCAGGCTCCGGTGTGGTGGGGTCCGCGCGGCTTTCACGCGCCGCGGGAGACCATCGAAGCCGACTTCGAAGTGGGCGGCATGTACCGCGCCTGCATGGTCAGGGAAGAGACCGGCGAGAGGCTCTGGTGGAGCGGGGTCAACACCGAAATCGATCCCCCGCGCCGGCTCGTGTTCACCCATGCCTGGGACAACGCGGACGGCACCCGGGGCTTCGAAACGGAAGTGACCTTTGAACTCGAGGAAACCGGCCCGGCCACGACCCGGATGACGTTCACCCAGGGACCCTTCGACACTGCGGAGAACCGCGACGGGCATGGCGGGGGCTGGGGCGAGTCGTTCGACCGTTTGGCAGAGCACCTCGGCAGCGCCGCCTGAGCAGATCCCTTTTTGGCTGCCCTACGCGCCTTTATGCCCGGCGGAACGCGCCGCCGTCGAGAAGTGCGACGGCGGCGCTCCGGTTGAGTTCCGACGCGATCTCCACGTCCACCTGGTAGCCGCCGAAAACCAGTTCCCGTCCGCTGGAGCATTCCAGCAGTGTCTCGTTGAGGAGAGGCCCGGCCGCGGCGAAGGCGTCCATGGCCCACCGGGCTTCAGGGGAGAAACCTGCCCTGCGGTGCTCAGGCAGCGAGGCCAGGAAAGCACCCGCACCCAACTGGTCCTCGAGCGCCGGGCGGAGTCCGCCGTCGGGCCATTTTTCACCGGCCGCGATGACGGCGACCACGGCCGCCGGCGGAAGGTTCCGGGTGGCCCAGTCCGCCGTGGCGCGGGCGTTACGGAGGCACACCGCGGCCACCCGCGGCACCGTTCCCGCCAGCGAGTGGGCAAGTGCCGAGCCGTTGGGCGACGGCAGCACCACACGGTCCAGGGCGGGCGCGTCCCGCAGGCTCGCGGGCGACAGGCTCACGCCGTTGCCGCCGCGACGGCCGGCCAGCACTGCCTCCTGCTGCGTGGCGAAATCAGCGGCCGTGCTGTCGTTCCAGCGGTAAGGAAACACCTCGGCGCCGCGGTCCACGGCAATGCTCACGCACGTGGTGAAACACAGGACGTCCACCACCACGGCCAGTTCGGCCCCGGGCGCCACGGCCAGGGCGCCGTCGTACCCCCAGTCGAAGCGGACCGTAAACGGCAGTTGCCGGTGCGCGGCGGGAACCTCGCTCACGCCGGGCTGTCTTCGGGGTTGAGCTCGCCGTTGAGGTTGCGTCGGGCGGAATCCAGCCAGAGTTCCCGGCCGCGGGCTGTGTTGAACAGCGGGTCCAGTTCCAGCAGGTGACGGACGACGGCGGCCCGCCCGGCCGCGAAGTCGGCGTCGCCGATGTGGGCGAAGTCTTCCCGGACGGCACTGAGGTAGCGGCCGTAGGCCTTTGGTTCGCCGCCGAGCACGGAAAGATCCGCGTCGCAGAGGAGGGCGCCGTCGTCGTCCCCTGCATCCGGGCGGTGGTCGGCAGTGAGCCGGACCAGCCGCCCCACCTCGTACGCCTCGTCCTCGGACAGGCCCGCATGCAGGAGCCGGTCCTCGGCAAGCCTGGCTGATTCCTCCTCGTCCTGGCCGGCGATACCGCGGTACACAGCGTCGTGGAACCACGCGGCAAGGACTACGGTGCGGGGCGGATCCGCAGGTTCGGTGAGCAGGTCCAGGGCCTCGAGGACGGACAGCAGGTGGGTGCGGCCGTGGTACTTGCGGTGCTCCTCGCCCCAGCGGTCCAGGAGGTCCAGGAACAGGGCATCGTGGCCGGGCAGCACGGCGTTCCAGCGGTTCAGCAGCGGCACCTTAAGGGCCTTGCCGCGCTCGCGGGCCGGGATGCGGAGGCCGCTGGCGATCAGTTTACGGACCAGGACCCGGGCCTCCACGGGAACGGCGCCGGCCGCCACGAGCGCGTCATACCGGGCTTCGGAGACGTCGTAGTGGTCCCCGTCGAACGCCCTTTCCGGAATGCCGGCGGCGACCGCGAAGCTGTGCAGCTCCTCGATGGACGTGTCCGAGATGAGGTGCGAAAAGTGGGTTCCGTGGGCTGGCCAGAGCGGCGGATCGAGGTAGACGGCCATGAGGGAAGTCTAGTGCCGAGGGGATCCGGGCGGCTGGCGCCGAAGTTGGGCTGACACGGCTGGCGGGTTCCGCTGCCCTAGCGGCTAGCCTTTAAATGTCTGACCCCCGCGGCAGACTTAGTTCATGGAAGCCATGGGGGATTCTGCATCAGGAGGGGCGTTGCGGTGGGCCGAGCTGCCCGCTGATGCTGCTGCTGTTCAGCTTCCTTCACTTCAAACGCCAGCCGCGCGCGGCCGGGGCCTGCGCAGTGTCCCCGCGGCACCCCAGCATCCTCTTGAAGCAGCGTCCGACGGCGGGTCCGGTGAGCTGGCGCGGTGCCTTGAGCTGCTCAGGACCTTGAGTTCGACGGCGGTCGACGACGCCGCGCTGCTCGGCTTCCGCGAGGCCGCGGACTTCGCCGACACGGTCGAGGAGATCTCCCGGGCCGTCGAGTACCTGCAGATCGTGTCGGCCGGGGCCGTGGACCGCAGC
>NZ_JBFUKK010000029.1:0-43457 GCF_056400885.1 Arthrobacter sp. P4_H3
GCCATGGCCGCGGCAGCGTGGGCGTATCCGTCGGCGAAGTGCACTTTCAGCGCAGCCATCATGGCTTCCATACTGCCCGCCGCAGTCATACCGTCCAGGCATGCGTCCGCTTCGTCCTGAAGAGGGTTGGGACTCGAAGCCACATTCCCGGCCCCGCGACGGGCACATGCAGCCAGAGCAACAAGGGAGGCCGCCATGGCCTCCAACGTCTCCGCAACTGCTTTGCCGTCCATACCCACAGCATGACAGGAGGCACTGACAATTTTCGCCGGCATCAGAGTGGCACAGTCAGCCTTCCAGGATCTGCCTGATCCCGAACTCTCCCACGGAGAACATCCGCGGATTGTCGTCGGAGTTGCTCAGCATGGCGGTGGACAGGATGAGGGCCCAGCCCCGGGCCCGCGTCCAGGTGTCGCTGTCCACTGCGGCACCAAAGGCGTCCATGAAGCGGTGGCGGGCGCCGGCGTCGAACATCAGCCACCCCACCGCAAGATCGACCGCCGGGTCCCCTGCCCCGACGTCGCCGAAATCGATGACGCCGGCCAACGAGCCGTTGTCGGCCAGCAGGATATTTCCCGGGTGAAGGTCCCCGTGGAGCATCATGGCCGGACCATCCCAGGCTTTGGCGGCACAGGCCTGCGCCCACAACGCTCTCAACGCCGCTGCCTGCGGGTAGCGTTCGCGGTCCCCGAGCCGTTCCACCAGCGCGGAATCACGGTCCGTCAGCGGCACGCCGCGGAAAGGATTCACCGGGACGCCGGATTCGGCGGGCACGTGGAGGGACAGGAGGAAATCGGCCACGCCTTGAGCGGCCGGCCCGCGGCCTGCCGGGCCAACGTCGGCCGCGGCGGCTCCGGGGACCCACCGCACGATGCTCCACGGCCACGGAAAGTCCGACGTCGGCTGGCCTGCATGGACGGGGACAGGAACCGCAACCGGGGAGCGGCGGGCTATGTCGGGAAGGTAGCGCAGCTCGTGCAGTATCAGCGAAACAGCCTCCGCCCTGCGCGGCAGCCGGACGGCGAGGTCGTCGCCGAGCCGGAAGGTCGCGTTGTCCCAGCCGTTCGCAACCCGCGCCAAGGGACGATCGCCGAGGTCGGGCCGCTGGTCCCGGACGAGGCACTGGACTACCGCCTCATTTACTTCCACCGTGGCTGGTGGCATTCCCGCCATTTAGAGGTCCGCCTTCCTGCGATGCAATCCGTCATTTCCGTTGTCCGAATATAGTTCAGATCCCCGGGAGCAGGTGGGGGCGCCCTCGGTCGTCCCTGGGCGCAGGCGTCGTGATCAGGTACCCGTTAGGTCGGGATGTTGCGGATGGGTATGATCCGGGAGCATGAGCGCAACGCCGAGCACCACTGGAACTGTCCGGGCTGTCTTCCTTGACGTGGACGGCACGTACGCGGACTACGGCGTCGTACCCGAAGGCCATGTGCGGGCTGTACAGGCGGCGCGGAAGGCCGGACACCGGGTCTTCCTTTGCACGGGGCGCCCGGTTTCAATGTTGCCCCCGAGCATCCTCGCCGCTGGTTTCGACGGCCTCGTGGCCAGCGCCGGCGCCTACGCCGAGGTGGCCGGGATGGTCCTCGTGGACCGGCGCTTTCCGGCGGACCTTGCGGCCAGGACGGTCCGGGCGCTCGACGCTCACGACGCCGTATATGTCCTGGAAGCGCAGGAGGCGCTGCACGTACCACCCGCAGCGCTGGAACGCTTGCGGGCCATCCTTGACGCCCATTTCGAACAGGCACCCGAAGGCCCGGTAGGTTCGTCCGACATCCTCCGGGCAGTGCGAACCAGCTCCAACCGTGCCGACGTGCCGTTCGCCAAGGTCTCCGTGTTTGACTCCCCCGTTGCAATGGAGAGCTTGGTCTGGGAAATCGGCGGGGCCATTGCAGTGGTGGCCAATTCGGTGGCCGACGAGGGCCGGCATGCGGGGGAACTGTACCAGCGCGGAATCAGCAAGGCCGACGGCGTCGCGGCCGTCGCCGCCCATCTGGGCATCGCCCAGGCGGACACGATTGCGGTGGGCGACGGCGCCAACGACCTGGAAATGATCGCCTACGCAGGCGTCGGTATCGCCATCGAAGGATCACTCCCGGAGCTGGTGGCGCTTGCCGACCGCACGGCCGCTCCTCCCCGTCAGGAAGGGCTCGTTGCCGCCTTCGCCGAGCTCGGCCTCATCTGATCCGGCCCGATTAGAGTCATTCGCTCCTGGGTCCTAAGGGTGACCTTAAGTCAGCATCACAAGGTTGCGGCTTCTTCTTCGGCCAGTCGGGTCAGGCGAAGTTCGTCCTCCGCGGCGCGGGTGGGCCAGTAGTCCCTCGCCAGCTCACTTGCCCGGGTGAGGTCTGCTGCCGGGAAGAGCTTGCCGAGCAGTCCGGCTGCCTGAAGCAGGGCGATCAGCACTGTGGTCCTGACATCGGGCCCTTTGGAAGCAGGCTTGGCATCAGGGGTCCCGGCACCAGGCTTCGTGGAATCAGTCGACTCAGCATCAGAGGCCTCGGAATCAGGCGCTTCGAGATCGGCCGGCGCACCGCTGAGCGCGGCCTCGATCTTTTCCAGGAGGGCTGCCTCCGGAGCGTGGTCCTTGTGCGGGTACCGCACGGGCCGGAACCGGCCCAGGTGCTTTTCACCGACATGTTCCACGATGCCCAGTGATGCCATTCCCTCGTAGACGCTCTGCACTTCGGCGCGGCTGTCCAGTACGGAGACCCACCATTTGGGAGTGCGGGGCCGCGATTTACCGCGGATGAGCTCCAGTTCGTGCTGGAACTCCGTCGTCGGGTCGGTGCCGGTAGCCCTGACATATTTCCCCTGCAACCCGACCGCGCCGAGCAGGTCCAGCTCGGCCAGTATCGCCCCTGCCACCGTGGTCCTGAGTGCGAACAAGGGCACTTCAGGTTTGCCGTTCTTATCGTTCGTAGCCAGAAGGAGGAAAGCCTGGGGAAGGCTCAACTCCGCCGCCTTTGGCGTTTCAGCGTTCATAGCATCATGGTGGCCCAGTTGGGCGGTCACCACAATGAGGATTTACAAGCCTCGCCGGGTTTCCGCTGGAGAACGCAGCAAAAACCTACAGCGCCGACCAGCCACCCTCGGATGCGAGGCCCGGGGTGGTGGCTAAGCGGGGGCCAGTGCCCGTACCGAGTTCCGTTCCACCGTGGGACAGTGGATCTTTGTGGGGGCAGCGGCCTGTGCTTCTTCAAGGCCCAGAAGCATTCTCACTCCGGCCGCGCCCAGTTCGTAGTGGGGTAGAGATACGGTGGAAAGTGGAGGCCGGAGGTGGGCGGCGATGACTTCCTGGTTGTCGAATCCCACCACTGCAATGTCGTCCGGTATGGCGAGCCCGCGCTCGCGTAGTCCGTCGTATAGCCCCATCGCCATTCGGTCGTTGTAGCAGTACACGGCCGTGACATCGCGTTTGAGGAGTTCCTCGGTCGCTCCGTACCCGCCTTCCTGATCTGGATAGGCTTCCAGGACCAGGCCCGCATCGAACGGAATGCCTTCGGCTTCCAGCGCTTCCTTGTAGCCCTGGAGTCGTCCGTCCTTTGCCGGGGCGGGAATGGTGGCATTGATGAACGCGATTCGGCGGTGGCCGTGCTTCAGCAGGATTTCCGTAGCTGAACGTCCGCCTTGTATTTCATCCGGGACGACAGCCCGGGCGCCGGATTCGGCAGAAAAGCAGTTGACGAGGACGAAGTCCGATTCCCGAAGAGATGCCGGCACGTCCGTGGCCCGGTGGAACCAGGTCGAGTAAAGAATGCCGCGGACCTTGTACTCGAGCATCATCGCAATCGCGTCCGTCTCAAGTTCGCGGTTGCCTTCGGTATTGGCGATGAGAAGGGCGTAGCCGTGCTTCCAGGCCTCATCCTGGGCGCCGTGGATGATCTGGCCGGCGAAAGGGGTGGTGGCGATGGCGTCGGCGACCAGGCCGATGAAGCGGGAACTGCCGCTGACCAGGGTTTGCGCCATGGCATTTGGCCGGTAACCCAGGTCCCGGATCGCGTCCCGCACCCGCTTGCGGGTCTCGTCGGAAATCCGTGCGGCCTTCTTCTTGTTCACGACCAGGGAAACGGTGGCAGTGGAGACACCGGCGGCCTCGGCAACTTGCCGGAGGGTGACGGGTTGAGGGCGTGGGGGACGTTCCAGCGGGGCAGCCGCCCCCGATGGCGTGACCGAACTATTCTCCTGCGAAATCATGTGTCCTCCGTCAGGAGTATATCCGTCTGTTCTTGCCGTCATCCTTTGCTCGCCCCGCTCTCAAGGCCTTGGATCATGGCCTTGTTGAGCACGAGGAAGACCAGCAGCAGCGGGGTGATGGTGACGCAGACGGCGGCGAACGTGGCTGTCCAGTCGGTCTTGCCCATGGCTCCGATGTAGTTCTGCAGGCCCAGCGGGATGGTCTTAAGTTCCTCGGAGAGGACGAAGGTGTTGGCGAAGATGAAGTCGTTCCAGATGAAGATGCTGTTGACCAGCACGACCGTCACGACAGTGTTCACCGAGAGGGGCAAGGTGATGAGTCCGAAGATCCGGTAGGGCCCGGCTCCGTCGAGTGACGCCGCCTCGTACGTTTCCCTGGGGATGTATTCGAAGAACGAGGAGAAGAGGTAGATCGACATCGGCAGGGCGAAGCCGGCCAGGGGGATGATCATCGATGGGTAGGTGTCGAGCAGGTTGATGGTTGAGTAGTCGATGAAGAGCGGTACCAGGGCGATCTGCACGGGCACGATGATGCCGATCAGGAACAGGCTGCGGACAATCTTGCTGAAGCGGAAGCCCAGGACCTGGAGGGCGTAAGCGGCCATCATTCCCAGGAGCACAATCAGGAGGTTGGCGCCCATCGTGACGATGAAACTGTTGAGGATGTTCATTCCGAGATTGCCGGTCTCGAAAGCACGGGCGTAGTTTTCGAAGGTGATCGCCTTCGGGAGTGCGAAGGGGTCGCCGGTGGCGAAGTCGTGTTCTGTGCGCAGGCTGGTGATGAACAGCCAGGCCAGCGGGTAGACCTGCACGATGACGATAAGGGCGATGATCACCTTTGACAGCGTGCCGTGGAGGCTGGGCTTGCGTCGCCTGCGGAGCGGCGGCTGGCTGTCTGGCATGACGGTGGTGGGCCGTGTGATCGGAGCTGCTGGCGCGGTCATGCGTCCGCCTTTCGTTTGAGCATGAAGAGGATGAGTCCTACGGCAACCAGGCACTCGACGACGATGAATACGGCGATGGTACTGGCGTAACCGAAGTCGGTGCTCGTGAATGCCGTCTTGTACATGTACGTGGTCAGCAACTCCGAGGACTGGCCGGGGCCGCCGTTGGTCATGAGGTACGGGATGTCGAATCCGCGCAGGCCGTAGGTCGTGGCCATGATCGTGGTGGTGATCCAGACGGGCATGATGTGCGGGAAGCGGATCTTGGTGAACAGTTGCCACCGCGACGCGCCGTCGAGGCGGGCTGCCTCCTCAAGTTCCTGCGGGACAGACAGCAACGCCGCGTAGATGATGAGCATGTAAAGGCCGGTGAAGCGCCAGCCCTCGGGCGCCGATACTGCGGCGAGAACGGTGTGGATGTCCGAGAGCCAGGGACGTTCCAGGGCACCGAGGCCGATCCAGTGCAGGAGCTGGTTGAGCAGGCCGACCGGTTCGATCGAGTAGATGCGCACGAACAGGAACGCGATTGCCACGGTTGAGATCACTGCCGGCAGGAGGTAGAGAGTTTTGATGAGCTCGCGGCCGCGGCGCATGGAGGTGAGGAGGCTGGCCACGAGCAGGGCGCCGCCGAGCTGCAGGACCAGGCAGATGGCGAGATATCCGAGGGCGTTGAAGAAGGAGCGCCAGAAGATGTCGTCTCCGGTGAGCATCCGCACATAGTTGGCGAGCCCCACGAACTCCATGTCGCTGATGCCGTTCCAGGAGAAGAAACTCAGGAACAGCGACTGCATGATGGGGAACAGCACCGCGACGCCGTAAAGCAGCAAGGGTGGGAGCAGGAAGACCAGGACAGAGAGTCGTGACCTATTGGGAAGCATGGCTAGGCCTTTCGGGTGGGGGCCGTAGCCCCCACCGCTGTGATTACTTGAAGAACTTCGGGGCGTTTTGCGCGATGGTGCTGTCCATCGTGCTGGTGAACTGTTCGGGCGTGATGTTGCCCTGGACCAGGAGCACGAGCTCCTGCTGCAGCCTGCCGTTGGTTGTGGGGTCGAGCTGGGTGTCCCACGGCATGGCCTGCTTGTCCCCGAGGTCGTTGGCCATGTCCAGGGCCTTCTTGTACAGGGGGGTGGCGTTGGCCGGCACGGCTGTCTCTACGTTTGTAGTCGGCGAAAGTGCACCGGTGGCCGCGTATTCGGACGGGTACTTCTCCAGCGCAAACTTCAGGAAGTCGCTCACGAGCGGGTCGTATGTCTTGGAATTGACTGCCATGCCGATACCGGACGGGGAGACGAATTCGTTGGCTGCAGTGACTGATCCTTCAGTGGTCGGGAGGGTGAAGAAGTCGATGTCATCCCGCACTGAGGGGTTCAGCTTGTCTGTTGCCAGGCTGGGCAGTTCCCAAGTGCCGATGTTGTACATCGCTGCCTGACCGGAGGTGAACTGGTTCTGGGCGTCGGAGTACCCCTGTGAGGAAAATCCGTCCTGGAAGCACTTGGCCTTCCCGAGCGAAGCCAGCCACTCGACGGTCTTCTGGCCCGCGGGGTCAGAGAACTTTGCTTCGCCCTTTTTGAGCTTCTGGATGAAATCCGGTCCGCCTTCACGGAACGGCTGGTAGGCGACATACCGCTCCAGAGGCCATTGGTCCTGGCCATCGATGGCGATAGGGGTGATGCCGGCGTTGCGCAGGGCAGTGCACATGGCGGGGAGGTCATCGAGGGACTTCGGGGCGGACACTCCCGCCTTCTGCAGCAGGGCCTTGTTGTACCAAATAAACTCCAGCTCGAACTGGAACGGAATCATGTTCAGGGACCCGTCGTCGAAGCGCTGGTAGTCCAGCGCGCTGGGCCGGTAGCTGTCGTAGACGCCAAGGGATTTGAGCAGCTTTTCGGCGTCGACCATCTTGCCCTGTTTGGCCAGCTGCTGGGCGAAGGGTGTGGCGTCGGTGTCGAAGAGCTCGGGAAGCTTGTTCGCGGCGGCCAGGGTCTCAAGCTTCTGGATGTAGGAGGGCCTGTCCGGCGTCGTGATCAGGTTGAGCGAGAAGCCCGGGTGGTCCTTGGCGTAGTCGTCCGCGATCTTCTTCATGATGTTGATGACGGCCCCGTCGGCCGGCCGGGACAGCAGCCACGAAATCTCACGGGGCTTGACTTCCCCGGTGGGACTGACGTTGGAAGGGTCACTGGCTGCTCCGCTGCCGCATCCGGCCAGAGCGAGGGCTGCGGCCGCTGCCACGGCGGCTGTTCGGAATAGCTTCTTCATGGGATAAATCTCCTTTGATTCGAGCCGAAAGTGCTGTGAGTGTTTAGGTGTCTGTGCGCTTGCGTATCTGAAGTTCGGTAAGAGTTGCGGACCCCTCCCCGGCGAAGACGCCGATCCGCCCCGCCGGCAGGTCGTAGATCCTGGTGCTGAGGGCGACCTGCCGATCCAAAACGGCGACGCACAGGTCCCCGTCCACGACGAGTTCGAGGGTGTGCTCCCCGGGAGTCAGGTCGCAGGGGCGCTCCAGTTCGACGTCGTACGGAATGTCCCCGGAGACATGCCATTGCGCGTCGCCGGTGACTTTCCGCGGCCACCGGTCGAACACCATGCGGCCGCGCTTCGGTTCGAGGCGCAGAACGTAGGACTGGTCCCCGTCCTGGCTTGAGCGCAGCAGCAGACCGCATTCGGTGGTGTTGGGGCCGATGTCGAGTACTGCCGAGGCGTAGAACTGGCCGGGCAGTTCTTCGTCGGAGACGATGGCGGTGTACCCGTCTGGTACTTCCAGTCGTATCGGCAGCCCGCTTGTCAGGGATACCGGGACGTCCTCCCAGAAGCTGTCCACGAGTTCGTCGGCCAAGGCGAATCCCAGGGTTCCGTCGGGGTTTTGCCGGGCCTCCAGGACCGACATCGTGCCGGCCCACTGCCAGGGCCCGTCATCGGTGTTGCCTTCCTTGCTGGCGATCCAGCCGAAAAAGAAGCGGCGTCCGTCGCGTTCGGCGGTCTTGGATGCGTAGAAGGCGCGGCCGTCGATGGTGTCCAGGGTCGGTACGCTCCAGGGGCCGTCGGGGCTCTTGGCCATGCGGTACCGGGTGGTGAAGGATTCGGAGAACTCCGAGTAGACCAGGTACCACCAGTCGCCCCAGGAGAAGACGTCCGGGCATTCTTGGGTGATGTAGCGGCGCGGGTCCCAGAACGGTTCGGTGTGCTGCCAGGTCATCAAGTCGCTGGAGACGCACTGGGCAATGACACCGCGCCGACGTTCCGGCCCGGTGGAGTGCCGGGCCGCCAGCAGCATCCGCCATTGGCCCGCGGCCTCGTCCCGGAAGACGAAGGGATCCCGCCAGTCGCCGGACTCGTAGCCGTCCGGGGCGCCGAAGGTGAGTTCCGGGTGCTTCGCCCAGGTCTGCATGCCATCTGTGCTCGTGGCGTGCATGACGAGCTGAAGGGGCGCACCGTCCGGTCCGACGTTGCGCGGGTTTTGGCCTGTGTAGAACAGATGGTGGATGCCGGTTTCATCGACGACGACGCTGCCCGTGTAGGCGTTGAAATCCAGGTCCGTTTCACTTCCGTGCCTTAGGGAAACGCCTTGGTCCTCAAACTGCGTGAGGTCTTTGGTGGTGACAAGGTTCCACGAGGTTCCCGGCTTCGGGTCTGCCCGGACCTCGTGAAGGTAGAAGAGCCAGAACTCCCCGTCCTTCTCGAAGGGGATAAGGTCTCCGACCCATCCATCGGTGGGTTGGAAGAAGGCTGAGCGTTTCATCGGCGCTGACGTCCATTCTGCTTAAGCGTTTGATCATGAGTAATCTAACCCCCGGCCAGAGTTTGATCAAGCGTTTTAGCAAAATTGGATTTTTAATCTTTCGTTGTCCCCGACAACGGTGACTGAGCGTGGGCCCGACGGTCTATCCGCTCCTCAGTTCAAGCGGGTTACTGATTCGTCGTGTTGGCTCTTCTGCCGATTCTGAGACCGGCCCAGAATGCCAGGACGAGCAGGCCGGTGACTGCTACTGCCAGGCCGATCTGCGTCCCCTGACTTACGAAGGCCACGCCGCTGCCCAAGAAGACCTGGTTGCTCAGCGGCGCGTAGGCGAACCAGCCAACGCTGGCACTCGCGTTGCTCCAGGCGACGAGGCAACCCACCAGCACCGCGACGAGGCCCACCGCGGGCAGCACGGCGGCAGATACGCGGGCGGGCTTGTTTGGCTTACGTTCCCCGGATGTGTTGTCTTCCCCCATGCAGGCGAGTCTAGCGGGGCAACTAACCGCGCCGTCGTGCGCTGTGGGTTAGCGCCGAACAGCCTTCTACTTGACCCAGTCGGCGTCGCCGTAGGGGCGGCCGCGGAAGTGGGCGCGAAGGTACTCCCCCACCACGGCAGCGCCCAGGTCCCCGGTCTCGGGTGCCACCACCCGGCCACCAATCCGGCGGGCCATCCGCTGGACGAACCGTTCCAGGCCGGGGTCGCTGCCGAGCCGGAAGAACGTGGCCTGCGTGCCGGCACGCCCCAGGCGGTCCAGTTCGGCCACGGTAACCCGGATGGTCTCCGGGTCCGGCGGGTAGTCGAACCAGGTCTCACCGTCGGCCAGCAGGTGCGCGGTTGGTTCGCCGTCGGTCACCACCAGGAGGACCGGCTGCATCGAGGGGTGCTTGCGGAAGAACCGGCCGGCCAGCAGCAAGCCGTGGTGCAGATTGGTTCCCTTGTCCCGGAAGGCCGGCAAGGCCGTGAGCTCGCCGATGTCCATGGTCTGCGCGTAGCGGCCGAACGTGATCAGCTGCAGCCGGTCGCCGCGGAAACGCGTTGAAATTAGGTGGTGCAGGGCGAGCGCGGTGCGTTTCATGGGCACCCAGCGTCCTTGGGCGGCCATCGAGAAGGACACGTCCACGAGCAGGACCACGGCTGCCTGGGTGCGCGCCTCGGTCTCCGCCACCTCGATGTCATCCGCGGCGAGGCGCAGTCCGCGGGCCGGATCGCCGCCGTCGGCAATCGTCCGGCGGATCGCGTTGGTGATGGTCCGGGTGACGTCCCAGGGCTCGGCGTCGCCGAACTCCCACTGGCGGCTGGAGCCGGTCTGGTCCCCGGCCGCCCCGGCAACACGCGTGTCCCGGCGCCCCTGCCTGCTGGCAAGCTGCTTGGCGGTGTCCCGCAGCAGCGCCCGCCCCAGCCGCCGCATGGCCTGCGGTGACAACCGGAGGTCGCCATCGGCCCCGCGCTGGAGGTACCCGCCGTCGTGCATTGCCTTCTCGATTTCAGCGAGGGTGCGTGCCGTCACGGCGGCATCCTGCCCGAGCTGGCGGGCCAGCGCGTCCAGATCCAGGTCGTCCAGGCGAGAGCCGTTGTAGGACTGGGAGAGCTGCTCGGACAGCTCGTCCAGCTCGGCGAGGTCCTGCAGCACGCCGGTGCCGTCGCCGAGTCCGAGCCCCTCCTCCCCCTCAAAGCGTTCGGAGCCGCTCCAGTCCTCGCCGGGGCGCAAGGCTTGCAGGTTGGCATCGAGTTGGCCCAGCTGTGCCATAAGCTCGGGCGAGCCGAACGCCTGGGCGGAAAGGTTCATCAGCTCCTCCCGCTGCTCCCGGGACATGGACTGCAGCATCCGCTGGGCTGCTGCCGCGCGCTGGGCCAGGGCGTCGATCAGTTCCTCGACCGATTGCGGATTCTCCGGAAAGAACTGGCCGTGCTTGGCCATGAAGTTCTGGAAGTCCGCATCGGTGTCCTCGCCGCGCCGGTGTTTGTCGAGCAGCCCGTTGAGGTCCTGCAGCATCTCGCTGACGGCCGCGCGGTCCTCATCGGTGGCGTTCTCGAGTGCCTGCTTCATGCCGGCGAACCGCTGGTCCAGGACCTCGCGGCCCAGCAGGTCCTTGATCCGTTCGTAGGCTTCCCGGGCGGTGCTCGACTGCCAGTCATAGGAGGCCAGTTCGTTGACCGCCGCCGCCGTGGACCGGGGCAGGTTCTGCAGCTGCATCTCCCGGAAGGCGCGGTCGGTGTTGTCCATCATGGCGTCGCGGGCCAGCTGTTTGCGCTCCTCCAGCACCGCGGTGTCCAGCAGTTTCCGGACTTCGTTGAGGGTGCCGTCCAGCTTGTGCCGGCCCAGAAGGTCCTTGCGCCGCTGCTGGACGCGGCCGGCGAGGTCGTCGAGGCCCTCCCTGCTTCTGCCGCCGCGCCGCAGGAACTCCTGCAGGGCGTGCCGGGGCGAGTAGCCGGCCATCACGTCCTCGGCGACGGCGTCGAGGGCTTCCGCCAGGTCCACCGGCGGGGCGAGCGGGTCAGGTCCGCCCCTGTACCGGCTGTACCTGGACCGGTTGTGCACGCTCATGGGCCCTCCTCTAGCGTGGCTGAGCGGCTTGTTAGCCGTAAATTGTCTCCTCGTCGTCGGACTCCTTGGCGATCCGGCGGGCGAGGTAAAGGCCTTCCAATGCCAGTTCGACGGCGGCGGCCCGCTGCCCGTCGTTCGTCGCACCCAGGCGCTCACTGATTTCGTCGTAAAGGCCGGAGCCGTTGAGGGAGGGGAGGTTCTGCAGGAACTCCCGCGCGGTGACCAGTTCCCCGGTGGTCACTGTGGTGTGGCCGTCGAGCGCGGCCACGAGTTCGCCCATGTCGATGCCGTGGAAGTGCGCCCGCACGGCCTCTGCGGTGGCCATGCGCAGGAGATGGTCCAGGATGTCCTGTTCACGCCCTTCCTCGCCGGACTCGAACTCAATCTTGCCCGCGAGGACTTCCACCGCCGCGTCCAGGTCGATGATCCGGGCCACGGCCTCGTCCTCGCCGCGCACACTGGCCCGGCGAAGGGCAGCCGCGGCGACGGTTTCGGCACCCGCAATGGCGAACCGAGCGGAAACCCCGGAGGTCTGGTTGATCGCCGGGGACTGGCGCAGCGCCCGGGTGTAGCGGGCCAGGATTTCCAGGATGACGGGCGGGACGCCGGCCACCAGCTGGCCTTCCTGCCGGATGACGGCCACCTCGTCGTCGAGCTCGATCGGGTAGTGGGTGCGGATCTCGGCGCCGAAGCGGTCCCGCAGCGGCGTGATGATCCGGCCGCGGTTCGTGTAGTCCTCCGGGTTGGCGGACGCGACGACGAGAACGTCCAGCGGCAGCCGCAGCACGTAGCCGCGGATCTGGATGTCGCGTTCCTCCATCACGTTCAGCATCGAGACCTGGATGCGCTCGGCGAGGTCGGGCAGCTCGTTGATGGCGATGATTCCGCGGTTGGAGCGCGGAACCAGGCCGTAGTGGATGGTTTCCGGGTCGCCGAGCCGGCGGCCCTCGGCCACCCGCATCGGGTCGATGTCGCCGATCAGGTCGGCGACGGAGGTGTCCGGCGTCGCGAGCTTTTCGACGTACCGTTCGGAGCGATGGCGCCATGCTACCCGCAGCCGGTCCCCCTCGGTGAGGGCGCGGGCGCGGGAGTGCTCCGTGATGGGTTCGTACGGGTGTTCGTTGAGTTCCGATTCCTCAATCACCGGCGACCACTCGTCCAGCAGCCCGGCCAGGGTGCGCAGCAGCCGTGTTTTGCCCTGCCCCCGTTCGCCGAGCAGGACGACGTCGTGCCCGGCCAGAAGGGCCCGCTCGAGCTGGGGCAGGACGGTCCGGCTGAAGCCGAACATTCCGGGCCAGGGATCACGGCCGGCCGCGAGCGCGGCGAGCAGGTTGTCGCGGATTTCGCGGCGCAGGTCCTTGTGCACGTGGCCGGAGGCACGCAGTTCACCAACAGTGAAGATATCGGGGCGATCGCTCACTCCTCTACGGTAGACCTCGCGCCGGGCCATGGCACCCCCTACCGCTCCGCGACTTCCCCATCCCTCGCAAGCTCGGGCGGGGGACCCCTGCCGCTACGCTTGGAATCTGATGACTGCAGTCATGCCGCCGGCGTCGCCGGCACCTCCATCGGGGCCGCCGCCGGGTCCGCCGGGAACGCTCCTCCTTTTGGTGCGCCATGGGGAGACGCCGACGACCGGCAGGGTGCTGCCGGGGCGGGCACCGGGGCTGCATCTTTCAGACCGCGGCCGTGCCCAGGCTGACCGGGTCGCGGAGCGCCTCGCGGACCTTCCGGTCGACGCCGTCTATTCCTCGCCGCTGGAGCGCGCCTGCGAGACGGCGGAGCCGACGGCGGCCCGGACAGGACGGGATGTGAAGCACGACGACGGCCTGCTCGAATGCGATTTCGGCGACTGGACGGGGGCTGCTCTGGCGGACGTCGCCGCGCTGCCGGAGTGGAAGACCGTCCAGCACAGCCCGTCGACCTTCCGTTTCCCGAATGGCGAGAGCTTCACGGAATTGCAGGCGCGGATGGTCGGAACGCTGGAGGCACTGCGAACTGCCCACGTTGGGGGCGTCGTGGTGTGTTTCTCGCACGCCGATCCCATCAAGGCCGCCGTCGCCCACTCTTTGGGCCAACCCCTGGACCTTTTCCAGCGGATCGTCATCAGCCCGGGTTCGGTGTCGGCCATCTCGTTTGTGGAGGGTCAGGCGCCCGCCGTGCTGATGGTGAATTCGACCGCGGAACCGCTGAGCGGGCTGAGGGGGCAGTGAGTTGGGCCAGCCTATGTCCGGTAGGGAACTGGGCCTGCTCACGCAGGGCAGCATCGAGCTGATCGGACGCATCCCGCGCAGCAGCAACGAGACGTTCCTCGTCCAGGTCTCGCGGGCGGACGACGCCGCGTACGCGGTCTACAAGCCCGAGGCCGGGGAAAAGCCGCTGTTCGATTTCGAGCCCGGCCTCTACCGGCGGGAGCGCGCAGCCTACCTGCTCAGCGAGTCGCTGGGGTGGGGCCTGGTGCCGCCGACGGTGATCCGGGAGGAGGCTCCTTTGGGGGTCGGCTCGCTGCAGTGGTTCATCGAGTGCGACTTCCAGGAGCATTACTTCACCCTGTTCGCTGACGCCCCCGAAACCCACCGCGAGCTGGCCCGCATCGCGCTGTTCGACTACATCACCAACAACACCGACCGCAAAAGCGGCCACGTGCTGCGCGGCGACGACGGCCGCGTGTGGGGCATCGACCACGGGCTGTGCTTCTCGTCCGGCTTCAAACTGCGTACCGTGATCTGGGATTTCGCCGGTGAGCCCGTCCCGGATGCCCTGCTCGAGGACATCGCTCCGCTGGCAGGGGCCGCGCCTCCCGACGTGGCCGAGCTCCTCGACGTCGACGAGGTCACCGCTTTGCAGCGCCGCGTGCGGCGCCTGCTCCGCGCAGGGGTGCTGCCGGTTGACCGCACCGGTATGCGCTACCCCTGGCCGCTCGTTTAGACCGCTTCCAGGCCCCGCTTCGGCGTTTTGTGACTCTCCGTCGCTAGCACTTCCCCGCGGCGCTACTGAGGAGTGCCGAATCCGCTGGCCGCCCGTCACGCAGGCTTGCCTGGCACTCAGCCGCGCGTCCGGCGACGTCGCCATGGACGGCATAAGTAATTGCCTCGACAACAGCGATTTGGCCGGTTGTGTCAGGGACGCCGGGAAATTGCACCTGCGGCGCCTCAACTGCGGCCACCGGCGACTCCTGCGTGGCCCTCATGCGAAGAATCGCGATGGCCGAAATAAGGCACCAGGCAACGTTCGTGACCACCGAGGGCCACGCTTCGTGGACCGCACCATTGACGATGAAGGCACATGCGCCGATGAGGTTGGCCACCTGGAAGCGCTTGCCGGCCTTCAACCAGCCCATGGAGACAGACAGGTATGCCGACAGGATCAGAACTGCCCCCGACCAACCTGCAATTTCCCACAGCAGTTCCATGATGTCCTTTCAGAAGTGGCGCCCTGCTGCCATCCGCCGGGCGGAGTGTAGATCATGGGCTAGGTGTGTTTTGGAAGGCCCGGATGTCCCTATAAGCCTGTCGTTTCAACAGCAATTATGAGTACGGCGCACCTTTAGAGCAATTGCATTCCACTGAAGACATGGTTTAGAACTACTTAACATGGACATCGATCCGCGCAGGCTGCGCGTGCTTCTTGCGATTGCGCGCACGGGCGGGGTGCTGGCCGCGGCCGACGAGCTGGGAATCAGCCCATCGGCCGTCTCACAGCAGCTCAACAAATTGGAAGACGAGACGGGCCACGCCTTGGTGGTGCGCACACCCAAAGGCTCAGTTTTGACACCCGCTGGCCTGGCTGTAGCGGAAGCCGGGGAGGAGATTGAACGTGCACTCAGCGTTGCTCGCGCCCGCATCGAAGGCGGGGCCAAAATTGCAGGAATCGTGCGCGTGGGCGGATTCACCAGCTTTGTCCGGACGGTGGTGATCCCGCGCCTGCCCGAGTGGCGCACCCAGTACCCGCAATTGCAGATCCGGATCGTCGAGGACGATTTTCCGGCCCTCATGCGGCTGCTCCGCCAGCGCCAGCTCGACGCGGTCGTGGTCGAGCTCGATTCGACGACGGCCGAGCAGCGTTCGCTCTCCGCCGGAATGACCGAGGAACCACTGCTTGATGAGCCTTGGAAGCTGGTGGTTCCCTCGGGTGCCCTGCTCACCACCGAGAACATCGACCTTGCCCGGCTGCCACTTCCGTGGCTCGGCGTCGAGCCGACAGCCGCCAACGCTGCGGTGCTCGGCCGGCTCCGTCAGTCAACGGGCGCCCAGATGGATACTGCGCACCAGTACCAGGAAACGCTGACCGCTCTCGCGCTCGTAGCCGCGGGCGAGGGTATTGCGATCGTGCCCACCTTGGCGTTGAGCGGCGTCAGCCATGACGGGGTGGACGTCCTGGATGTCCCCGGACTCGGAACCCGTCGCATCGTCCTGCGACGGTTCGACCGGCGGCGGTCAACCAGCACCCCGGTGGACACCGTCGCACGCCTGCTACGGGAATCAGCCGCGGCGTTCGACACCCGCTCGGCGTCCTGAACCGCCCTCGCCGGGATCCCGCCGCAGCAGCCAGCCCTAACCGTCCAGGCGCACACCGCGCAGCAGCACGAGCGTCCCGCCCACGACCGCTGCCGACGCCAGGAAGACTCCTCCTGCACCGAGCCCGGCCGCAACGACGCCGATCGCGCTGGGCAGCACCACCTGCCCTACCCTGTTGCCGGCCAGCCGCAGGGCCAGCGCACGGCCGCGCTGCCCCGCCGGGGCCTGTGCCGAAAGCCAGGACATGGTGAGGGGCTGGCCGATGCCGAGCCCCAAACCCAGGACAGCCATGACCACAAACAGCAGCCACACCGGCATGGGAATCGCCGCCGCGGAAAGTGCTGCCGTGGACAACGCCAGGCTGAACACCAACAACCGCATGCGCCCCAGCTTCCGGGCCATCTGGCCCAGCAAGAGCCGGGAGACCATGGAGAACACGGCGCGAGTGGTGAGCATCAGGCCCACCGTTGCCGCACTGAGCCCGCGCTCGGAACCGAGCGCCGGGAGGTAGACCATGGTCAGGTCCACCACGGCCAGGACGGTGGCGCTGGTGGCCAAAGCCCGTGCGACACCGGGTGTCTTCAGCAGCGAAAAAACGCCGCCTTTGCCGACGTCACCATCGCCAGCAACTGCTTTCCTTTTGCCGCCGCTGACCTTGGCCGATACGCCGAAAGTGGCCACGAAAAGCACCAGGCTCATGCAGGCGGACAGGAAGAAGATGGCCTGGGTGTCGGGGCGGACTGAGGCGCCTCCCACCAGGGAAATCGCCAACGGCCCCAGGGCCTGCCCCAGCGATGCCGCGAAGGTCAGGTAGCCGAAGGCAGAGTCCATCCTGGACGAAGCAGCGTTGTTGGCCACCACCGCCTGCTGCCCGACCACACAGGCAAGTTGGCCGGCACCGAGGAAAGCGGTGCCGATGACCAGGGTCACGATCGACGACCCCCACAGCAGCAGGAAAACAGAGCAGGCAAGAACCACCCCGGACCCGATCGCCATCAGCCGGCGCTCACCCAGGCGGTCCACCAGTCCACCCGTGGGGACGGCGAGCAACAGGGGAAACACTGCGTAGCTGGCGGCGAGCAGACCCAGCGCGAAGCCGGGAACATCCAGCTCGAGCGCCCGGTAAGTCGCGGCCGGCCGGACCAGGAAGGTTACCGCCTGGATCAGGGCGGAATGCGTGAGGAGGGTTGCGGCCGAGCGGCGTCCGAGTTCACCAATCATGAGGTGACGGGTTTGCCGCCCGTGATGGCACGCACCGCCGCGTCCCGGGCACCCATGACGTGGTCGAAGGCGAGCTTGGCGGCCTTTTCGGGCTTGCCGGCCGCCACCGCGTCCACCAGGATCCGGTGCTGTGCCAGGGCCTGGTCCCGACGTGCCTGCGTGCTGTTGGTGAAGTGCCGGTAACGCTCCATCTGGCTGGAGATCTGGTCATGGAACCGCAGTGCCCACGAATTCCCGGCAATCCCGGCGATTTTCGCGTGCAGGGCCATACCCTGTTTCATGGCTTCATCGGCAAACTGCACCAGGGCGGCGTTGCGCTCAAGGATTCCGTTGAGGGCTTCGATGTCCGCCGCCGTCGCCTTCACGCACGCCTGCCGCGCCATCAGCGATTCCATCGCCGCGCGAACCTCGTACAGCTCGGAAATTGCTGCCTCGTCCAGGGCCGGGACCAGCACGCCCCCGGTGGGTTGCTGTTCCAGCAGGTTCTCCGAAATGAGCCTCCGGATGGCCTCCCGCAGCGGCGTACGGCTCACCTGCAGGGCCTCAGCCATTGCCGGTTCATAAATGCGTGCCCCGGGCTTGAGCTCAAGGCTCAGGATCTGCCGCTTCAGTTCCGTGTAGACGACGTGGGCCCCGGTGTTCCGGGACGGTGAATCTGCCATGTGGTGACCTCCGACCCCATCATACTTGTATACATCTATACAAGTACACGAATGACGGACGACGGCGGGACGTCCCGCCGTCGTCCGCTTTGGTCATGCGGCGCCGCCGAAGTGCACTCGTTGCGGGTTAGGCAATAGTCTGGCCAGATGGGGACCAAGGCCGTGAACTCCGGCGAACAGATGGACAGGCAGTCGCGCATTCTCGAGGCGGCGATGGATCTGCTGTCCCGCCATGGGATTTCAGGCGTGAGCATGCGGGCGGTGGCCCGCGAAGCCGGCGTCGCCCTCGGCCTGGTTAACTATTACTACGACGACAAGACGAGCCTGATACGAGCAGCCCTGCGCCGGGTCGACGAGCACGACCTTCGGCTGGTGGCGCCCGACCCGTCGTCAGACCCGGAGGAACAGCTGCGCCAGGCCCTGCGGCGCGTGGCGGCCGCCGATCTGCTCACCACCCGCTACCTGTCCCTGCGCCTGCACCTTTGGGCCCTCGCCCAGGCGGACGAGGGCTATGCGCAGATCAACGCCGAGGCCTTCGACCGCTACCTCGACGGCCTCGCTGCATTGGTTTCCAACGCCCAACCCGCCCTTTCCTGGGAGGCATGCAGGGAGCGGGCGGCTGACATTGTCGTCATCCAGAACGGCATGTGGCTGACGGCGCTTCTCGGCGTTGATGAGGCCTCCATCCAGCGAAGCATCGCCCGCACGGAGCAGATCGCCTTCGCGCCGGTGCAGGACCAGACACTCAAGGACCATAGGCTCCACAACTCCTGAACAAACGGGGCAGTCGCCCCATGAAAGTCCATACGTAGCATTGAACGAGTGTTCAAAAAAGCATTGAACACTCGTTCAATCTGCACTATTGTCCTTCGTATGACTTACGCCACACCCCTTCGGGACGTCGCCCAAACCACAAAAACCGAGACAGCATCCACCCTGTTCATCAACGGTGCCTGGGAGCCAGCCTCCTCCGGCGCTGTGCGCGCAATCCGCAACCCCGCCGACGGCGAGTTGGTTGCCACCGTGTCCGAGGCCGGCCGGGAGGACGCCGAACGCGCCATTGCCGCAGCCCGAGCAGCCTTCGACTCCGGCGTCTGGTCCTCCGTCCCGGCACCTGAGCGCGGGACCTTCCTCCTGAAAGTCGCCGCCGGACTGCGGGAACGCCGCGAAAAGTTCGCCCGGGCGGAATCCCTGGACACCGGCAAGCGCATGGTCGAAAGCCGGATCGACATGGACGACATTGCCGCCTGCTTCGAATACTTCGGCAGGCTCGCCGGGCAGCAGGCCGGCCGCATGGTCGACGCGGGGAACCACGCCGTCGTCAGCAAAGTCGTCTACGAACCGGTGGGCGTCTGCGGCCTGATCACGCCATGGAACTACCCTCTGCTCCAGGCGGCGTGGAAAATCGCGCCCGCACTGGCCGCCGGCTGCACCTTCGTCCTCAAGCCTTCCGAGCTGACCCCGTCCACGGCCATCCTGGCCATGCAGCTGATGCAGGACCTCGGCCTGCCGGACGGCGTCGCCAACCTCGTGACCGGCCCCGGCGCGGGGGCGGGCGCCCCGCTTTCGGAACACCCCGCCGTCGACCTCGTCTCCTTCACGGGCGGGCTGGAGACCGGCAAGCGCATCGCGGCGGCCGCAGCCGGCACCGTCAAGAAGGTGGCCCTGGAGCTTGGCGGCAAGAACCCCAACGTGGTGTTCGCGGACGCGGACTTCGACGCCGCCGTCGACAATGCCCTGAACGGCGCGTTCGTCCACTCCGGGCAGGTCTGCTCCGCAGGAGCCCGGCTGGTGGTGGAGGAATCGATCGCCGAACGCTTCGTGGACGAGCTGGTCCGCCGCGCCCGGGACATCCGGCTGGGCGGGCCCTTTGACGACGACGCCGAAACCGGGCCACTGATTTCCGCGGCCCATCGGGAGAAGGTCAACGCCTACGTCCAGCGCGGCATCGCGGAGGGTGCGCGGCTGCGGACCGGCGGCGCTGCGCCAGAGGGAGAAAAGTACGACGGCGGGTTCTACTACCAGCCGACCATCCTGGACCGCGTGGAAAGAGGCATGTCCGTGGTCATCGACGAGGCGTTCGGCCCGGTGGTGACCGTGGAAACCTTCCGCACCGAGGACGAGGCCGTGGCCACCGCCAACGACACCGTCTACGGTCTGGCCGGCGCGGTCTGGACCCAGGACGCCGGGAAGGCGCAGCGCGTGGCATCCCGGCTGCGGCACGGCACCATCTGGATCAACGACTACCACCCCTACCTTCCCCAGGCCGAGTGGGGCGGCTTCGGCCAGTCCGGCGTCGGCCGCGAGCTGGGCCCCACGGGCCTGGCCGAATACCAGGAAGCCAAGCACATCTACCAGAACACCAGCCCGCAGGTAACCGGCTGGTTTGCTGACCACGGCAAGGAGAACTAGATGCACTTCGACACCATCGACGACGCCACCGAGCGCTCGTTCGATTACATCGTGATCGGCGGCGGTTCCGCCGGCGCCGCAGTGGCCGCCCGCCTGAGCGAAGATCCGGACGTGACCGTGGCCCTCGTGGAGGCCGGTCCGGACGACCGCAACCTGCCCGAAATCCTGCAGCTGGACCGCTGGATGGAGCTGCTCGAATCCGGCTACGACTGGGACTACCCGGTGGAACCGCAGGAAAACGGCAACTCCTTCATGCGCCACGCCCGCGCCAAGGTGATGGGCGGCTGCTCGAGCCACAACTCCTGCATCGCCTTCTGGGCACCCCGCGAGGACCTGGACGAGTGGGAATCCAAGTACGGTGCCACCGGCTGGAACGCCGACGCCGCCTGGCCCCTCTACAAGCGGCTGGAGACCAACGAGGACGCGGGGCCGGACGCGCCCCACCACGGGGCCTCAGGCCCGGTGCACCTGATGAACGTGCCCGCGGTGGATCCTGCCGGCGTCGCGCTCCTGGACGCCTGCGAACAGACGGGCATTCCCCGTGCGAAGTTCAACACCGGCACCACCGTGGTCAACGGCGCCAACTTCTTCCAGATCAACCGCCGCGCGGACGGCACCCGGGCCTCCAGCTCGGTCTCCTACATCCACCCCATCATCGACCGCCCCAACTTCACCCTGTTGACCGGCCTCCGCGCCCGCCAGCTGGTGTTCGACGCGGACAAGCGCTGCACTGGCGTGGACGTGGTGGACTCCGCATTCGGCCGGACCCACCGGCTCAACGCCCACCACGAGGTCATCCTGTCCACCGGTGCCATCGACTCCCCCAAGCTGCTGATGCTCTCCGGCATCGGCCCGGCAGCCCACCTCGCTGCGCACGGCATCGAGGTGCTGGTGGACTCCCCCGGCGTGGGCGAAAACCTGCAGGACCATCCCGAAGGCGTGGTCCAGTTCGAGGCCAGGCAGCCCATGGTGCAGACCTCTACCCAGTGGTGGGAGATCGGCATCTTCACGCCCACCGAGGACGGCCTGGACCGCCCGGACCTGATGATGCACTACGGTTCCGTCCCATTCGACATGAACACCCTGCGGCACGGCTACCCCACCACCGAGAACGGCTTTTCCCTCACCCCGAACGTCACGCACGCCCGCTCCCGGGGCACCGTCCGGCTGCGCAGCCGCGACTTCCGCGACAAGCCCATGGTGGATCCGCGCTATTTCACGGATCCCGAAGGCCACGACATGCGGGTCATGGTGGCCGGCATCCGCAAAGCCCGCGAAATCGCCGCCCAGACCGCCATGGCCGACTGGACCGGCCGCGAGCTCTCGCCCGGCGTCGAAGCGCAGACGGACGAGGAACTCCGGGACTACATCCGCAAGACCCACAACACCGTGTACCACCCGGTGGGCACAGTCCGCCTCGGGCCGGCCGCCGACAGGATGTCACCGCTGGATCCCGAGCTGCGGGTCAAGGGCGTCACCGGCCTCCGCGTCGCCGACGCGTCCGTCATGCCTGAGCACGTCACCGTCAACCCCAACATCACCGTCATGATGATCGGCGAGCGCTGTGCGGACCTCATCCGCGCCAGCCACACGGTCGCAGACGCCTTGGAAGAGAAGGAGCTCACCACGTCCCTCGCCTGAGCGGCGGGTCTTAAGGGGCCGCATTTCCCCAACAGCGACGGCCCCCACAAGCGTTATTTCCGCCGCACCCCAGGGCGGCCGGTCCCATCGTGCTTTTCTGATTTAGGAGTCCATTTTGGAACCCAGCAAGAGTATTGATTCAAGCGGCATGGACGAATTCGGCTACACCCAGACCCTGGACCGGAGCATCGGCAAGTTTGCCAGCTTCGCCGCAGGTGTCAGCTATATCTCCATCCTCACCGGTGTTTTCCAACTGTTCTATTTTGGTTTTTCCATGGCCGGCCCGGCGTACGCCTGGTCCTGGCCCATCGTGTTCGTCGGCCAGCTGATGGTGGCGCTGTGCTTTGCCGAGCTGGCCGGCCGCTACCCCGTGGCGGGATCGGTCTATAACTGGGCCAAGCGGCTCGCCTCGGGCACCACATCCTGGCTGGCGGGCTGGCTGCTCCTGCTCTCCTCCATCATGGCGCTCGGATCCGTGGCACTGGCCCTGCAGCTCACCCTGCCGCAGCTCTGGTCCGGCTTCCAGTTCGTCGGTGACGGCACGGGCCCCTACGACTTCGCCATGAATGGCGTGGTGCTCGCCACCATCATGATCACCATCTCCACACTCATCAATGCATTCGGCGTGAAGCTGATGACCAGGATCAACAGCATCGGCGTCTTCGTGGAGCTGGTCGCGGCCGTCCTGCTGATTCTCGCGCTGGGCTGGCATGTGGTGCGGGGCCCGGAGGTCTTCTTCGACACCGCCGGCTTCGGCGAAGGGCACGACCTCGGCTTCTTCGGCGTCTTCCTGATCGGCGCCATGGCGTCCGGCTACGTCATGTACGGCTTCGACACCGCCAGCTCCCTCGGGGAGGAAACGAAGGACCCCAAGCGCACCGCGCCCAAGGCCATCCTGCGCGCCGTCACGGCCTCATTCCTGCTGGGCGGGCTGATCCTGCTCTTCGGCATCCTGGCCGCACCGGACCTGACCGACCCGAAAGTGGGGGCTGCCGACGGCGGCCTCCAGTACATCGTGCTCTCCGTCCTCGGCGGGCCTTTCGGCAAAGCCTTCCTGGCATGCATCGTGGTGGCCGTGGTGGTCTGCACCCTGGCCGTCCACGCCGCCGCCATCCGCATGATGTTCGCCATGGCCCGGGACAACAACCTGCCGTTCAGCCGGCAGCTCAGCAAGGTGGACCCGGTCCGAAGGACCCCCAAGATCGCCGCAATCGTCATCGGTGTCATGGCCGTCATCCCGCTGCTGGTCAACGTCATGCAGCCGGCCATCTTCACCATCCTGTCCAGCATCAGCATTGTCCTGATCTACCTGTCCTACCTCCTGGTCACGGTTCCCCTGCTGCGCAAGCGGCTGCTGAAGAAGTGGCCGCTGGCGGATGACGACACCGAGCCGGGCTTCTGCCTGGGCAAGTGGGGGATGCCGGTGAACATCCTGGCGGTCCTCTGGGGCGGGGCCATGACGGTGAATCTGGTCTGGCCGCGCCCGGAGATCTACAACTCCGTGCCGCCGTTCGAGTGGTATCTGCAGTGGGGCGGCGTGATGTTCGTGGCCGCCGTGATCATTGGCGGGACCCTGCTCTACCGCCTGAAGATCCGCCACCAGACCGGGGTGCTGGCCGAGCACGCCGCGGCAGTCGCAGCACATCCGTCGTCGCGCGCCGCGCAGCACGAAGCCCCGGAGGATGCGCTGGTGGCCGCATCGGAAGCTAGGTAACGCCCCAGAAAGGGTCGACGACGGCACGCGCCTGAACGCCGTCGTCGACCCTTTTGCGTCAGTGGCCCCTTGCAGAGGAGTGAACTAACGTCACACAACGGGACGGCATCCGGGTCCGGACCAGCAACGATTTACCCTTGACACGTGACTTTGACTAAGATCCGCACCGCCGCCGCGAGCTCCCTCGCCGCCGCCGGTCTCCTGTTTACCCTCGCCGCCTGCTCCACGCCGGCCGCCACCCAGCCCACCAGCTCTGCACCGGTTTCCCCGGCAACAGCCTCAGCCAGCACCGCCTCCGGGCCCTGCACCGGGGTGAAGGTCATCGTCGATTCGGGCTCCCTGAAGCAGGCTGCCTCTGATACCTCCGTTTGCGTCCCCGTGGACGGGCCCACGCTCGCATCCAAGGTGCTCGACGAAGCAAAGGTGAAAACCGAGGGCACTCCCGACTATCCCAAGGAACTGGCGTGCCGTGTGAACGGCGTGCCCGCCGCAGACTTCGACATCGCCCACAAGGACGGAACGTACCGGGAAGAATGCAGCAAGATGCCCGCCGCCTTCGCCTACTGGGCACTCTGGGTCAAGCCGGCCACCGGTGACTGGGCCTACGCCCAGGAGGGCCTCGCCACCCTGAAGCTGAACCCCGGAGAGAGCGTGGAACTGCTCTTCACGGTCGACGGCGCACCGGCCGCACCCGCAGCATGACCTTTCGACCCGCGCCGCTACGTGCAGGGGCGGCTCTCGCCGCCATCTTTATCGCGGCGCGGGTCATCTACCGCATCCTTTTCAACGGGGCGGACCTTGGCGGACCGGTGCTGCTCAACGTGCCGGCGGTGCCGCTGGCTGCCCCGTACGCCCATGTGGTCCTCCTCGGCCCGGTCACGGCGCCCGGGCTGTGGGCGGCTGTCCTGTCCGCCCTGCCGATTGCCGGGATGATCCTCGGTTTCGGCCTGCTCAATGCGTTTGTGGACGTGGCCCGCGGCTTCGTTCACCTTGCCCGTGGCGGCCCCATGCAGGGCCTGGCCCGGACCCTAGTGGTGGCCTGGGCGGCACTTCCAGCGCTCGCCGACGCCGTGACCTCCGTACGCCTGGCGTTCCGGTTGCGGGGCGAACGCTTCGGACCCCGCGCCCTGGTGCCCGTGCTCGAACGGACACTTGAGCACGCGGGCCGGGTTGCCGCGGCCCTGGAGCTGCGCGGCTTCGGGAGCCGGGCAGCACACCTGCCCGGCCAGGGTACCGAGGCGCCGGTCCTCGTCCGGGACGCAGAATTCCGTATTGGTGACGCGCGGGTGCGCGCCGCAGCGTTCACGCCGTCGAGCGGGTCCATCACGGTCATCACCGGGCCCACGGGCTCCGGCAAGTCCACCGTCCTCCGGGGCATCGCGGGCCTCCTCTCACACGTTGACGGCGGAGAACTTTCCGGCACCGTGCAAGTCGCTGGGGCGGACCGTGCCGCCACGCCGCCGCGCGATACCGCGCGCCTCATCGGCGTCGTACTGCAGAATCCCCGTGCCGCCTTCGCCTCCACCCGGGTCCGGGACGAAATCTCGCTCGCCCTGGAGCTGCGCGGCATGGCATCCGGTACCGCCAAGGCCCGGGTGCTGGAGGTCGCGGAGCATATCGGAGTGTCGGCGCTGCTGGACCGGAATATCAGCACCCTCTCGGCAGGTGAGGCGACGCTCGTGGCCATCGCCGCCGCGGTGGTGGAGCAGCCGGCCCTGCTCCTGGTTGATGAGCCCCTGGCCGACCTGGACACCGCAGCCCGCGGGCACGTCATCGCCGTCCTCAACGCCCTCGCCCGCGATGACGGTGTCTGTGTCATCGTGGCGGAGCACCGTGCGGCAGCGCTCGTTCCGGTTGCCGACTCGTGGTGGACCATCGACGGCGGCGCCCTGGTGGCGGGTGCTGCGCCATCCGCGCCTTTGCCCCGTGCCCTTGCCGTTCCGACGCCGACACTGCCGGCGGACCTCGTGCCCGTCCTGGCGGCGGCAAACCTCTCGGTGCACCGCAAGGGCGCGCCGCTGGTGCGCGACGCATCGCTGACCCTGCACCGCGGAGAAGTGGTGGCTTTGGTGGGGCCGAACGGTGCCGGAAAGTCGTCCCTCCTGGTGGCGCTCGCCCTCGGTGAAGGGACAGTAAGCGAAGGCACGCGCGGCGAAGGAACGGCCGACGGCGGCCGCGTCGCCCTCGTCCCGGACGCCTCGGACGACCTCTTCACCAGGGATACCGTCGCAGCAGAGCTCCGCGCCGCCGATCGGCGCCAGGCGCGCGCTCGTCGCTCAGGCCGGCGTCACCCGGACCGCCGCCGCCCGGGCGGTGACCAGCTTCCTGCAGTGCCTGCGGCGTCACGCCTGTCCCGTCTGCGGGGGGACGTCCGGATTCCCATTGGACAGGAGCATCCCCGGGACCTCTCTGCCGGCGAACGCAGGATCCTTGCCATCGCGCTGCAGACCATGGACGAGCCCCAGGTGCTCCTGATCGATGAGCCCACCCGCGGGCTTGATCCGGCGGCGCGCACAGCAGTCGCGGCGGCGTTGCGCGCGGCAGCGGACTCCGGTGCGGCGGTCCTGATCGCCACGCACGACCTCGACTTTGCCCACGGCCTCGGCGCCCGGATCCTCCCGATACGTGACGGCGTCGCGCCCTCTTCCATGCCGGCCAACGTACCGGAACCGGCCCTCGCGCTTTACCGGCGCGGAAATGCCGGACCCATGCCCCGGGTCATCGACGAAACAGACACCCAAGGTGCGGCACGAAAGCGTCCTGTCCGGATGCCGCGGGGCGTCGAGCTCGCAATTCTCGCCGCTGCAAACCTTCTGGCCCTCGGCGCGTTCTGCTGGCCGCTACTCGCCGCAGCCCTCCCGGAGGATGCCGCCGCGGCGCTCCCCTACGCGGCGCTGGCCATTGCGCCGCTCGCCGCCGTCGCCGTCGTCGTGTCCATGGACGGTTCGGTCCGCTCCGCGCACACGGTGGCGTTGCTCGGCGTCCTGGCCGCCGTAGGTTCGGCGGTGCGGGTAGCGAGCACCGGCGTCGGGGGCGTGGAGGCCGTCTTTATCCTGCTGATCCTGGCCGGCCGGGCCTTCGGTGCCCGTTTTGGCATGCTCCTGGGAGCCGCCACCATCGCCGTCTCCAGCGCCCTGTGGGGTGGCATCGGGCCCTGGACGCCGTTCCAGATCTTCGCCTGCGCGTGGGTGGGTGCCGGGGCCGGCCTGCTCCCCCGGCAGGTGCGGGGCAAAGCCGAGCTGTGGATGCTGGGCGGCTACGGCGCCGTGGCGTCCTACCTGTTCGGCCTGCTGACCAATCTGTGGTTCTGGCCCTTCGCCGTCGGTGCCGGCACGGGCATCTCCTATGTGGCCGGCGCGCCGCTGGGCACCAACCTCAGCAGCTTCCTGCTCTACTCGCTGGTGACGTCGACGGCGGGCTGGGACACCCTGCGTGCCATCACCACGATCGTCGGAATCGCCGTGGTGGGGCGGGCCATTCTCGCCGCGTTCCGGCGGGTGAAGCCGGTCTACAACAACGGCGGGCAGGCCAAGGCCGTACCCGCCGTCGTTTCTGGCCTGGAGGAGATCAGGCGTTAGTTTTCCGCTTGAACCAGCCCCACACGGCCGTGGCCACGAACAGGACCAGGCCGATGAATGCCAGCCACAGCAGGCCCTTCACCACGAAGCCGAGGATCGAAAGGACAAGCCAGATAATGAGCAGTGTGATGATAATTCCCATAGGGGAAGCTTAGGCCTTGTCCCTGCCGAACTACCGGCACCGACTCACACCTTGAAGTACTTCGCCTCCGGGTGGTGGAACACGAACGCGTCGGTGGACTGTTCGGGGTGCAGCATCAGCTCATCGCTCAGGACCACACCCATCCGCTCGGGTTTCAGCAGCTCCGTCACCTTGCGGCGGTCCTCCATGTCAGGGCACGCGGGGTAGCCGAGCGAGAACCTCGCACCGCGGTAGTCGAGCTTGAAGTACCCGGCCTTCTCCTTGGGCTCCTCGGCCGCGAAGCCCAGCTCGGAGCGGATGCGCGCATGCCAGAATTCCGCGAGTGCCTCGGTGAGCTGCATGACCAGGCCGTTGAGCTCGTAGTAGTCGCGGTAGTGGTTGCCCTTGAACAGTTCGGACGTGACCTCGTCGATCTTCGAGCCGGCGGTGACCAGCTGCACCGGCAGCACGTCGATCTGGCCCGATTCGCGCGAACGTACGAAGTCGGCGAGGCACAGGTGCCGGTCCCGGCGCTGGCGCGGGAAGTCGAAACGCAGCCGCTCGGTACCGATCTGACCGCCTGAGCCGCCGTCGGGGGCGAGCAGTCCCGCAGTGCCGAGCACGCCGTCGTGATCCTCCCCGTGGTGCAGCACCACCACCTGTTCCCCCTCGGAGACCACCGGGAAATAGCCGTAGGCGACGGACGCGTCGAGCATTCCCTCGGCGAGGATGCGGTCCAGCCAGTACCGCAGGCGCGGCCGGCCCTCGAGTTCCACCAGTTGCTCGTAGGAGGCGCCGTCCTCGCCGCGGCCGGGCTTGAGCCCCCACTGCCCCATGAATGTGGCGCGCTCGTCGAGCAACGCCGCGTAGTCGTGGAGTGCCACGCCGCGCACGATGCGCGTGCCCCAGAACGGCGGCGCAGGCACGGGGTTGTCGGCAGCGACGTCGGAACGGCCGGGCATTGCCTCCGGCTCGGTCACCTTGAACTTCGGGCCGCCCTTATGGATCCGCTTCTTCAGCGGCGGAAGGCCGACGGCGGTGGGGTCGGCGCCGCGGGCCACCTGCACCAGCGGCTCCATGAGCGACAGGCCCTCGAAGGCGTCTTTCGCGTAGCGGACCTCGCCCTCGAACTGTCCCGCCAGGTCCTGCTCGACGTAGGCGCGGGTGAGCGCCGCGCCGCCGAGGATGATCGGCCACCGCTTCGCGAGCCCGCGGGACTGCAGTTCCGCCAGGTTCTCCTTCATCACCACGGTGGACTTCACGAGCAGCCCGGACATGCCGATCACGTCGGCGTTGTGCTCCTCGGCCGCGGCGATGATGTCGGCGATCGGCTGCTTGATGCCGAGGTTGATCACCTTGTAGCCGTTGTTGGTGAGGATGATGTCCACCAGGTTCTTGCCGATGTCATGCACATCGCCGCGCACGGTGGCGATCACCATGGTGCCCTTGCCCGACGAGTCCGACTTCTCCATGTGCGGCTCGAGCAGCGCCACGGCGGTCTTCATCACCTCGGCGGACTGCAGCACGAAGGGCAGCTGCATCTCGCCGGCGCCGAAGCGCTCGCCCACCACCTTCATGCCCTCGAGCAGCTGGTCGTTGATGATGGCCAGCGGGGTCATGCCTTCGCTGCGTGCGAGGTCCAGGTCCTCTTCCAGGCCCTTGCCTTCGCCGTCGATGATGCGGCGCGCGAGGCGTTCGCCGGTGGGCAGCGCCGCGAGTTCCGCGGCGCGCTGGTCCTTCAGCGCAGCGGTGTCGACGCCTGCGAAGAGGTCCAGCATGCTGGCCAGCGGGTCGTATGTGAGGTTGCCGTCGGCGTCGTATTCGCGGCGGTCCCAGACCATGTCCAAGGCCACCTTGCGCTGTTCCTCCGGCAGTGAAGCGAGCGGCACGATCTTGGCCGCGTCGATGATGCCGCTGGTCAGGCCGGCCTGCACGGCCTCGTGCAGGAACACCGAGTTCAGGGCCATGCGCGCCGCCGGGTTCAGGCCGAAGGACACGTTGGAGACGCCGAGGGTGGTGTTGATGCCGGGGTATTTCGCGGTGATCTGGCGGATGGCTTCGATCGTTTCGATGGCGTCCCGGCGGGTTTCCTCCTGGCCGGTGGCGATGGGGAAGGTCAGGGCGTCGACGATGATGTCCTCGACGCGCATCCCCCATTCGCCCACCAGGGCGTCGACGAGGCGGGTGGCGATGGCCACCTTGCCCTCGGTGGTGCGTGCCTGGCCGTGTTCGTCGATGGTCAGCGCGATCACGGCGGTGCCGTGTTCCTTCACGAGCGGCATGATTCGCGCGAAGCGGCTGTCCGGACCGTCGCCGTCCTCGTAGTTGACGGAGTTGACCACCGGGCGTCCGCCGATGTGTTCGAGCCCGGCCTGAAGAACGGCCGGTTCCGTGGAGTCCATGACCAGAGGGAGCGTGGAGGCCGAGGCGAAACGCGAGACGATCTCCTTCATGTCGGCCACGCCGTCGCGCCCCACATAGTCGATGCAGACGTCCAGCAGGTGTGCGCCGACGCGAACCTGCTCGCGGGCAATATCGACGCAGTCGTCCCAGCGCTCGTCGAGCATCGCCTGGCGGAAAGCCTTCGAACCGTTCGCGTTGGTGCGCTCGCCAATGGCGAGGTAGGCAGACTCCTGGTCGAAATTCACGTGGTGGTAGAGGGATGCGATGCCTGCTTCGCGCTCGGTGGGAACGCGGCTGCCGTCGGCGCCCCGCCCGCCGCTGGTGACCGCGGCGACGGTGCGGAAGGGCGCAAGACGCTCGACGACGGCGGCCATGTGCTCCGGCGTCGTACCGCAACATCCGCCCACGAGGCCGAGGCCGAATTCGCGCACGAACTGTTCGTGCGCGGTGGCGAGTTCGGTGGGTGAGAGCGGGTAGTGCGCGCCATTGGGGCCAAGGACCGGAAGGCCGGCGTTGGGCATGCAGGCGATGGCCACGGAGGACTGCTTGGCCAGGTGGCGCAGGTGCTCGCTCATCTCATCCGGCCCGGTGGCGCAGTTCAGGCCGATGGCGTCGACGCCGAGCGGCTCGAGGGCGGTGAGCGCGGCGCCGATCTCGGAGCCCATCAGCATGGTTCCGGTGGTTTCGACGGTCACCTCAACGAAGATCGGGAGCCTGATGCCGCGGGTTACGATCGCCTGCTTGCAGCCGTTGACCGCGGCTTTGGTCTGCAGGAGGTCCTGGCTGGTTTCGATGAGGAAAGCGTCCGCTCCCCCGTCGATGAGGCCCTCGGCCTGCAGGGCGAAGGTCTGCTTGAGGTAGTCATAAGTGGTGTGGCCCAGGCTGGGGAGCTTGGTGCCCGGACCCATCGAGCCCAGGACCCACCGCATGCGGCCGTCTGTCTTTTCTGCCGCTTCGGCGCGGTCGCGGGCGATCTCCGCGCCCTTCCGGGCGAGCTCTTCGATCCGGTCGTCGATGCCGTAGTCGGAGAGGTTGGACCAGTTCGCACCGAAGGTGTTGGTTTCGACGGCGTCGATGCCGGTTGCGAAGTAAGCGTCGTGGATGTCCGCGAGGACATCCGGGCGCGTGGCATTGAGGATCTCGTTGCAGCCTTCCAGCCCCAGGAAGTCGTCCTCGAGGGAGAGCTCCCGGCCCTGCAGCATGGTGCCCATGGCCCCGTCGGCAATGACGACCCGATGGTTCACTGCGTCCAGGAGCGCCTGGGCGCGGACGGGACGGGGGACGGACTCAATATCAAGCGCGAAACGAGGCATCTAAACAGATTACGTCTGAGGGCTGGAACGTTGCGCTGTGTGTCCGTGTACTACGGCGGCGGGGTGGTGGGCCGCGATGAGGGTTCTTCTCACTAACACGAGACTACTTCTAAGCATCTCGGCGAAGTCAGACGGGTGCAGTTGCTCGGGCATGAACTAGGCGGATCAGCGCTTTGCAGGCGGAATGTACGATGGCGGCACCGACGGCTTTGGCAACTGCAAACCTCTACGGCAAATGGCTTGAGCTCTGTCTCTTGCTGGCGCAGGTATGCGCCGACTGCGCCGAGCCTGCCCCTCGTGAACTCGGTAAAGATATTAATGCAGAGCCGCCTTTAACTTCGCTGCTGGAGCTGCAGACTGGTTCGAAGCCGGGATTGTTCGGACATTCCTTGGTATTGACAGGGGTGGCCTACAAGGTGCGAAGTTCTGAAGACATGTCTGTCCTCGCGAGAAGCCATGTCAAGAGCATGAAGTCTAGGGCCGTTGTGCGGCGAAACCCGCTCGTCGGGTTTCGGCAGTTCGCTATTTGACTTGGCGCATACGTGAAATGGGCATCAAAATTTGAACCTACATGCACCGGAGCGATGGCATGAGAACTGCCGCAAGGTGGCACCGTTTGGCCGCTCTTCGTGGTTGGTCGACTGTCGCCACAACATAGGTGCGCCAGAAGCGCTCGACGCCATTGACGACCCATTCGGTACGTACCGAACTATAAAGTAGAGTCCTTAGAGATTCACTGAGATGGCTGCGGTTATCGATGGTCCAATTCGATACATTTGGGGGCAGCATGGACGAGCCGGGGTGGTGGGACTGGCTGGGGCTGGGGGGAACCGCGGTTGGTTTCATGATCGCTTTTATTCAGCTTCATAGGACGCGAAAAGCAGCATTTGCCGCCACTGCTGCCTTGGGCGCTGCCCAAGTGAAGCTCAGCGGTGATGCTTTATCGGCCACCATGCCTATACTTCGGGACCTCCAGGCAGACTTGGACATCGCGATAGGTGCCAATGGATCCGGAGCAGCGCAGCGTGCGCTGGTTAGGTTTGCTCACGCTGCGCATGAGATTGCATCTCTTCTTGGAAACGTCGAAGAAGGCGCCGCTGAACTCATAGATAGGGTGAGAGCGGCGGGAAATCGAGCGCTCGACGTAAAAGAGGCCCTGGCCGGTAAGCAGAATCCGGACGTTGCCCGAATTGCAAAGGGCGTCTCGGCGGAAATAGGAAAACTCTCAAGTGAACTGGCCGGCATAGTTGCCCAAATCCGTTATAAATTGCAGGAGGACCCGGATGTTCGAAGAAGATGAATGGATGCTGCTCGTCGCCGAGCTAGCGACAGCCACTCGTGCTAACACTTTGAAGTGGACGGAACAGGATGCGCGTGTTGTGGCCATCGTCGGCGACAATTCTTACGAGATCGGCTCAATCGACGATGATGGGCGAATCCCCTACTTCCTAAGTGTCAGGCTTGGCGAGGGCCGGGCGGCTACCGAACTGGCACGGCTTGAGTCCGAGCCTCTAGATGACGAGCGCGAGTGGACTGCAGGCGAGAAGCTTCACGAACTTCGTAATCTTGCATATCGGTCGGCAAAGGGCGCTCCCCAGATATTTGGGAAGCTCTTGGCCGATCTGAGGGCGAAAGCCGAGCCCCCGTTCTGAGCAGCGCCAGATAATAGCAACATAACTTGGGGACCACCAGGCATATCCCTGTCCACGTTGGTGACCGCGGCAATACTATTCGTGAGTGTTCACGCCGCGCTGCCTTTGCGTGCTGTAAGCCCGAACCACGTTCGCGATACTCAGGAAGTCGCTACGCCGTAGAACGGGCCGTAAGGGGCTGCAGCAGCGCAAGGTTAGTTCGAGTGCGCCCTGGGTAGCAACGGGGACCCTGACCCCCACCAGCGCGTCGCCAGCCACTCAGGGATCCGCAAAGGCCCCGTGATCGCCATGAATGCCCAGTTCAAACGCCTCAAGCCTGCGGCCCTGTCCCGGCACATCCTAGCCCTGACCGGGAGCTGGAAGTCCTCGTCCAGGCCAAATCCGCACCCGGGAACCGCCGGATCAACAAGTCGTTCAAACCCGGCCCGAAACGGACCTTTCCAGCCGAGGCAACGACTCACCACTCCCGGACCTAGAGACGTGAGCCAACGGGCAGCACCGATCTGGCGAGTATCCACCGAATTCGTCGCCTCGTCCTGGATCAGCACCGAAGGCTTCGCCAGGAACGCGCGGGCATTCGTCAGCACCTGCTTCTCTTCGACCGTCACCGACGCGCGGACTCACGTTTGGCTGTGGCATCAGGTTTGTCAGGCGTGCCTGCTTATGCAGCCCGCTCAGAAAAGTCACGGCACATTCAAACAGCACAGGGCACCGTGGGACGGCAGGTCTGCGATCCGGGCTCGTTCCGCAATGCTGACCCACACGGTCGTCGAACAATGCTCAAGGCGTTTCGTTAGACGGCGGGAAAGAAAATTCCGCTCGGGCTCGCCTAAACGACACTATCCTTACTGCTGAGTCAATTAGACTGGTACTGCGCCCGGCAACCCCATGCGACTACTGGCCACCCGCCCCTTAGCCCGCAGGAAAGGCAAATTTTGTTGACCAGGATTGAAGTCCACGGCTTCAAGAACCTCCAAGATGTCACACTAGAATTCGGTGCTTTCACATGCATCGCCGGTCCAAACGGCATAGGAAAGTCAAATATCTTTGACGCCATAATGTTTCTTGCACATGCAGCTCGTCGACCGTTGCATGAAGCATGCCAGCTAATTAGAGGTTCTGCTGAGTCCAGATCTACAGACCCTCGAGAGCTCTTCTGGAATGGGTTCTCAGCTACGGAACGTGTGATGAGCTTTGCAGTGGAGATGATTGTTCCTAGAGTAGTTGAGGACGATCTGGGTGCAATAACTGAAGTCAAGACAACATTCCTTCGCTATGAGCTTGGTCTTGGATATGAAGAACCTCATGGCCCCGCTGGCGTTGGCCGGCTTATCCTCACACACGAACAGTTGTCACACATCAATAAAGGAGAGGCCAGGAAACACCTAAGATTCCCGCATTCCGCCAAGGAATTTAGGGATACCGTTGTGACCAACGAAAGACGAGCAGGCCTGTTCCTTTCAACTGGCGAAAAAGACGGAATGACGGTCATCAACATGCATGGTGACGGCGGAAGTTCCGGCAAACCTTCACCTAGGGCTGCGCACAAAACTGGCCGAACGATCCTTAGTACAGTGAATGTGAAGGATTATCCCACCATCTTGGCGGCTCGCCGTGAAATGGAAAGCTGGCAACAACTTGCGCTTGAGCCTTCCTCTCTAAGGAAACCAAACGGTTATAATGACCCCAAACACCTGGCTTCTGATGGAAACTACCTCGCAGCCACCCTTTATCGAATTGCCGCCGACTCCGAATCCGCCGAGGACGAGCGCAGCGGCGCCGATCTTTATTCGCGGGTTGCTACACGACTCTCAGAGTTAATTGGTATCGACGTCGACACAATTGAGGTCGAGTTGGATCCGGTGCGCGAGGTATTCACGCTTTTCCTAACTGAACGGGGTGGACTTCGCCTCCCAGCAAGAGCACTTTCCGAGGGAACGCTCAGATTCCTAGCACTATGCGTATTGCTCGAAGATCCTTCATTCACCGGTGTCATTTGTCTTGAGGAACCGGAGAACGGCATTCATCCCGCTAATCTCCCGTCAATAGTCGAGCTTGTGCGTGACATCGCCGTTGATGTTGACGAAGCACCCGGCGATGACAACCCCTTCCGTCAGGTCATCATCAATACGCACTCCCCTGGTGTTATTCAACTCTGCGCCCCGGAAGACCTGATTATGGCCGACGTGCGGCGGACTCGTTCCGTTGAGGGGACGCCCGTTCGGGCTCTGAGATGCATGCCCTACAAGGGTTCCTGGCGCGTGATCGGGCAGGAACCCTCTTTCGAAAAAGGCGATCTGATCCCGTACCTCACTGCACCGAGCGGCGCCCAGCTATCACTACCCGCGGATTTGTTCGAGGGTCTCAAATGATGATGAAGTCTCTGGGTTTATTCATTGGTGAAGGATCATCCGATGATCCGCTTGCCCGATTAGTGTCAGATGCGTTCACCATGCGCGGCGTTGACGCTGACATCCGCAGTTTGGGTGCTGACCGGCTCGGAGCCGACGGTAAGGACATATCCACAAAAATCCGCACCGCACAAAAGTTGTTTTCCGGCTTTGAGTTTGTTGTCATCCACCGAGACTGTGACAACCAAGAACCCAGTGTACGACTTGCAGAAATATCCTCCGCCGTCGGAGAGACTCTCGGATCAGGTTTCCCAACGATCGAGGTCGTGCCGCGCACTATGACCGAGGCATGGTTGCTGCTGAATGAATCAGCAATTCGCAAGGCAGCTGGCAAACCGAATTCCAAGATTAATTTATGCCTACCTAAACTAAAAAATGTCGAAGGCGTCCGAGATCCGAAGAAGTTGCTACAGGATGTCATACTGATCGCCAGCAATGAGAGTGGTCGAAGGCGGCAGAAAATTGCAGGTAAGTTCAGTTCGCACCGTCGCAACCTGCTGGATCAACTAGATCCAGAAGCATTAGAAGGCCTACCCAGTTGGCAACATACATTGCAGAGCATCGATCGCTACGTGAACCAGCTGAGCAACTCCTAAACCTCCGCCACCGGAGCCGCGAACTGCGCCTCGTACAACCGCGCATACGCCCCACCCGCCGCCAACAACTCCGCCTGTGTCCCCTGCTCCACGATCTGGCCGGCCTCCATCACCAGGATGAGGTCGGCGTCGCGGATCGTGGACAGCCGGTGCGCAATCACAAAAGAAGTACGGTCACTCCGCAAAGCACTCATCGCCTTCTGCACCCGCACCTCAGCCCGCGTATCCACTGAAGAAGTCGCCTCGTCCAGGATCAGCACCGAAGGCCGTGCCAGGAACGCCCGCGCAATCGTCAGCAGCTGCTTCTCGCCGGCGGACACGTTGGACCCCTCGTCCTCCAGCACCGTGTCGCAGCCCTCCGGCAGCGAGTGGACAAACCGGTCCACGTACGTCGCCCGCGCGGCCTCCAAGATCTCGTCTTCCGAAGCCGACGGCCGCCCGTACGCAATGTTGTCCCGGATCGATCCTCCAAACAGCCACGTATCCTGCAGCACCATGCCCAGCCGCGAGCGCAGCTCGTACCGCGTCATCGCGTGGACGTCCACGCCGTCGAGCGTTATCCGTCCCGCATCGATCTCGTAGAACCGCATCATCAGGTTCACCAGTGTTGTCTTGCCGGCCCCGGTCGGGCCGACGATCGCCACTGTCTGCCCCGGCTCGGCCACGAGACTGAGAGAAGTGATCAGCGGCTTGTCCGGCGAGTAGGAGAACGAGACGTTCTCGAAGACCAGCCGCCCCGCTCCGCCGAAGCCACCCCGGACTGCAGCAAGTTGGCCAAGCTGCACCAGCGGCACGGTGACCTGCCGCGAGTACTGTATGACCTGCACGTCGCCCAGCTGCATGGCCCCAGTCGCCACCTGCAGGCCGCCACCACCGCGATCCCCACGTACACCAAGTTCCCGACCAACGTCATGGCCGGCATGATCAGCCCCCAAATGAACTGCGCCCCGAAGCTCGCCGCCTTCCCGGCGGGGCTCCTCCTGCGCATCTCGTTCGGCCCGGTTGCGAGTTCAGTACGATGGCGTCGACCCCGCGCGGTTCGAGGGCGGTGACTGCGGGGATCTTACTGACCTGGGGTAAGAGCGAAGCCGGGTGCCGCTCTCACCCGGCTTCCCTCTTTCTGGCCTAGCTACTGGGTGGCGCCCCTGAGCTCGTCCTCAACGTCCTTGGGTGCCGTGAGATCCATCTCGAGCAGGGGCACTACTTTGGACTTGGTGATGTAGCGGTGACCCAGCCATAGAACGATGAAGAGCGGCAACCCGATGTAGGAGGAAAGCACCTCCACGGACCGTCCGGCAAGCACAGCCTCGTAGTTCTGTCCCGCGATGACCAGTATGAGCAGGGCGAAGGCCAGCAGTGGGCCAATGGGGAACAGGGATGCTTTGTACGGCAGGTCGCTGACTTTGTTTCCCTGGGCCAGGAAGCCGCGCCTGAAACGGTAGTGGGAGACCGCGATTCCCGCCCAGACGATGAAGCCGCATAGGCCCGACATGTTCAGCAGCCAGGAGTAGGCTGCACCCTGCCCGACGATCGCGGAGAGGAACCCGAAGAGTCCCACGGCCGCCGTCGCGAGCAACGCCGCGATCGGCACACCACGCGCATTGGTTCGGCCGAAGATCTTCGGGGCCATGCCGTCATGGGCCATGGCGTAAAGCATCCGAGTGGAGGCATATAGTCCGGAGTTGCCCGCGGACAGGATTGCGGTCAGGATCACAGCGTTCATCAAGGCCGCTGCGAAGGCGATTCCGGCGCGAGAGAAGACCAGGGTAAAGGGCGATGATGCAATATCGGACTCACCGGAGGCCAGCAGGCTCGGATCGGTGAACGGGACGAGGCAGCCGATGATAAAGATGGCGCCAATGTAGAAAAGCATGATGCGCCAGAAGACAGTGCGGATAGCCTTGGGCACCTCGCGGCGCGGGTTCTTCGCTTCGCCGGCGGCGACTCCTATGAGCTCGGTGCCCTGGAAGGAGAACCCGGCAACCATAAAGACCGAGATGATCGAGACCCACCCCCCGTGAAACACGTCATCGCGGTTCTCCCAGTTGCTCAGTCCCGGAGAGTTATCCCCGAGGATGCCGAAAATCATCAGCACGCCGGCGATCAGGAAGAGCACCACTGCGCTGACCTTGATCAGTGAGAGCCAGAACTCCGACTCACCAAAGGCCCTGGCCGAGAGGGCATTGAGCCCGGTCAGCACCAGCAGGAAGATCCCGGCCCACACCCATCCCGGGACCCCCGGGAACCAGAAGTCCATGATGATTCCGGCCGCGACCAGCTCTGCGGCCACCGTGATGGCCCAGTTGAACCAATAGTTCCAACCGATCGCGAACCCAAAGGACGGGGATACGAAACGGGTGGCAAAGGACTGGAACGAACCGGCAACTGGAATCTTGGCCGACATCTCGCCCAGTGACTGCATCAACAGGAATACCATCAGCCCGACCAGCGCGTAGCCGGCCAACGCACCGCCGGGACCCGCCTGGGAAATGGTGCTGCCCGAGGCCACAAACAGCCCGGTACCGATCGCACCGCCGATGGCGATCATCTGCAGGTGGCGGTGGTTTAGCCCGCGCTTGAGTTCGTTGGTTGATTCGCCGGAAGCGTGATCTGCCGCTATCGCAACGGAAGACCCCTCTGTTCCGTTGGGCTTGATTTCTGTGAGAGTTCCGCTCGGTGGTGTCATGCAGCACCACCCTGGGACATCGTTGCTGGCCGGGTCGGGTTCCCGGTGCCAATAGCGGCTCGACCGGTGCAGGCTTCAGCGACTGCCGTGTCGAACAGATAGGCCATCGCAATAGCCCGATCACTAATTTGTGTGTGGGAGCCAAGTCCCATGGTGCCTCCGAAAAGGTAGCTGCGGTGAATTTGGGCCTTCCGAAGCCCTCGGGCCGGGAAGGATGGTGATCAAGCTAACACACGCAAGGGAAGCCACATTTGGCGTGGCGAATGTTGCACGTCCGACGGTGAAGTCCTTACGCATAGGCATGGGTTATCCGATCTGAGCATAAGAGTTTATGGTCTGATGCTGCCCGGTGACTAAGCAGCTCTGATGATCTGCTATGGCGCGTCAACAGGCGGGCGAGTAGGCGATGCCAGTGATGGCACGAGTGGCAGGAACTGAACCTCGGATCGTCCGATACCGCTGGTTATCCATGATGATGCGCCGCTTCTGGGATGCCCTAAAGACGCCCGACCCTAAGGTCAAACGCAGGCATCGCGATGAAGAGCGGCACCGAGCAAAAGAATTTCTTATTCATGAGCCAAGAATCCTTCACGGATGCTTATGCACTGCTAGCTTCTTCAGGAATCCCCTCAACGGAAGGAACGAGCATGTCTGCAATCGCAAACCCGGAAGTGATAACCACCCGGGCGGACGACGTCAAGGCGCTCCCCGCATGGCAGGCTCTGAAGGCAGCCGTCATCGGGCTGCAGCAGGTTCAAGTGCAGGACGGTTCCGTTCCGGAACCCGCTGACCATGACCAGGCCCGCCAAAATGTCGGCATCATTACTGACTCAATCAACGATCTGTGCCCCCACTTCCACCACGACAGGGACTACCTTGAACTGCTCGTGCAGGACTTCCAGCGGTGGGCGTCCGAGGGCTTCGTCGTACCGGATTTCCTCGACTCATTGGTAGCCTTCCACCCCGAGCAGTGGCGCATCGACGGGCTACCGCACCTGGTTGTGTTCCCCATGTACACGCAGAACGGCAGCACCAACCGCTACTTCGAGGCCGTCCTCATCGAGGTCATTTGGCCTTCATTCGTGGCTGAACTGGAGGCCGCAAACTACTCCAACAAGCTGTTCGTCCCCATCAGCTTCGTCGATTTCACGCCCGGCTATGACACGAACTCCGCAGTTCTCTTCCCCGAGAGCGTAGCGGTCCGGAGCACCCCCTCCTTCACTTGGGGAGGCATTTTCGCGGACCGCGAAGCTGCCCGGTTCCGTCGCGTCCTAAAAGCTGCTGCCGACATCACTTCCCTGGACCTGCCGGCTGACGCCGCGGAATTCATCGACGACCAGCACCTCACGGAGAAGACCTTCGTGATGTGGGATCTGATCCATGACCGGACCCATATGCGCGGTGACCTGCCCTTTGACCCCTTCATGATCAAGCAGCGGATGCCGTATTTCCTGTACTCCCTGGAAGAGCTCCGCTGCGACCTGACCGCCTTCCGCGAATCAGTCCTCATCGAGCGGGACGAAACGGCCGCCGAGGACGCCCGCAAGCACGCCAAGCTGGTCCAGTACGCCGTGATCTTCGACCGCATCTTCCGCTTTGCGATTACCGGGAACCGGGTCCGTAACTACGACGCCGTGGGCGGCCAATTGCTGTTCGCATGGATGCACCAGCACCGGGTCCTGCACTGGACCGATGGAAAGTTGAGCATCGACTGGAAGGACGTCGCCGGCGTGGTCGTCGAGCTGGGTCTCCGCATCGAGGAACTCTACTGGCGTTCAATCGACCGGCCGAAGACCGCACACTGGCTGGCTGCCTACGAGCTCGTCTCGGAAACCCTCACCCCCCACCCCGCCTCCGCGTGGGCCAAGGGACCGGAGGCCCTTCGGCTCGACGGCCCGCCCCGGGATCTGACGGACCAGATCCTTGATGACGAATTCCCCCTGTCGATGTTCTACGAAGCACTGGAGAAGAAGATGCGCCCTGTTATTGACTCAACTGCAGGAATCACTGGTAAGAGCCCTGTCAAGGCTGAGTGCGAGGCGGGCGCATGAGCCAGGACCTCTCCGGGCGTACGGTCGTCGTCGCCGGTTCGACAAGCGCAGCCGGCGTCGCAGTAGTCCGCACCCTCTCGCAAGCAGGGGCACGCGTAGCCGCCGTGGACATTCTTGAGGACCGAGTGCAGGAGCTCTCGGTAGCGTACGACAACGTTACGGGCTATGTCTGCAACCTCGCGGACCTGCAAGCCGTTGAGGACTTGGCGGCGTCTGTCCGGACCGATCTGGGTCCCGTGGACGGCCTTATCCATCTTGTAGGAGGGTGGCGAGGCGGCACAGGCCTTAAGGGCCAGACGGATGAAGACTGGGACTTCCTGCACACCAGTGTCCTCACCACCCTGAGGAACACCAGCCGCGCGTTTTACGATGACTTGGCTGCCTCCCCCGTGGGTCGTCTGGCCGTTGTTTCCGCGCAGTCCGCTTCCTCGCCGACAGCGGACGGCGCCGCCTATGCCGCCGTCAAGTCCGCCGCCGAGGCATGGACCCTGGCCGTGGCGGACGGATTCCGGCAGGTGCAGGGAGGAAATGAAAGCCCCCTCTCCGCCCAACATTCAGCCGCCCTGGTCTTCGTCGTGAAGGCCCTGGTCGATGACCGGATGCGCGCAGCCCAGCCGGAACGGAAATTTCCGGGCTTCACCGATGTGAGTGTCCTTGCCGACGCTGCACAGCGGATCTTCCACCTGGAGGCAGAACAGATCAACGGGCGGCGCTTGCCCCTCACGGCCGGCCACCCCGTCAGCGCACCGGCATAAAGCGTCTGCCTTGATACCAAAGCAGGCGTCCCGCGCAGGGACTGGCGGGACGCCTGCACGACCCGGCATACCGGGCTACCGAGGTGAGATCCACGCCGTCGAGCGATATCCGCCCGGCATCAATCTCGTAAAACCGCATCATCAGGTTCACCAGCGTGGTCTTGCCGGCCCCGGTGGGAGCCACTTCGACGCGAGCATCCGCTGTACGCAGCGACAGTGAGCGGACGACGGCGGGACCTCCCGCCGTCGTCCGTTTACGTTTGATGCCGGTCCCCTACAGTGCCGACCAGCCGCCGTCGGACGCGAGGATGGCGCCGTTGATGTTGGTGCCGTCGTCGCTGAGCAGGAAGGTGATGGACGCGGCGAGCTGCGCCGCGGTGGCGGGCGTGGGAACGGTGGCCTGCATCAGCGGGCCGAGGCGTTCGGCCGCGAGCTGCGATCCCCAGTTGGCCACGATGTTGGTGATGGTGGGGCCGGGGGCCACTGCGTTGAAGCGCAGGCCCCTGGGCCCGTACATCACGGCCGAGTTCTTGGTCAGGCCGACGACGGCGTGCTTGGACGCGGTGTAGGCGGCGCCGGCGGCGGAACCGCGCAGGCCGGCCTCGGAGGCAACGTTGACCACGGAACCGGTTCCGGCTTCGAGCATCAGCGGCACCACTGCGCGGGTAAGTCGCATCAGGGCGGTGACGTTGATCCGGAAGACGCGGTCCCAGAGCTCATCTTCCACTTCGTGGATGGGCGCGAAGTTGTCCATGATGCCGGCGACGTTCGCCAGGGCGTCGATGCGCCCGCCGGCGGCCGCGACTACCGCGACCACGGTCTCTTCGGTGGAGATGTCGCCGGCCACGGGGACCAGGTCAAGTCCGGCGTTCTCGGCCACCAGGTCGTCCAGGCGTTCCTTGCTGATGTCGGCGGCGATGACGCGGCCACCTTCCTTGGCGATGCGCAGCGCGGTGGCCTGGCCGATGCCCGAGGCGGCGCCGGTGACGATGACTGTCTTGCCGGCGAAGCGGCCGTTGGTCGTGGTTTCCTGCCATGAAGCTTCGTTGCCCATGATGTCCTTCCAGACGTTGCTGAGGGTGATGCGATCCACCTTATGACACTCTGTGTCATTATGTAAGGGTGAATACTGGTGGGATGCCTTCGGATGCTTTGACGACCGCCGTTCCGCGCTCCACCGGGCGCCCGGTGACGATTGATCCCGACGCCGTGGCCGCCATTGCGCTGCGCCTTTTCGCCGAGCGCGGCTACGAGCAAACCTCCATGGAGGACATCGCGCGCGAGGCGGGGATCGGGCGCAAGAGCCTGTACCGCTACTTCTCGAACAAGGCCGAGCTTGTCTGGGGCGGGATGGAGCCGGTGGTCGAGGCGTCGGGCCTGGTTCTGGAATCAGCTCGCGTCGAGGGCGGGGCCGACGGCGACGTGCTGGCGGGGCTGCGCGAGGCGGCTGTCGCCGGGGTTTCCGCGATTCCTGACCTGGCGGTGACGCGGGGCCGGCTGCGGCTGATCGCCGAACACCCCGAGTTGGCGAGCCGAAGCTACGAGTCCTTGGCGCCGCAGCGCGAGCGGGCGCGGGCGTATTTGGTTTCAGCAGGGGTTGCTGAGGATGTTGCGGGGTATCTCTGCGCCGCGTTTATGGGCGCGACATTCGAGGCCTGGATGCGGTGGGCCGCCGAGACGGATCCTGATCCGGTGCCGTATTTGGTGGCTGCTGTTGGGGTGCTGCGGGTACCGGAGTGACAGGGATTGCTAATCGGCGCAATCGCTTCGACTGGGGCCGCAGTCAGAAACTCTACGACGGGCGATATTGGACGTTATGACAAGCTGGCGCCCGGAGGGGGCTCCCCGAGGCTTCCAGCAACATCCTCGCAGGCCCTGCACAAGTTGGTTGCCTAGCCCGACAAGGCGCGCTCCCCGGAACGCCACGAGGCGGCCGAGAAGGCGTCTTCGTTTCCGGCGATTAATCACCCGGAATAGATATTTGCAAAGAAATCACTAGACGACCGGTCTAATCGCTGGTAGAGTTATTTTCAGCAGGACAAGCACAGCCATCCATCCAGTTCTGTTTCGTCAAAACAAACACAGGGAGAAAGACCATGCCACTCGCTCGCATCGACCTCACCGAAGGCAAGTCACCGGAGTACCGCCGCACGATCGCAGACGTCGTCTACGACCAGATGATCATTCACCTGGGTGTTCCGGAGGACCGCTTCCAGGTCGTCACCCAGCACCCCCGCGGCGAAGTCATCGCCGACCCCGACTACCTCGGTATCTACCGGTCCGAAGACGCCGTCTTCATCC
>NZ_JBFUKK010000030.1:0-40763 GCF_056400885.1 Arthrobacter sp. P4_H3
TCGTGGCGAACGTCGCAAGCTTCAAACGATTCTCATCGTTCAGGACCGGCGTCGACCACTTGTCAACCCGGGCATCAACCGCTTCCGATGGCACGCTCAACGCATTCTCCGTCTTCGCTGACAAGATTCCCACCTCTACTTAAGGCTCAATATGCGCGGTATCGGCAACAAACCTGCCAGCCAACAACTCACGCAATCCAATTGTTTGGATACGATACCATAACCGGATTGGACACGAATCCACAAGCCCTCGCAGATGTGCCTGCGGCCCCGAGATGGCTGGTTCGCGGGTGGGCTGATCCGAGCGCGGATTAGTTGGGGGATTGCCGATGTTCGGATTGGTGAGGCATCCTTCCGACGGTCGTGGAACTGAGCCTTACCAACACCCGAGTTACCCGTAGGCCCTCCCGTTTCAGCAGAATTGAAGCGTCAACTTGAATACGATGCCATTGCGGCTTGACTGAAGACATCTGTTGATGATCGAATCCGTGTATGCACACAACAGGCACGTCAGCCGAAGGCTTCACCACTCGAGTAGCGCAGGAGGTTGTCGCGCTCCGCTACGACAACCTGCCGCCGCAGGCGCTGACTAGGGCACGGCATGTCCTGCTTGACTGGCTTGGAGCCACGATCGCTGGCTCCGTTGAACCAACCGCGCGAATAGCACAGGCGATCGCATCTGAACCTGGCTCACGACCGGTGGCGAGTCTCATCGGAACGCACCTCCGCAGTTCGCCTCGGGACGCTGCGCTTGCCAACGCGGTTGCCGCTCACGCTTTGGATTTTGACGACTCAAGCATGTGGACTGACGGGCATCCGTCCGCAGCCATCCTCTCGGCAACCGTGGCGCTTGGCGAGATGCTGCAGTCAACGACCGGCGAGCTCGTGGAAGCGATCATTGCAGGTCTGCAAGGACAAGCCCGCATCGCCCTCGCAACCGGTCCGTCGGCATACGAAAAGGGCTTCCACGGCACCGGTACGTACGGCACATTCGGTGCCGCGGGCGCTTGCGCCCGGCTCCTCCACCTCGACGTCAATGGGCTTGAGCGAGCATACGGTCTAGCCGCCACCCAGTCCGCTGGCCTCAAACGCACTTTCGGTACCATGGGCAAGCACCTCAATGCCGGCAAGGCGGCAGCCGACGGTATGCTGGCCGCCCAACTGGCGGCGAAGGGATTCACGGCACCCTCGGACGCTATCGAGGGGCGCCAAGGCTTCGCATGGACTCACAGCACTACCTTCGACCCGTCCCGCCCGCAGGCCGTCATGGGCGACCGCCTGGCCATTGAGTCGGTCCTCTTCAAGCGGCACGCATGTTGTCATGGCACGCACTCGTCCATTGATGGAATTGCGCAACTACGCGGTCAACACTCTTTCACCGACGACGACATCGACGAGGTGCGCTTGCTCGTTTCTGACAAGATGCTCGACATCTGCTGCATCAGCGAGCCAGCAACAGGGCTTGAGGGAAAATTCAGTGTGCGCCACGCTGCAAGCGTCGCGCTGGCTGGCCTATTCGCTGGTCCCGAGGCATTCACCGACGAGTCTGTTCGAGATCCGCGTCTGGTCGCATTGCGTGAGCGAGTTACAGTGGTCCCGGAAGCCGATAGGCCGCTGGACGGGCCGACGCGCGTGCTCATCACCCTCGCCAGTGGCGACCGCTTCGAATCCGAAGTCGATGTCTTCGAACCCACCCCCGATGCCGCGCTGGCGACGGAGTGGGAAGCGCTCGTTACCAAGTTCACCTTGCTCTCGAGTCCCATCGTCGGCGCCTCAGCAGCCCGAGAGCTCGTGCAGCGCATTGCACGGCTGGATCCAGACTGCCCCGTCAATGAACTGCTGGACCTGCCGGCAGATAGATGACCATCAGGAAACTTGCTGTGGCGTGACCCCCGGACCTGCTGATGTCGGATCGGGTTCCTAAAGTAGGATCATTATCATGGTGGAGAGTATGACGGAGAGTATGACAGAGAGTAATGCAAAGACGGTCATGACGAGCCGAGATATTGCGCTGCTCTGCGGTGTGTCCCAGAGCACCGTTTCACGTGTGCTGAGCGGTCATCCAAATGTCTCCGCGAAGACCCGTGAGGCGGTCACGACAGTACTCAACCAAACAGGCTTCGTGCCGAACGCCTCCGCGCGAGCCATGCGTACCCTGCGGACGAAGACGATCGGCGTCGTTGTGGGCACACCAGTCAATCTCTACCATATGGAAGTGATGGGACAAGTGCACGAGCACGTTGCCCGTCATGGGCTGCGGTTGAGTGTGTGGCTGGCCGACGCTGATGGCTATGCTCCCGATGCTTTGCAGGCCCTGCGAGAGCGGTCCGTCGACGGGTTGATTTACACCACAGCCGTAGACCCGATGCCGTCGCTCGAGGCTGATATAAGAACCGGCGCTCCCATCGTGCTCATGGGGCGCACGATTCGAGGGACAGAAACGGACATCGTGGCCGGGGCCAATGTGCAGGGCGGCCGCCAGGTCGCTGGCTACCTCGTGCGCAGCGGTCGCCAAAAAGCCGCACTAATTGGAGGCCGGGCTTTCAGTCCAGGGCGTGAAATCGAGCAGGGTTTCCGTCGAGGTCTAGATAACCTCGGTGCCCCCATCAGCGACCGTCGTGTCATTTACGGGGACCTCTCCTACGCTTCCGGCCAGGAGGCGCTCGATGAGTTGTGGAAAGGGGATGACAGGCCGGACGCCATCTTCTGTGTCAATGATCTCATCGCCTACGGCGTCCTCGACGCCGCCAGGGTAAAAGGGATTCGGATACCTGAAGAGCTGTGGGTGATCGGGTACAACGGCCTCACAATGTCGGGCTGGGCTGCTTATGACCTGACCACAGTGCAACAGCCGATCGAGCGCATGGCAGAGATTAGCGTAGACCTTCTCCTGAAAAGGATCGACGGCGTGCACGCGTCTACGCCACAGCGACGGCGGCTGGAGGGAGAACTCATCGTTCGAGGATCAACAGCTTACGCGCCCGCCCAGCCCTAGTCCGGGTCGAGGGCGCTTTTACACCACGATGTCGCTGAGCATCTGACGCGTAGATTCACCCTAGGCGGCGGCGAGTCTTCGTGGCAGGTCTTCGTGATCAGGCGTTTTTAGAATGCGCCGTCGAGTGCGATGCGCCGGCAGGCGCACCTTCCTGGCTGCAGGTCCTGTATCCACAGGTTCTGTGGGATTGGAGGCCCGGGCTCCTCGCGCTCTGACATTCACAGGTTGCCAGTTCGAGCAGGTGGAGCCATTCAGGCCCCGCTTCCGCGGTAATGCCTCGGTTCCGCCCAGTACGCTTTCGAACAGCTCAATCAACGCCGTTGGGTGAAACCAAATTATCGAGCGCACGTGCCAATATCGGAAGTGCATCCGAGACTTGCGCCACCTCTGCCGGTGTCATTTGGTTGGTCAATTCTGCCATGATGCGAGTCCTGGCCCGACGAACCGCATGGTAGGCTTCCTTGCCCTCATCCGTCATCGAGACAAGGTACGCGCGAGAGTCCGATTCGTCCGTTGTTCTGCTGACGTAACCAGCTGCCACCGCTGCCGCTACCTGCCGGCTGAGGGTGGACCTATCGAGCCCAAGACGGTCTGCGAGATCAGAGATCCGGAGAGTGCCGGCGGCGGACAACCGAGTGAGTATCGAAATCATAGATCGATCTATCGAAACGCCGGACGTCTCCACTAACCTTGCGTGGAACTTGTAAAGGGACCAGCGAATGATGGATCCCAACGCCTCATCAATCACGCGCTGATGAGGATTAAGCTCGACCATATCGCCCACCGATGTTACTGCTCCCATTACCACCCTTCCTCGATTTTCAAACTAGTGATTGCCTCAGTCGCTGCGGATCGTGTTTTCGCTCCTGGTCGAAAGACCTCGTCCGCCAAAATGACCACAAAAGGGAGCCCTGATCCTAACGGGGCGGACCATCCGGTTAGGTGCACCACACACGTATAGGATAACTGGCTTTCCGTCTCTAGCCGTGGTTCCAGCACCCGGGTTCAGGACAGCGGGGATGACGAACATAGGATTGTCTCCGCCGACGGGATCTGCTGTCCGCCTTACCGCCGCTCCACCTGCCTACTGACCTCACTGTTTAAAGCCACCGAACCTTCTCCCGGGAAATGACGGTCAGTAGCGCACTCTCTGTTCCCAAGGGGAGCTTAGTGCTGCGCGGCCAACTGTTGATGTGGTTCAGTCGCCTCAACTTGGAGTAGTTGGGTTTGCACTCCGCGTGGTGATGCCCCAAAGAGCTGATTGGCAGTCATCCGATAGTGAAGCTCGCCCGGCAGTTCTTGCGGGGTGACCCATACCTGGTGGCCTTGGGATACTTCAAATATTTGCCGCGGTCCATCGCCACCCTGGCGCCAACCAGCAGGCTCAATTCGGCGTGCTGGCGGGCAGTTGTTCCGTTGGTTGGCATGTGGCTCGCAGGCGCAAACTGGTTCGGGTAGTGAGTGGGGCCAGGAGCCGATGACTTCCAGTGCAATTTCGGTCTTTCGCCCTGAGTTTTCATGTAAGAAATTCCTGGCCTGCGCCGGCGGCCCAGGAACGCACGCACGCCACGTCGTCCACAATCTGTGAGACGAGCTGATCGACTCGGTGAAACCTTCGTTGCGGGCGAAGATAGACGTTCAGAGTCACCAAAACGGTCCGACCGTACAAGTCACCGCTGTAGCCCAGAAGATGGGCTTCCAGTAGCCGCGCGCCTTTACGGTAGTACGTTGGGCGGCGACCCACCGAGATGGCGGCCGCGTATGTCTCGCCCGGCCCTTCGGGGCCAAAGTTGACGGTCCCTGCCCAGACCCCGTCTCGAATTTCCATGTCTTGTACGGAGATGTTGGCCGTGGGATAGCCGAGTTCGCGACCCCGGGCATCGCCATGCTCAACTACGCCTTCAAGCCGGATGGTGCCGCTGATTCGCCCCCTGGCACCAGAGAAGGCATTCGCTTGGATCAAATCATTCATATTGACTCACTAGCAGTAACGGTTTGGGGGTATTTAGGCGCCCACGGTCGAGCTGCCGGGAGAGTAGCTGGGTTGTGGCCGGTTGCTTCGAGTACGTTGTCCAGCCAAGTTACTCGGTTTATAAAGCGCTTCGCCTTGTCCGGATTGGTCCACCGGTAAGAGTCATGCTCCCAGTTGATTTCAAGTCGCCGCCGGGATGTGACTGCAGTGAAAGTGTAAACGAGCCAAGGCGTCCCGAGTTCGTCGGCGACTACCAGATCCGGTCCTTGCCGGAGTTCCAAAAGGTCTTTGGCCTGTAGCCCCGTTTCTTCGGACAACTCTTCGAGAGTTTGCTGTCTCGGTGTTGCCCCTGCTTCCATATACCCCGTGATGCAATGCCAAAGGCCACTGTCGTGGCCAAGGAGACCGCTTCTTTTGAACAGGGCAATCCTCCCGCGCCATTCGATGACAACAGCAATGACGACGTGGTCTCGAGGGACGTCATATCCAGAGTTCATTCAGTCTCCCATCGAGGGCTTCATTGGTGTGACGCATGGTGCCACGACGTCAGTTTTTGGTTACCGAGCCCATTAGCGCTGCGATAGGCCGCAGGATGATGGGCCGGGTGCCCACCCACAGCACCGCCATAAGCGTGAGGGCTCCGGCGAAGAACCAGAAACCGACCCAGCTGTCATCATTGCGACCGGCGAACATGTGGTTGAGATTTCGCAGGGCACCGGTCGCGAATACGAGGGTCACATGGCCGACGATGAACAGCACGAAATAGAGCATTACCGGGAAGTGGATGGCCCGGGCGACTTCGACGCGGTAGACCTTGTTGATTTTCGCGTCCTTGGGCCATGCCCCTGACATGCGGATGCCGGTGACGATTGAAAGCGGTGCGGCGATGAAGGCGGTCACGAAGTACGCGATCATCTGCAGGCTGTTGTATGACACCCAGGCGTTTTCAAGCGGCCAGTCAAGAGACGCGTACTGCAGTGCGGCCGACAATGCGTTGGGGATGTGCTCCCATGAGGCTGGCACCAAGCGCTGCCACTGGCCTGTCGAGAACAGTAGGACGTAGAAAGCGAGCCCGGTACCGACCCACAGCGCATTGAGGCTCAGATGCAGCCACAGGTCGAGACTCACCTTGTTCGGCTTGCCCTTGGTGCGGATGAGCCCCTGATTGTTTCGGGTCCAGTAGGCGGGGGGTCGCTGGGTGGTGCGCACGTGCCAACCGCTGCGGATAATCATCAGCATCAGTAGCATGTTGAAGAAGTGGCTCCATCGCAACCACTCGGGGAAGCCCTCGGGTGCTCCGAGCGGCAGTTGGACGTGGCCAGGGTAGTTGGTCACGAACGACTGCACGCCGGAGAGAGTGCGCAGCCACTGCGCGCCGAACACTATCGCAGTGAGCACGACCAACGCGGCAGGGATCACCCACACAAGCGTGAACCAGCGGCTGCGCTGGCCCTTCTTCTTCACAGTGCTGCTAGTCATTTCTGCCGCGCCTTGATTCCCTCGACTAGCTTCGGTACTACTTCGAAGAGATCTCCGACGATGCCGAAGTCAGCGATGTCGAAGATGGGCGAGTCACTGTCCTTGTTGATAGCGACAATCGTCTTGGCGGTCTGCATCCCGGCCCGGTGCTGAATCGCACCCGAGATTCCGAGGGCGATATAGAGTTGTGGCGAAACCGTGATGCCGGTCTGCCCTACCTGGTGTGAATGCGGCACGTACCCTGCATCCACGGCCGCCCGCGATGCCCCCAAGGCAGCGCCGAGCACGTCGGCAAGGTCTTCGACAATCGAGAAGTTCTCCTTTGAGCCGACACCGCGGCCACCTGACACGACCGTGGTTGCACCCTGCAGTTCGGGGCGGGTCGACACGATTGTCTCGTCGTTCACAGCCGTGATGACGGTTGACTTCGATCCGTCGACCTCGATGGGGACAGTGCTGGTCTCGGCGGCTGCCCGGGGCGCGACATCCTCGATGGCACCGGGCCTTACCGTCGCGATAGTTAAGCCCCCGGTGACTGTAGCGTCGGTGTTGTAGGCACCTCCGAACACCGAATGGGACCCGACAATCCTGTCACCGTCCGCGTGCACACCGACGACGTCGAGGAGCAACGCTCCGCCGGTGCGGACCGCCAGTCGACCCGCGACCTCAGCCCCGTCCAGAGTATTCGCGGTCAGCACCGCAGTTGGCGAGTACTCGGCCACCGCAGCCTGAAGCGCGGCAACCTGGGCGGCGGCAACAGTGGTCGTCGCGGCATCAGTCTCGGCGATGTACACCAGCGCTGCACCCAACTCACCCAGACGCGAGGACACTGCTGCACTTTGCCCGGGCGCGACCGCCGCAACCGCAACGGGCGTGCCTATGGAGGCGGCAGCACCGATCAACATCTCCGACGAACGACGGATCATGCCCTCGGGGGAGACCTCGATGAAAGCAAGAACGTTTGACATCGTGATTTTCTCCAAATCTCTTTGCAGCTTAAAGAAGCCGCTCGGCAACGAGGAATTCGATGAGCCTGTCGGCTGCAGCGCCTTCGTCATGGATTTTCGTACCGGCCTGGCGGGCGGGACGTGCGGACGTGGAAAGGACGACCGAGCGGGCCAGGCCGGGGAAGGAAGGATCGATCCCGAGGTCAGATAGCGAGACCACGTCGACCTTCTTGCGCTTGGCCGCCATGATCCCTTTGAAGCCGGGAAAACGGGCCTCGTCTGCGCTCTCGGTGATAGACACGACGGCCGGAAGTGTCGCCCGCACTTCGCGCGTACCCGACTCGGTCGCCTGTGTTCCTGTCACCTCGTTGCCCACCTGCAGTCCGTTGAGCGAGGCCAGATACGACAGGCCTAGGTGCTCCGCGACCATGGCGGGGATAACACCACCCCGGCCATCGGTCGATGCATCGCCCGCCAGGACCAGATCAACACCGCCTACCCGCTCCACCGCCCTTGCGATAACCAGGGCGGAACGTACAGCATCCGCCCCCACTAACTCGTCATCGAGAACGTGCACTCCGGAATCGGCACCCATCGAAAGTGCTTTCCGAACGGACGCTGTCGCCGATTCCGGACCCATCGACAGGACGATTACCTCGGTCGTCTTGTCAGCGTCCTTCCGCTGCAGCGCGACCTCGATTGCTCGCTCGCTGATCTCATCGATAACCGCGTCGCTCTGCTCACGATCAACCCGGCCGTCGGCCAGGAGGGTGCGCTCCCCATAGGTGTCTGGCACCTGCTTGGTCAGTACAACAATTTTCACTGGCTACTCCTTTGATACATGGATATCCCCGACGGTGGTCGAGAGGCCGCTTCTGCGGCAAGGTGCGGCGCAAGCGGGCTCCCATAGCGAACATTCCAGGTGTTCCCCTTGCAGGAGGGGTGATTTAGGCGACCTCGAAGAGGCCTGCCGCGCCCATGCCGCCACCGATGCACATTGTCACGACCACGAGCTTCGCACCTCGACGTCTGCCCTCGATCAGGGCGTGGCCCACCATTCGTGCGCCGGACATCCCGTAAGGGTGGCCAATGGAGATAGCCCCACCGTCTACGTTGTACTTTTCGGGATCGATTCCCAGAAAGTCACGGCAGTAGAGCGCCTGGCAGGCGAATGCTTCGTTGAGCTCCCACAGGTCGATGTCATCAACGGAAAGGCCATGCTGCTTCAGCAGCTTCGGCACGGCAACGACGGGACCGATACCCATCTCATCGGGTTCCACTCCAGCGACCGCGATACCTTTATATATGCCGAGTGGCTGCAGGCCACGCCGAGATGCCTCACCGGCCTCCATCAACACCGCGGCTGAAGCCCCGTCTGAAAGCTGCGATGAATTGCCGGCCGTGATTGCTGCGATCTTCGCGACCTCCCCGTCCTTCAGCACCGTCCGGAGAGAGGCGAGGCCCTCCAAAGTGGTCCCCGGCCGGTTGCCCTCATCCTTGGTCAGTGTGACCTCACGGAAGCCAATCTCCTTTGACTCTTTGTCCTGCACCATCATGGATGCGGTGAACGGAACGATCTCGTCATCGAACGCCCCCGCCTCCTGCGCGCGGGCGGTTCGCTGCTGTGAAAGCAACGCGTATTCGTCCTGCTCCTCGCGCGAGATCCCGTACCGCTCCGCTACGATCTCGGCCGTGTGCAGCATCGGCAGGTAGATGCCCGGATGATTCTCCTGAATCCAAGGATCGACCGCCCGGTCCATGTTCATCTTCTCGTTTTGCACAAGCGAGATCGATTCCACGCCGCCCCCGATCGTTACCTGCTGGCCATCCACAATGATCTGCTTAGCGGCGGTCGCGATTGCCATTAGGCCCGAGGCACACTGACGATCGAGGGTCATGCCAGACACGCTCACTGGCAGGCCCGCACGCACCGCCGACTGGCGGGCCACATTCGTTCCCGTGTTGCCCTGCTGCAGTGCAACACCCAGGACGACGTCATCAACCTCGGCACCGTCGATACCTGCACGCTGCACCGCGTGCGAGATCGCGTGACCGGCGAGGGATTGCCCTTCTGTGTTGTTGAAGGCGCCACGGTAGGCACGGCCGATTGCCGTGCGGGCGGTCGAAACGATCACAGCTTCTCTCATGGGGTTCACTCCTTTGTCGAACACATCCGAAATTTTATTTGTACCATACACGTAATTTGCTCTGGGTGACAGAGGATACCGACATTTTCAGGGAGCAGATGCCCAGTGCGGCGGCGCGTAAGAAGGAAATGTCCCCCTGACATCAGCTGGGCGAAGGAGTCGTACTCCAGATTCGGGGCAACATTTGGACGAACGGCGTTTTCGTTCCAGGCCGTTCTGCTACGTGCTGGAGGAGTCCTCAAGCACGTGGAGTGCGATCATCTCGGCGACTGCTGCAGGTTTCTGCACCCCATCGATCTCGACGACGATGCTCGTTGCGATGCGTGCGCCCTGGGGCACCCGCTCGACCAAAGCGATACTCGATCGAGCGCGTATCCAGCTACCCACCGGAACGGGGTGGACGAAGCGCACCTTGTTAAGCCCGTAATTGATGGACATCAGGGTTCCTTCGATCTGCACGGCACCCTCGGTGAGACGTGTGAGAAGCGACAATGTAAGGAAGCCGTGCGCTATGGTGGCGCCGAACGGGCTTTCCTTCGCCCGCTCGGGGTCAAGGTGAATCCACTGGTGGTCCTCGGTGGCATCTGCGAAGGTGTTCACCCGCTCCTGAGTAATTTCGAACCAGTCGCTTACTACTTCGGCCCCACCGGCTGACTCGACAGCGGCGATATTTGGATATGTCGCCATGGCGTCAGTCCTTCGGGCCGCCGGCGACGTAGAGCACCTGTCCGGAGACAAAGGATGCTTCGTCGCTCGTGAAGAATGCAGCAGCAGCGGCAATATCGTCAGGAACGCCAGGGCGTCCAACGGGGATCTCTTTGACGACGTCAGAGAGGAAGTCTTCGAAGGAGACTCCCAGACGCTGCGCCGTCTGTCGGGTCATCTCAGTCTGGATGAATCCGGGGGCGATGGCGTTGGCAGTCACACCGAACTTGCCCAATTCGATCGCGAGCGTCTTGGTGAAGCCCTGCAGGCCGGCCTTTGCAGCCGAGTAGTTCACCTGCCCGCGGTTGCCGAGCGCCGACGTGCTTGAAAGGTTAACGACCCGTCCCCAGCCAGCTTGGACCTGGTGGGCTTGAACGGCACGTGACATCAGGAAAGCACCCCGAAGGTGCACATTCATCACGGCGTCCCAGTCGTCGTCGCTCATCTTAAAGAGGAGGTTGTCGCGGAGGATTCCGGCGTTGTTGACGAGAACAGTGGGTGCCCCCAACTCTTCGGTAACCCGTTCGACTGCGGCTTTGACGGCACCCGAATCAGAAACGTCTGCACCGATGCCGATGGCCTCACCACCGGAGGCCTGGATGGCCTCAACCGTGGCAGCCGTGTCGGTCTCGTGCAGGTCGATCACAGCGACGCGGCGGCCATTTGTGGCCAGGCGCTGAGCAATCGAGGCACCGATACCCCGCGCACCGCCAGTGACGATTGCAGTTCTCTTATCTGTCATTTCCTAAAGCTCCTTGCTCATTCATTGCAGCCTCCCCTGACAGGGCTGACGTGCGTTGTTTTGTTATTGTCGGGGCTGCCGCCGGGCTGAAAGTCATAGCCATGACGCCAGAACTGCGGCGGGGTCGCACCCTTAGAAGCCGAGGTCGCGGCCAATGATGTTTTTCATGATCTCGTTCGAGCCGGCCCAGATCTTGGTGACGCGGGCATCTTTCCAAGCGCGGGCGACGCGGTATTCATTCATGAATCCATAGCCGCCGTATAGCTGGACGCAGTGGTCGAGAACGTCATTCTGTATGTCAGCAGCCCACCATTTGGCTTTGGCGGCATCGACGGCGGAGAGCTCTCCGCGGACTTGCGCAGCGACGCACTGGTCGACGTATGCCTGGGTCACCTCAGTCTTTGTCACGAGTTCCGCGAGCAGGAATTTGTTGTGCTGGAACGACCCGATCGCCTGGCCGAAGGCTTGGCGATCGCGTGCATACTCAATCGTCTCGTCGAGGATCTGCCGCGCGTGGGCGAGATTGGTAACGGCAGCGCCAATGCGCTCCTGTGGAAGTAGTTCCATCATGTGGCCAAATCCGCCATCGAGACTTCCGATTAGGTGGCCCTCACTGAGGTGGACATTGTCGAAGTAGAGTTCGGCGGTGTTGGCCTCAGGTTGGCCCACCTTATCGAGTGGCGTTCCGCGGCTGAAGCCAGGCATCGATGCTTCCACAGCGAAGAGAGAGATTCCCTTCCCACGGCTACCTGGAGTCGTGCGCGCGGCCACGATAATAAGGTCCGCAGAGCCTCCGTTGGTGATGAAGATCTTGGATCCGTTGAGAATCCAGCCACCGTTCGGATTTCTTACGGCAGTGGTTCGGAGTGCGGCCAGATCGGAACCGGCGGAAGGCTCGGTCATGCCGATTGCCGTCACAATGGAGCCGTCACAGAATCCGGGCAACCAGCGTTCGCGCTGCTCTGGCGTCGAGAGCTTTACCAGATACGGTGCCACCACATCGAAATGAATACTCAGCGACGATGCGAGGGCGAGGTTCACTTTGGCTAGCTCTTCGAGCAGTACGGCATTGAATCGGTAGTCACCAGCTTCGCTTCCGCCATACTCCTCAGGAACCTCAAGCCCAAGGAAGCCGTGCTTGCCTGCTTCCTCCCAGACTTCCCGAGGGATACGCTTGCTCGAGGCATGCTCGTCGACGTAAGGGGTAACGGAGCGTCGAATGAATTCGGTGACCGAGCTGCGGAAGGCCTTATGGTCATCGTCGTAGAGTGTGCGCTCAATCATGTGGGATAACTTCCTCGGTATCTGCCTTGACGGACTCGTGGTTTTTTGCCTTGTTCACAGGGGTGCTGCTGCAGTTGCAGCGGTGCAAGGCGATATTGATTGCATCATACACGTAATACTCCGCACTGGGAATGCCGCCAGAGAGGCGCCGGTGAGGGGAGGTAGCGCTGGCCGTAGCGGGCGCGGTTTTATGTTACTGGACGACACCCATACGAGAACGCTTCCTGAGTCTTTGTTGCGCTTTCCCTAGCTGTCGATAGTTGACATATCAGGGTAGCGCGCGCCAGCTGCCGAGCCGGCAGGCGCCAGCCCATTGAGTAGTTCAAGATCCTTCGGGGAAAGTCCGACCTCAATCGCGCCCAAGTTCTCCGCCAGTCGCTGCCGGTTTTTGGTACCCGGAATGGGGACGATGTGCTCTCCCTGTGCGAGTAGCCACGCAAGGGCAAGCTGCCCCGGTGTGCACTGCTTCTGGTCCGCAAGTTCTTTTACGCGGTCCACGAGTTGCAGGTTGCGGGTGAAGTTCTCGCCTTGGAACCGAGGGGAGTGTCTGCGAAAGTCGTTTTCCGGGAAATCCTTCGGGCTGCGAAGCTGGCCAGTGAGGAATCCACGCCCGAGCGGGCTGTATGGCACGAAGCCGATGCCCAGCTCGACCAGGACGGCGAAGACCTTCGTTTCGGGCTCACGTTCCCACAGGGAGTACTCGGTTTGCAGTGCCGTGATTGGATGCACGGCGTGGGCGCGGCGGATGGTATCCGGCGCAGCCTCGGAAAGGCCCAAGTGCCGAACCTTTCCTGCCTGGACCAGCTCGGCCATTGCGCCGACGGTTTCTTCGATGGGGACGGTCTTGTCCACCCTGTGCTGGTAGTACAAATCGATGTAGTCGACGCCGAGGCGTCGCAGGCTCGCGTCGCATGCGGCGCGCACATATTCAGGCTTGCCGTTGACTTCAGCCCAGGAGCCGTCGTCGCGCCTTTGAGTTCCAAACTTCGTGGCCAGTACGACGTCGGAGCGCCGGTCGGCGATCGCCTTGCCTATGAGCAGCTCATTAGTGAAGGGTCCGTACATGTCGGCCGTGTCCAGGAAACTGCCACCTGCGTCGAGGAAGGCATGGATGGTGGCAATGTATCCGCGTTCGTCCCCCTCCTCGCTGAACTCTCTCATGCCCATGCAGCCGAGGCCGAGGGTGGAAACGGCCAATGAACCAAGCATGCGATATTCCACGAGATTTTCTCCTATGGGCGACAGAACGTGCGCTGGATGGTGATCAGAGGGTGTTTGCTGGCCTGTATAGGCGCGATGACCGCTGGGGTCGCAAGGCACAACCAACAGGAATCTTTTTTGGACTCGTATGCAAGCCCTATGGCCCAGCTTACAAGACCCTCATGATGCTCATCTAGAACGGGCCGCTAAAGCGCTCTGCCGCGCGAACTGAAACTATCATCGGGGTAACGTGGAACGATGGAACTAGACGATGTTGGAACCGGAAACATCGGTGGGCCGAAGCGGAAGCTGTCCGGAGGGGATCAGTCCAGCTTTAGGTCGACGGTGGCGGAAAAGGCTGTGCAGTTGTATGCCGCGCACGGCTTCGAGGCCACCAGTGTAGAGGATATCGCTCGTGCCGCCGGGATTTCGCGAAGCACTTTTTTTCGGCACTTCCGCTCTAAAGAAGATGTGGTTTTCGCTGATCACGATGAGTTAATCGACCAAGCGGGTGCGTTTCTTGCCGAGACTCACGACGATCCTTGGCGTGCTGTCTGCGAGGTCGCCGCCATGGTATTTCGCCACTACTATCGGCAGGGAGCCGTGGCAAGGCAGCGTTATCAGGTAGTCAATGGCGTTCCGGCGCTGCGGGACAAGGAATTGGTCATGGTCTTTCGCTACGAGCAGCTGTTTAACCAATTTTTGCGCCGGCGTTTACCAGGGTTGGCGCCTCTGGAAGGCATCAGATTTAGTTCCGCCGTCGTTAGCACCAATAACTATTTTCTGCGCACCTTTATGCGCGACGACGTTCCGCCAACTGAGGATCAACTTTGGAGTGCGCTGGACGACGTGCGCCGGTTACACAACGTTCTCCACGAAGGGCGGCCGACCAAGGAGGAGGTTGTCGTTGCCGTTTTCCCCCGATCCATGCCGTCCGCAGAGATTGCGCGCCAGATTCAGCAACGCTTGATCTGACGCCCATTGGTGCGACATGAAACGTAGTCTCACTTGACTTGACACTGAGTCCCAGGCTGAACTTGCGTGTCTGTTCTCTTCTACGCAAGGAAGCGCCGTGTCCGAGAAATCAGCAATCCGAGAGATCTTCCAAGCTCCGACAGCCATCCGCACCGATAACATCGAACACGCGGGCTTCCGCTTTGCCCTTCTGACCCTGGCGAATGATGAACAGCGCCCGATGACCATGGGCCCGGCATCCCTGGCAGAGTTCGCGGCCGCTGTGCGCGCCCTGGACCTGTCCGCCGTCGATGCAATGGCAGTCACCGGCACGGGTTCTGTGTTCTGCGCCGGCGCGGACCTGCAGAAGCTGACGGAGGCGGCCACGCCCGAACAGGCCGTGGACATGGCATGCCAGGGCCTCGAGGCTTTTCGCTTGCTGGCGGCGCTTCCCATCCCCACCTTTGCGTTTATCAATGGTTCTGCGCTGGGCGGGGGACTGGAACTCGCCCTGCATGCGGGCTACCGCACGGCCGCGCAATCGGTTCTTTCGCTGGGTTTCCCCGAGGTGCGACTGGGTCTGATCCCTTGCTGGGGTGGTATTCCTCGCACGGCAGCTTTGATCGGCCCAGCGCTGACGGCCCGCATCGTGGTTTCGGATTCGCTCGCGGGTAAGCACCTTACCGCGGCGAGTGCCGCCGAACTGGGCCTTGTTGACGCCGTACTTCCGGACGAGAGTTTCCTTACCGCGTCGCTGGACTTCGCGGCCGGAATTCTCCGGGGCGGGGCGCAGGGACCGATCCGGGTTACGGGATCGGCCACAGAGGTCGCCGCGCTGGCCGACATCAGAAACGAGCTCGATGCCCGTCTGCATGGTGCCGCGCCTGCGCCTTACCGGGCGCTCGAACTCATCGCCGCAGTCGCAGCGGACCCTTCCAGTGAGGCCGGTCAAAGGAGGCAGGCGGCAGAGATCCGGGCGTTCGGCGATCTGCTCATCTCCGACGAGGCCCGCGCCAGCGTCTATGCCTTCCAGCTGACGCAGTCACTGGCGAAGAAACCTGCCGGCTGTCCCGCCGTCGCCCCATTGCCGGTGCGTACCGTCGGCGTCGTAGGGGCGGGGCTGATGGCGAGCCAGCTCGCGCTTGTTTTCGCTGAGCAGCTGCGCGTTCCGGTGCGGATCACGGATCTGTCGCTGGGCCGCGTTGACGCGGCATTAAGCTGGATCGCCGGCCAGTTGGACAAGGGCGTGGCCCGGGGAAGACTGGATGGTGCCGACGCCGCCTCCATCCGTGCCCTGGTCACGGGCGGCACGGACAAGACGGCTTTCGCTGACTGCGATGTGGTGATCGAGGCGGTCTTTGAGGAGCTGGAGGTTAAGCGGGCAGTGTTCGTTGAGCTGGAACCGGTGGTCCGACCGGACACTCTGCTGCTGACCAACACGTCCTCACTGTCCATCGAGGCGATGGGCGATGCGCTGATGAATCCTGGACGGCTGATCGGCTTCCATTTCTTCAACCCGGTGGCCGTGCTTCCGCTGGTGGAAATTATCACGACCCCTCAGACGGACCAGGACACACTTGCGACGGCATTCGAGCTGGCCCGCAGGTTGCGCAAGACGCCTGTGCTCGCCACCGACACGGCAGGCTTCGTGGTCAACCGTGTGCTGACCAGGCTCTTCAGCGAGGTCCTCTCGCTACTTGATGTCGGCGCCAACCCAGATACGGTGGACCATGCCCTGGACCCGTTGGGCCTGCCCATGACGCCGTTGCAGTTGCTGCAGTTCATCGGTCCGGCCGTCCAGCTGCACATCTGCGAGAAAATGAACCAGACCTATCCCGAGCGGTTTGGCGTCAGTACCAGCCTCCAGGGGCTGGTGGCCGCGGGACTGCCCGGATATTTGGACGACGGCGGCCGCATCTCGCCGTCCGCCGCCAGGCTGCTGCCGGCGCCCGTGCCCACGGATGCCGGCACGGTTCGGGCCTGGATCCTGAACGCGCTGGCCGAGGAAGTCACCGTCATGCTCGAAGAGGGCGTGGTGGCCGGACCGGAACAGATCGACCTGTGCATGATCCTTGGTGCCAACTACCCACTCCACACCGGCGGGCTGACCCCGGTGCTGGACCGGGAAGTAGGCACGGACTTTCATCCGGACCTACGTGTACCCGTTCCGGCCTCCCGTTCGGCAGCAGGCAAGGGGTCGTCATAATGCCCTCAACTACCAAACCTTCCAGCGCATCCCCGTTTAAGGAGAAAAAATTGGATTCCAGTTCTGATGTTGTCATCGTTGGCGCTGCCCGCACGCCGCAGGGCAAGCTCATGGGCCAACTGGCCCCGCTGACCGCCGTCGAGCTCGGCGGTGCCGCTATAGCCGGTGCGCTGGACAAAGCGGGAGTCCGGCCGGACGCCGTCGAAGCCGTCATCATGGGTCACGTGCTCCAGGCCGGCGCGGGGCAGAATCCTGCCCGGCAGGCCGCCGTGGCCGGAGGCATCCCACTCAGCGCGCACGCCGCCACTGTGAACAAGGTGTGCCTGTCCGGGCTGAGCGCCATCATCGAGGCAAGCAGGCTGTTGCGGCTAGGGGAAGCCGCGGTGGTGGTCGCTGGCGGGCAGGAATCCATGAGCAACGCGCCGCACTTGCTGCCGGATTCCCGTGGGGGGCATCTCTTCGGGGACACGACCCTCGTAGACTCTGCCCTCTACGATGGCCTTACCGACGCCTTCGATCGGGAATCCATGGGGCTGTGCACCGACCGGGCCAATGATTCCTTGGGCATCTCCCGGACCGACCAGGATAAATTCGCCGCCGATTCCCACCGGCGTGCCATGGCTGCCCAGACTGCCGGGCTTTTCGACGCCGAGATCGTCCCCGTCAAGGTGCCGCGTCGCCGCGGGGAGGCCGAACTCGCCGTAATCGACGAAGGCGTTCGTCCCGACAGCACCGAGGAATCGCTCGGCAAACTCCGGCCAGCCTTCTCCCCATCCGGCACCGTAACTGCCGGCAACGCCTCCCCACTGAACGACGGCGCGGCCGCCGTCGTCCTCACCACCCGCGGCTACGCGGAAACTCACGGGATCGAGGTCCTCGCGACGCTCGGCGCCTCGGGACAGACCGCCGGTCCGGACACTTCACTGCCGGACAAACCCGCGCGCGCCATCAGCAAGGCACTTGCAATTGCTGGCTGGACCGTTGCAGACCTGGACTTCGTGGAGATCAACGAGGCATTCGCCTCCGTAGCGCTGCACTCAGCCGAACAGCTTGGCCTGAATGTGGACAAGGTCAACGTCAATGGGGGGGCGATCGCACTCGGACATCCCATCGGTGCATCCGGCGCACGGGTCGTGGTCTCTGCCGTTCACGAACTAATGCGCCGCGGGAACGGTAAAGCAGCCGCGGCGCTGTGCGGCGGTGGCGGCCAAGGCGAAGCCCTGCTCCTGTCCCGCTGACTCACCGCAAAATCCCGACGCCGGTGCCCACTTTAAAAGAACCTCCATTCCTGGACCGCTAGATGATTTGCAGGTTGTAAGTACTCGGCGGCCGGGACCGGTGCGCCATGCCGCCACTCAGGGACAGGACCTGGTCCTAACCGCTGGGGAAAGTGGCGTACGGAACCGAACCCGCCGACATGAAGGAAAAGAGAGAGGCAATGACCGCCGCTACCTCAAGAATCACCGTCAAGGTCAGGAACCAGAAGTTGCGAGACCGGCAACTGGAGCAGGCCACTTCACAGCTCCGTGAGAAGGCAATTGATTGCGGCATTCTCATAGTCAGGGTCGGCTACACAACATATAACCTTTCCCTCAGCACTAAAGTCGCCTACGGCCAAACCCGGGAAGTCGATTTGCTTTGAAGGGCGGCATGATGACTGCAAGCCACTCCATGGAGGCGAAAGGATACGACCCAAAAAGCAGAGCAGCCAAGCGACGACGCTGGGAAACATCCTCTGCAGATCTGGGTAGGACTCATCCCCGGGGACGTCGTAGCACTGCGAGCGTTGGAAAATCAGCACTATGTCGGAACGGTGGAACAGAGGTCCATAGGCGGACTCAGTATTTGGATGAGGGATCATCTAAATGAGAGAAAGCTCTTCCACTCTCGCGACTGCCGGTCCGTTGTCCTAATCCCATCTACTTCCCGCCGATAGCCAAAGAGTGTGGAGCTGCGCGGCGCTCTTGCTGCTCCGGAGGACTTCCAAAACCCACTATTGCCGTTGCCAACAGCTTTACAGGGTTCGTTGCCGGCGTCACCCACCTGCAGCCCGTTGGAAGCATCGTTTCCGGAAGCATGCACCCCGCCAGCGGCTAGCGTGTCATTTCAAGACCATCGCCGTTGACGACTGCATCATAGAAGCTGGTGGGCGCCCTACTGCAGGCGGTGCTAGTCGGCGTAGGGGTCTGCGATGCCGATGTATTGGGTGGTGGTGTATTCGGCGATGCCTTCTGAGCCGCCTTCGCGGCCGAGGCCGGATTGTTTGACGCCGCCGAAGGGTGCGGCGGCGTTGGAGATGACGCCGGCGTTGAAGCCGACCATGCCGAACTCGATCTGCTCGGCCACCCGAAGCAGCTTGTTGAAGTCGCGGCTGTAGAGGTAGGACGCGAGGCCATACTCGGAGGCGTTGGCCAGTTTGATGGCATCCTCCTCAGTTTTGAAGGTGGTGACCGGGGCGACGGGTCCGAAGATTTCCTGGCCCAGGATCGCTGCATTATTGGGGACGTTGGCCAGGACGGTGGGCTGGTAGAAATACCCCGGCCCGTCCACGGGCGCCCCGCCGGTGATGGCGGTCGCTCCGGCGTCGACGGCGGCACTAACCAGGGCATGGACGTCGGCGCGGGCGTCGGCGTCGATGAGCGGGCCGACCTGGGTAGCGGGGTCGGTGCCACGGCCCGTGGTCAGGGCGCCCATCGAGGCGGCGAATTTCTGCGTGAACTCGGCGGCGACGGATTCATGGACGAGGAAGCGGTTGGCGGCGGTGCAGGCTTCGCCCATGTTCCGCATCTTCGCCGCCATCGCCCCTTCGACGGCGGCGTCGAGGTCGGCGTCCTCGAACACGATGAACGGGGCGTTGCCGCCCAGTTCCATCGAGGTGCGCAGGACGTTCTGCGCGGCGTCGGCCATGAGCCGTTTGCCGACGGGGGTGGACCCGGTGAAGCTCACCTTCCGGAGGCGGGAGTCATTCAGCAGCGGCCCGGAGATCCCGGAGGCGGAGGAGGAGGCGACGACGTTGAGGACGCCGGCGGGCAGGCCGGCGTCGAGCATGGTCTGCGCGAAGTACTGCGCCGTGAGGGGGGTGAGTTTGGCTGGTTTGAGGACCATCGTGCAACCGGCCGCCACAGCGGGCGCCACTTTGCGGGTGGCCATGGCCAACGGGAAGTTCCACGGCGTGACGAGCAGGCACGGGCCGACAGGCTTGTGCTGAACCAGGATCTTGTTCTTGCCCTCCGGGGTGGTGAGGTATCGGCCGTAATCCCGGACTGCTTCTTCAGAGAACCAGCGCAGGAACTCGGCCCCGTAGGTGACCTCACCCCGGGCTTCGGCCAGAGGCTTACCCATTTCCAGCGTCATCAGCAGGGCGAAGTCCTCGGCGCGTTCGGTGACCAGGTCAAAGGCCCGGCGCAGGATCTCTGCCCGCACCCGCGGTGCGGTCCGGGCCCAGGACGCCTGGGCGGCGTCGGCGGCGCCCAGCGCGGCGATCGCGTCTTCGCTGGTGGCGGAGGCAAGAGTGGCGAGGACCTCCCCTGTGGCGGGATCATGCACGTAGAAGGTGCCGCCGTCTGACGCGTCCCGCCACTGCCCGCCAATCAGGAGGCCCTTGGGGACAGAATCCAGCAGTTCGAGTTCGGTGAGTGCGGGGACAGAGACAGGCATGGGTTTTCCGATCATTGAGCAGGATGCCGTGCGCGGCGATGGACAGGGCGCGGGTCAGCGGTTAGGGAAGTGCTGCCGCGGCTGCCTTAGTAGGCTTTGACGCGTTGTTCGACGACGAGGTGGATGAGTGCGAAAACGTGGTCGTCATCGATGGCTTTGAGCGCTGCTTCGATGGCGGCGGGAACATTGACGTCCTGTTCGACTTTGATGCCGAAGCCGCCGAAGGCCTGGGCCATGAGCGCGAACTCCGGGTTCTTCAGTTGGGTGCCGGAGATCCGGTCCGGGTAGTGGCGTTCCTGGTGGGTGCGGATGGTGCCGTATTCCTGGTTGTCCATGACGATGACCAGGGGAGTGGCGCCGTACTGAGCTGCGGTGGCCAGTTCCTGGCCGTTCATGAGGAATTCCCCGTCCCCTGCGATGGTGACGATGCACCTGCCGGGGTATTCCAGTGACGCTGCGATGGCGGAGGGGATGGAGTAGCCCATGGAGCCGTTGCGGGCGCTGATCATGGACGCGTAACGCTTAGTGGGGAAGTAGCGGTGCGCCCAGTTGGTGTGCTCGCCGGCGCCAAGGGTGATCATGGCATCCGCGGGGAGGGTGGGCACGAGGTTGGCCATCAGGGTGTCCATCCTCGCAGGACCGTTTGTCGGCGTGGCCAGGGGGAGGGCTGCGAAGGCTTCCTGTTCGCCTCGCATCCGTGCCGTCCAGGCCTTCCATTCGTCCTTGACCGGGACTTCGATCTTGGCAAGGTCGCGGATGAACACGTCGGGCTTGGCGACAATCTGGTACGAGACCGGCCCCGAGCGGCCGCGGAGGGACGGGTCGATGGTGACGAGGAAGTTTTTCTTGGACCAGTCCTGGCGGCACAGGAATCCGTCGGTGATGACATCTCCCGGGACGGTGCCGACAAAGATCAGAAGGTCCGTTTCTTCGAGCAGGTCATAGGTCGGGCGCGGGCGACCGTAACCGATAGGACCGACGTAGGACGGGGAGTCGAAGGGGACGGTGCCCTGGGTCCGCCATTCGGCCGCTGCTGGGATGTGGTGCTTTTCCAGCCACGCGGTGAACTGGTCCGCGCCTTCCTGGGTCCAGTCGTTGCCGCCGGTGACGAAGAGGGGCTTGCTGGAGTTGGCCAGGGCGGTGGCCAGGGCATCGGAATCCACCGTGGTCATGCCTCCGGTGGCGACGGGGATGGGCGGGTGAAGGTCGGCGGGGATCTGTTGTTGGATGACGTCTTCGGGCAAGCCGATAACAACGGGGCCGGGTCGGCCGTTCATGGCCGCGAACATGGCCTCAGCGACGATTTCCGAGGCCCGCTCGGCGTGGTCCAGGACCATGACACGCTTGGCCCCGGTGTCGAACCAGGCTTTGATGTCGAATTCCTGGAAAGCTTCCCGGTCCCGGTGGGCGAAGGGGATCAGGCCTACGAACAGCACCATCGGGGTCGAATCCTGCCACGCGGTGTGAAGTCCGACATGGGCATTGGCCGCTCCCGGACCGCGCGTGACCATCGCGACGCCCGGCATCTGTTTCATCTTGCCGTCAGCTTCGGCCATATACGTCGCCCCACCCTCATGACGACAAACGATTGTCTCGATAGGGGAGTCGTGGAGACCGTCGAGGACATCCAGGAAACTCTCACCAGGGACTACGTGGACCCGCTTGATCCCGTGCGCGACGAGCGTGTCAACGATGACGTGACCGGCTGATTTTGACGCGGGGGCTGAAGCCACTGTTACTTCCGGACCCGTTGCGGGTTGGGCGGGTATGGCCTGTTCTGCACGTGAGTACCCAACCGTACCGGTCTCGGTCTCTGTCTGTGATGTCATGTTTCTTATCTCTCGCTCTGCAATTCTTACGACTAGCGGGTCGGGACAGGGGACAGCGACGTCTACGAAAGGCATGCTGACTGATCATGTCTGCCGGGCCGCGGCGATCCCCACGCCTTAGTAGAGCTACGGCCGGCTCACGGACTCCAGGACAGTACTGCAGCTCCTTGGCCTCCAAATGCTCGCGCACGGCATCTAGAAGGCCAAGACTTAGGTGCCTTGGGCGTACAGTGCGCGTTTCTCCTGTTCGGCGGCGGCGACCACCCCGGGGTTGTCCTCGCGCCGGACTACCCAGACGCAGTCATCATCAGCGACAATGACGTCGCCGGGGGAGATCATCCGGGGCCGCACACGATTAAGATCTGAACGTCGGCGCACCAGCGGACCGACGCTGATATCGCAGCAATGCCCGTGGCCGCCGGGAAGTTCCTACCGGTCACCCGGGTCTTGGGCGAGGATGCCATCACGGCGCACCGCGAATTCCATCGAGCCGCCTAAACCGCCTCCCACAATGCCAGCGTTATCAAGCTCCTTGATGACCTATGGGACAAGTCCGACCGCTACCGCCGCCTGAGTCTCGAGCTTCCCTCCCGTGATGAGCCCTGAACCGTGGACCTAAACCAGCACCACCAAGTTCTTGACCTCGTAGCCTTCGGCGATGGACCCGGCGCAGCCGAACTTGCCCCACCCGCATTGTCAACAGCCTCAGTAACCGGAGCCCTGGAGGAACGCGAGAACGTCCAGGCGGTAACTCTGGAGAAGACCGTCTAATATTCAAGCGATGCTAGGGCCCGGCCACTACCGGATGCCCTTGTACTGCAAACGATATTCACCCCGAGATGCAAAACCCCCACAGAGGCCGCCAAGTTAGACGCAATCATTCTTCAAGACGGAAACCGAGCTTAATGGTGACCTGCCAAGAAGCTACTTTGCCCTCCTCCAGGTGGCCCCGAATTTCTTTTACCTCAAACCAGTCAAGCTTTCTAAGGGTCTTAGATGCCTTGGTGATGCCGCTTCTAACGGCGTCGTCCACGCCCAGATCCGACGTGCCGACAATTTCAGAAATACTGTACGTGTGATTGGACAACTTCGCTCCTCGTGATTGCAATGCGATTCCCGGCTACGGACGGTTCTTGAAGCCTGCTGGACACTATAAAATGGTTGGTCTATGTCCGGAAATTCTGTTCAGAACCGTCACCTCGGATGGGCTGACACTCCGAGGCGACTTGCCTCAGGCTGCAATGCCTCCGGCCAACGGTCCCGTGATTACTTGAGGCCGAATAGGACTTCGTCATAATCGGTTGCCGCTTCAGATTGCCATTTCTGACGCTTTTTTTCGCTCTTAACCCTGACTGAATAGAACCTATCTCAATCAGCCACCGGTTGTCTTCGCATCACTGAAAATTGGCGATGCCACCGATAGCGCAGATCACCACCCCAAATGCCAGCGCAAGCCTATTTAGACCACTCCTCCACCAATTTTCAATGACGGATAACATAGGCTGCGGGCCCTCTTTATGGGCCTGATGGTGCTGACAAATAATGTAAATCTATTGCCAGAAGAGGCTCCGCTGAATTCTACCGGTGGTCTCGTAGGGAGAACCCTAGGATCGATCAGCCGACGCGGCGTCTGCGGGCATGGGCGCTTCCTGTCCGGTCTCCAGGACGTTGACCAAATCAGACCACAGCATGTCCATAAACTCACCGTCGAGTTCCACCGCCCACGAATCCGGAGCGACGTCAGTGATCCACTCGAAGCGGCAGCGACCGTCGCCGGTGTCGAAGACCCGCATGGACGCATGGTGGTAGGTCGCCTTCCAGAAGGGCGACTCGAGCACGCTGTAAGACGCGTACATGTGTTCCGGATCGATCGTGATGTTCAGTTCCGGCTGCTCAAGGCCTCCGCCGATGTCGGAGACCACGGTTCGCAATGAACCTTCGATTCGATTCTCTTTGATGAAGCTGAACACGCGAATGTCGGCCCGCATGAAGCGATCGACAATGTTCCAGGCGGCAGCCGGAGAGACGCTCAGGTTTGCTGATTTGAAGATAATTGCCACGGGTGGGCCTTTCGATTGTCCCGCTGAGGTGGGACGGATGTGATTTGTGAAATATTTGCGGGGAGCGGGCAGGGCTGCAGGTTGCTAGGATCTGAATCCTGCCGCTGTGCCTCCCCTAGATGGCCGCGACGGGGGTGCTCGACTCATTGGGAGCCGAGCACCCCGTCGCGTCAGGTTCCGAACGTTTTGCTCACGCTTCCCGACTTCCCGGTCCGTCACCACGGCGCACTCCGCGGACGATGTCCTCTGGCAGCTGCTTGCCCGGGTCTATGGAGATGGTGCGGCTGTGGAGATATTCGTCCACCGCCGTGGGGCCGTGCTCGCGTCCGATTCCTGATTTGCCGTATCCGCCGAAGGGCGAACCGAGGTCGGCGGTGACGGTGTTGACTGAGAAGGTCCCTGTTCGGATGCGGCGGGCTACTTCAAAGCCGTGGGTGTCGTCGGCGGTGAATACTGATCCGGCCAGGCCGTAGGGGCTTTCGTTCGCGATGCGGATGGCGTCTTCCTCGCCGTTGTGCGGTATGAGCACAGCGACTGGGCCGAACACCTCCTCGCGGGCGATTTTCATGTCGTTGTGGGCATCCGTGATGAGTGTGGGTTCGTAGTACCACCCCTGCGACAGTTCCGAGGGCCGCTGTCCGCCGGCAGCTACGGTGGCTCCTTCAGCTCGGGCCTCCTCGACGAGTGACTCGACGCGATCTCGTTGCCTGGCTGACACGAGCGGGCCGATCACGGTGTCAGGCTCCATGGGATCGCCGACTTTCAAGGACTTATACGCCTGCGTGAGGGCCTCGGAGTACGCCTCGTACTGTTGGGCCGGCACGATGAGCCTGGTCAGTGCAACACAGACCTGTCCCGAGTTGGCCCCGACGCTGGCGCCGACCAGCATTGGCACGACATCTTCGAGTCGGGCATCGTCGAGGACGATCGCGGCGGACTTGCCGCCCAGTTCGAGCACGACCGGCCGAACCAACGCACCACAGGCGGCAGCGACCTTGGCGCCGACCGCATCTGAGCCGGTGAAGCTGACCATGTCGACACCTGGGTGCTCGACCAGGTACGCCGACTCGTCAGCGGCTGCGGCCACGATGTTCACGACCCCTGGCGGGAGACCCGCTTCCTCGAAGATCTCGCCATAGATGAAGGTTGCCAATGGGTTGGGTTCCGGAACCTTGAGCACAACCGTGCACCCCGCGATCAGCGCCGGAGCCAGTTTCTGTCCGACTGCGGCGAAGGCAAAGTTGTAGGCTGGGAACGATGCCACCACGCCTATGGGCTCACGGATCACCAGGCTGTTGCCTGCCATCGGGACCGTGGGGCCGCCGGCCGAGCCACCAGTGAAAGACGTGAGGTCACTGATCCGCACTTCCTCAAGTTCCAGCGTGCGTCCCACCTCCGCGAAGTAGTTAAAGCTCATCACCGGCGCTACGACCATGTAATACTGTGAAAGCGGCAGAGAACAGCCGAGTTCCTCGGTGATCAGCGGCGCCAGTTCGTGCTGTCGCTTCTCGATCCCCGTAGCGATACGACTCAGGTACTCCGCCCGCTCCGAAGGGTTCATCCGAGGCCAGGGGCCCTCGTCGAAGGCCCGGCGCGCAGCGGCGACCGCGTCGTCAATGTCTTCCCGCGACGCGGCAGCGACACGTCCAACCTGCTTTTCCGAGCGCGGGGAAATTACATCAAAGGATCGATCGGATTTGGCGGAGCGCCACGTCCCGTCGATGAAGAAGGTATTGTGCTCACCGTTTGCATCAGTAGCCCTTCTTGATCCCGCAACCAAGGCAACCTTGTCTTCGAGCATTCCCATGACTCTCCTTTGAGTTTCTTCTCGCGATCCGCATCAAGCCCACGAGCGCTGAAGAAGTTCGCGAGCTGTACGAACGGGCTAAGACCCGTTCCTTTTGGAATCGTAGTCAACATTGGTGCAAGAGCGCAAGCATCCGTGCTTCACCGTCCAGCTACCGACCAAAACCGCCCCCGCTCGGTCTAGCGCGGATCAGCCAGCCAAGGAAGAATGCCCGACCCTTGTTCGCAGGCAGGGACACACCCCTCTGGGCCGTGTCCACTGCAGGGAAGCTGCTTGCCTGGCGTGACAGTCCGGAACGCGCTGCCTACGGCTTGGGAAAATTCAAAACATGTGCACCATGTGTCGCACGCCACAAATTGTATGTATGATGCAACCAAAGATCCGATGGTCTTCGCCTCGTTGTCGGAAGTAGACAAGAAATCACTCAGTCCGGCGAACTAAACGTGAGGCAATGATTTGTCTGTCAAAGGAGATGTGATGAATTTTCGGATGGTGGCTGCGGCCCCACTGCTGTTCCCGGCGCCTGCCGCCGCCTCTTGGGAACGGGATTGGAGCGCCTTGCAACACTCGGGGGAGCCAATGCTCGGAGCTGTTGGGCCAGGCGCGTGGGCCTGGGATGTGCATGTCTCGGATAAGCCGGTCCCGTCCAGCGCCCCCGGCCAGGACTGCCAGGCAACCGACAAGGTGTGGGTCGCTTCGTGAATTCCCCGTCCCCCATGGGTACCCCCAAGCTTCTCCTAGAGGGTTTGACGAAGACGTTTCAGGGTCAGCGTGCGTTGAACGAGGTCAAATTCGAACTGAGAGCGGGCGAAATCCACTGTTTGCTCGGCCAGAATGGGTCCGGGAAGTCAACCCTCATCAAAGTCTTGGCTGGATATCACTCTCCCGAACCCGGTTGGACCGCCACGGTATCCGGTACGCCTTTCGACCTTGGATCCTCTGCTGCTGCACGTGATCTTGGGTTGCGCTTCATCCACCAGGATCTGGCTCTCATCGACGAGCTTTCCGTCTACGACAACCTTGCCCTTGGCAGCGAGTACTCAGGTCGTTTCTGGCTTTCAGAGAGACGCGAGCGACGCCGTGCCAAAGAGATTTTCGCTAAATACGGCGTCGACATCGATGTCTCAGCGCCTCTGGGAAAACTAGACGCTGCGAGCCGAACGATGACGGCAATTGTGCGGGCTCTACACCACGGTGATGCTGCCCGCGGAATCCTTGTCCTCGATGAACCGACGGCGTCGCTCTCCGAGGTGGGCAAAGACCACCTTTTCGCGATGCTGCGCGACGTGAAAGCCCAAGGCGGAACGTTGCTCTATGTGACCCACAGGCTACACGAGGTCTTTGAGCTCGCTGATCGCGTCACCGTTCTCCGCGATGGCCGTAGCGTTGCCACACGTGAGGTCAAAGAGCTTGACCATGACAGCCTGGTCGAGCTCATCCTGGGCCGCCCGGTAGAGACGTTCTATCCCGAGCCGCCTACCCCGGGGAAAGACACCGTACTCGAAGTCTCAGGACTGCGTGGCGGAGGCATCAAGGATTTCTCCTGCACCGTGATGGCGAACGAAATCGTCGGGGTCGTCGGTCTTGCGGGCTCCGGTGTCGAGGACATCCCGAAGCTGATATTTGGGGCGGGCAACCGAGAAGCGGGCGAATTCAAACTCGATGGTATTCCCTGCACGCCAGGCTCTCCCTGGGAAGCCATCCGGGCGGGGTTCGCGTTCGTGCCCGGTGATCGCAAGCGCCTCGGTGGCGTGGCTGAATGGACGCTTCGCGAGAATCTCACCCTTCCAAAGATCCTCGGCCGCGGGCCCCTACGATGGCTGGCACGGCGGCATGAGGCACGGGATGTCGCCCCATTGCTGGGGCAACTGGCTGTGAAGCCAAGCGATACCGAGGCTAGATTCTCCTCCCTAAGCGGCGGCAACCAGCAGAAGATCATGATCGCGCGGTGGCTGCGGTGTGGAGCGCGCGTCTACCTGCTAGATGAACCGACTGCAGGCGTCGATGTTGGAGCCAAGACCGCGATCTATAATGCCCTCCGCGGGGTAGCGTCAGACGGCGCCGCAGTCCTGATGGCGACGTCTGACCTCGAAGAAGCCTGCGCGGTTTGTGACCGCGTATATGTCATTCACGACGGACGCGTTGAGGTCGTCCTTAGCGGCGACCGCCTAACCGTCGACAACCTGCTGGCGGAGATGCTCCGGCCGGCCACCGCAACACAGGAGAACCTGACACATGCCTGAGACAAGTAATCGCGTCCAACAATCGGACGCCGTCGTGGACCGTAATCCGACTTCCACCCTTGCGGGGGACCTCTCCGTCGAACCCGTTACGGGGCGGACGCTGCGGGGTATGCGTTTCAGCTTGCCCCAGCTGCAACTAGGGAAATTCTCCGGACTGTTCATCTTCGTTGGAATCTTCTGCGTATTCGCCCTGTGGGTTCCGGACTCATTCTTGACGGCGTCAACGTGGAAAACGATCGCTCAGGGCCAGGCAATCACAGCATTTCTGGCCATAGCCATACTCTTCCCGCTCGCCGCCGGTGCGTTTGACCTTTCAGCGGCCCAGAACATGGGTTTCAGCGCGCTCGTATGTGGCGCATTGATGAGTCGCGAGACGCAACTAGACCTCGTTCCTGCGGTGGCCTTGACGCTGCTCGTCGGCGCAACCATCGGTGCTCTCAACGGGCTCCTGGTAGGTATTGTGAAGTTGGACAGCTTCATCGCTACGCTCGGTACAACGTCCCTGCTCGTCGGGGCCGCGGCAATTGTCGGAAACGGGGAGTACCTGGGGCCCTTGCCCGGTTCACTCACGTCCCTGACATCTGGAGCGTTATTCGGAGTTCCTGTGCTCACGGTCTACGTCATAGTCATCGCTTTCCTCGGGTGGTACGTGCTCGAGCACACGCCTTTGGGGCGCCGCGTGTACGCCACCGGGGCAAATCGGGACGCGGCTCGCTTGGCCGGCATTCGGACGACGCGCTTCACGTTTTGGAGTTTTGTCATCTGTGGCACTGGCGCGAGTCTCGCGGGAGTGCTCTTGGCTTCGAACCTCAACACTGTTAACCAGTCGTTGGGACCTCAGTACCTCCTGCCTGCCTTTGCCGCGGCTTTTCTCGGGACGACCCAGCTCAAGCCTGGGCGCTTCAACGTCTGGGGCACACTCCTCGCAATCTGCCTGCTCGGAACGGGTGTCCAGGGCCTTCAACTCGCCGGAGCGGATCTCTGGGTGACCGACGTTTTCAACGGCGTCGCCCTGATCGGCGCCATATCGATAGCGCTACTGATGCAGCGGGTTCGCGGTAAGCGTGAAGTCAAAGCCACCGAAACCGCCAACAACCCGGCTCAGCAAAGGACTTAGGCCTGGCGAGACGGGACGTTGGAACAGACTGCCCCTCACCGCCTTCGCCTGACGCCGCATCAAGGGCCACTGCGTCATGCCCATCGCCCCACCGCTCACGGGAACCAACCCCAACAGGCAGCGCGCAAGCAGCTCGACAAGATCATTGAGATTCCCATTGGTCTGGGACGCGCGGATTGATCTTGGGCGGGCTTTGGGAAATCAGCACCATCGGGTCCACGACCCCACGGGTGCGCCGGTCGCCGGTGCGATATGTTTCCGGCTGATCCGGCCAGCGGGCAGCGGTACCGCTATTTCGCGTTCCCAGCGGTCAGAAATTAGACGGTCAGTTTTTTGAGCAATCGCCTAGTTACTGCTGATTCTCTTGACACTCGCCTGGCAACTGAGTTCTACTGATTTTAGTTGTAGGCTACATCTTTTATCGAGTTCGCTAGTAAATCTGGCAACACGTGAGTCCAAAAACCCCTCCTCAGAGGGTTTGGCCTCGCCCCCGCGCTCGGTGTCGCCCTAGCTGCAACGTGAGCGGACAAAATGGCAGCGTCGCCGGGTTTGCTCCCAGCGTCATCTCTCCAATGGAGGAGTAAAAATGAAGAAGAAAGTATTTCGTGGGCAGATCGGGGCAGGAGCTGCAGTCATGCTTGCGGCCTCGTTGTTAGCCGGTTGCTCCTCGGCCGGCTCCTCAACCGGCTCACCGGACACGACGAGCGATTCGTCTGGTGGTTTCGCCGCTGCAAAGAAGGTCTCAGACGAACTTCTGAGCAACCCGGCACTGCAGATTGACCCGCTACCCAAGGCAGCCGAAAAGGGAGTTTCAGTTGCCGTTGTGAACTGCACTCTCCCCTCCTGTTCGCCCGGCGCGGGCACTGAACCAGCAGCAGCACTCGGATGGACCGTGCAAGACTTTCCATTCGACCTGACCAAAGGGCCAGCTGATTACGTTGAAGCCGTAAAGAGAGCGATAGCATCACAGCCCCAGGTCTTGCTAGTGACCTCCGTTTACCCGGAAACACTAATCCAAGACCAGATCGATGCTGCAGCCAAAGCCGGTGTCAAAGTGATCGACATCGGGGGAGAGCTCTCACCCGGCTTCGTCGCCTGCATCCAGTGCCAGCCAGCTCTGGAAGCGCAGGGCGCTGCACTCGCGGACGTTGCCTTGGCCGATGCCGCTGCCAAAACCTCGGTCGGCATTGTCATAGACAAAACGTTGGCGCCGATGGTCAATATGGGCCAGTCGGCAGCAGCGACGATCAAAGAAAATGGCGAGGGAAGCAAGTCAGAGGTGCTGGAGCTTAACGTTGCCGATAACCCGGCAGCTAATGCTGCACGCACGGTGAGCTTCCTGCAGCGTCATCCTGACGTGAAATACCTGCTTTACACCACGCCCAGCCTTTTGCTCGGTGCTGGCAGCGCCCTGAAAGCCGCCGGACTGGACGTGAAGACAATCAGCGTCAACCCCTCCAACGCAGGTGATGTCGCACTGATCCAAACCGGTGACGTGTACAAATGGGTCGGTGGCGAAAGCAGCGGCGGCGCATTCGTATGGCGCGCATTTGACGCCGCAGCTCGCGCGGTGCAAAATGCGCCAATCGACCCCAAAGAGCCAGTGACAGCGATGCGTCTCATCACAAAAGACAATGCCGCGCCAACACTTGGCGCACCCACCGACTTCAAGAGCATCTACGCGAAGGCCTGGGGCGTTAAACAGTAGTATCCATTTTCATCAGCTTCATCAGGCGGAGGTTCCTCATCAGGGACCTCCGCTTGGTGCTTGCGCCCAAGGCGCTATAAGCGGCCTTTATGAGTCTAGTGTCAGGACATGGGTGCCGAGCGAGAATTGCACGAACTTGCTGTTTTGATATGAGCGCTTGTGGCGCCACGCGAGTGTCAATGATGAGACGGATGCCGGGCAGGCAGTAGTTGTAAGCGGTGTTCCCGGGGGCAATTTTCTATCGCTGCGGGGAAGGCGGCGTAGTTTGGCGCGAAAAGGCTCCACATTATGAGGAACTGTCGTTGAGGGAAAACGGTGGGCGCAGCAAACCCGAAGTGAGGCCCTCGTCGGGGTCGTTGCCAAGCTTGATGACACAGCTGTTTTGGTCCACGTGCACCACTTTGGGCATGTGGCTTTTCGCTTCTTCCCCGCTCATCTGGGCGTAGGTAATCAGGATGATTGTGTCATTCTCTCGTACTAAGCGGGTGCCGCTCCATTGGTGCCGATGGCGCCGGAGCCGCGTTCACCGGCAATGGTAGGTCTCGCGGGCTCCGTTAGTTACGTTCAGGATGGCCACGAACTCGCCCGGCAGGATGTCGGCGGCATCAAGAAGGTCCAGGTCTATGGTGACGGACCCTACCTAATGCAGCTCTGTGCGTGACTGTGGCTCGGTGAATCTTTGACTTGAACATTGTTCGATTGAAAAGGCACCCGCTGTCAATGTTCATGAACTTGGTCAATGCAGCACGGAGGAGATCATGCGGCAAGCCATTTCTCCCCCTTCATTGAGTTCGACCCAAACTTCGTAACCTTCGACTTTGGCGAAAAGAGTTCTGCTGGCTAATTCGTCGGCGGCGAGCCATAGTGCCGAGGAATCCGGCATGGCGTCATCCACGTAGCCGGATCGCAGACACCGCATGTTTAGTCGGACTTCAACGAAAGCGCCAACCAATTGGCTCCAGTCCTCATGGCGGTAGGCATGCATCACAATCTCCAGGGGGGTGACGTCTGTTCACTAGAAACGGGACATGTGGGTTGGGCTTGTGCTGCCACCTAACCTCTCACTCAAGTTGGCAGCCACTCCGCACTTGATGTGCGCCGTCTCAGCACATCTTCCCAGCTAGGATGTTAGATGTATTATGCAATCAAATGCGCTGCAAGGTCAACAGCGACTGCAGCAGCAGGCTCGGCCCCCAAGCGAACAGTGGGTGACCGGCATGACTTACGTCAGCATCGGCGACCAGATCGCGCCGCACTCGGTCAGCGTAACGCCGATCTTCTGCCCGGGTGAAACCCTCGACTCGGGGCGCGAAACCAATGGGCATCAGCACCTTGTCGGCCTGAATTGAGCCGGGCTTGCCGTCCTTGCCCGGAGTTCGTTCAGGAACTTCCCGCGCCGGAGGCGGGAGTCACTCCAGCTTGACATTGCCATTAGTGTGAAGGTTGCAGGATTGATGAATGATGTATATGTCTCCGCACTCCGTGACACCCTTGATGGTGAGGCGCACTCTCGCAGGATTCGCGGGGCTTCTCGGTCGTCGCCGCCGAGATCGACGGCCGGATCATTGGGATGCCAGCCAACTCGCTCAATGCGTTTTCTTTAGATCCCTGGCTGATAGCCCGTGCGTTCGCGCACACGCTGGCCACATAACCCGAACTCCGCACCCGCCGCGCTGAGATATCAGCTTTTCGGTGAAGAGCAATCCGCCCACCTCAACGCCCTTCGGCGGTATGCCGATGAACGTTGTGTTGGGACCGGCGTGCGCATCCGGGACGTTCGCGACGATCGCCGTCGTGCCTCGCACCGTTGGTGAGGCGGGAGATCACGACCTCGTGCTCCACGAGGTGACCATCTGCACAGAGACGAGACGCAGCGGCCGCTCGTCTTCTTCGACAGCACGGCACACCTGCTGTCTTATTGAAAGGAAACGCCTACATGGCAGACAAGAAAATGATCCTCGGAATGACGCTGAACTCCGGCTACGGCAACATCTCGGGCGCGTGGCGGGCGCGGCAGGTGAACCCGGACAATTACGCGAACATCGAATCAAATATCCGCTACGCCCAGAGCGCCGAGCGGGGAGGATTCGCGTTCCTGTTCACCCCGGACTTCCCCGCCGTCCGCGGGGACGTCGAGTTCTCGGGCATCCAGAACATCATGGAACCGATGCTCGCGCTGGCCGCCATCTCACAGGCCACCAACCGCATCGGACTCATCGCGACAGGGTCGACGACCTTCCAGGAGCCGTTCAACACGGCGCGCCAGTTCAAAGCTCTCGACGTGATGAGTCATGGTCGCGCCGGATGGAACGGGGTCACCACAAGCGACCCGATGGTCTCTGCCAACTACGGCCGACCGGTTGCCGACCGCAGCGAACGATACCAGCGAGCTGACGAGGCGATCCAGATCGTGCAGGCACTGTGGGGCAGCTGGGAGAAGGAGGCCTGGATCAAAGACCAGACGTCCGGCCGCTTCCTGGACGCATCGAAAGTTCGACCTGTCAATCTACAAGGCGAACATGTCGCCTCGCGCGGACCTCTGCCCATCCCACCGTCCGATCAAGGCCAGCCCGTCATCTTCGCCTCTGGGGGCCCGAGCCCGCACCTTCTCGAGCTCGCCGGCCGCTACGCCAGCGGCTTCATCGCCGAAGTGTGGACGATTGAGGAAGCCCGTGCCCAGCGTCAGATGGTGCGGGATGCCGCACAGCGCGCAGGGCGCAACCAGGACGAGATTAAGTACATCGCTGGACTCATGACCACGGTCGCCCCCACGATACGCGCGGGCCTTGACCGCCGTCTAGCAGTGGCAGGCGACGTCATCGAAGCCCGTCTGCCTCATGTCGGCGCCCTGCTGGGACTGCAGATCGACCCGAGCCGTTACGACGAGCCCCTCACACAAACCCAGCTGGCGGCAGCGCACGCTTCCCCGATGGACCCGCGTTCCGGGATCGTTCTGAAGGTTGCCCGCGAAGGCTGGTCTCCGCGAGACATCCTCGCCCATGGCGTGATCGACTTTCATCCGACCACGGTCGGCCCTGCAGAGGTACACGCAGATCACTTGCAGGAGTGGCTCGAAGCGGGAGCCGCCGACGGGTTCTGGATTTCTCCTGACATTTACGAGGACGGTGTTGACGCGTTCGTCGATGAGGTCGTTCCAGAACTGCGGGGTCGCGGGATCTTCCCCGAAGAGTACGTAGGCTCGACCCTGCGAGAGAATCTCGGCGTACCTGAACAGTACGGCCTCGACACCCGTGTCGCGGGCGGCACGTCCTGATCAGGCTAGCTTCGATGCGAGGGCGCCCGTAGGGCGCCCTCTGCGCAACCGGACCCTCCAACCCGGGCCTTTCCTCGACGGTGCTACCAACCAGTCAGCGGCATTACCTTGCACAGGCGTCGACACTGCGCCGGACAACGTCATCGCAACTCCCCTCCCCGTTACGACATATRCACTCCCACGAAAGGACTTCCATGCACATCGGAATCATAGGAGCAGGACCGTTCGGCACGACCCTGGCCCAGCGACTGAGTCAAGCAGGAAACCAAGTCAAGATCGCCAATTCGAAAGCCCCCGAGACGATCAATCCGCGCACCCTCCACGCCGGTACCAGGCCGGTGTGGGCAGCTGACGTCGCCACAGACACCGACGCCATCATCGTGGCGGTAAACTTCGGAAAAATTCCCTCAGTGGTCGATCTCGTTCGTCAGGCTCCAGCAGAAGCTGTGCTCATCGATGTAACGAACTACTTCCCAAAAAGCGATGGCGTCATTGGCGGGCTGGGCAGCGGCCAGACCGAGAGCCTCTGGGCGCAGACTCAATACGGGCGCCCGCTCGTCAAGGCATGGAGCACCATCATGGCAGAGTCGCTTGCAGACAAGGCCAGTGACGCGGGAACCGTCGGACGCATCGCGCTCCCAGTGGCCTCGGACGATGACGGACACCGGATGGCCGCCATGACCCTGGTAGAGCAGACAGGGTTCGACGCGATCGACGCCGGAAAGTTGGCCGACTCCTGGCGTCAGCAAGCAGGCACTCCGGCGTATTCGACCGACCTCACCGCGAACCAACTGCCGGCCGCTCTGGTCAACGCCGACGCACGTCGTGCGTCATTGCGCCGAGACCTCATGATCGCCATCCTCGACGAGCGAACTGAGGCTACTGGAAAACGGCCCGACGCCAACTTCGTAGTAGCACTCACTCGTCTGCTCTTCCAATAAGCCACGCTCAAACACGCGGGCCCCTGCAGCGATAAAGCTCAACGCGTTGGACTCCCCGTCATTCGTCGGGGTTGCCATGCTGCCTCGGCCCTGATTAATGTCGGCGGTGCGGAACCATCCTGGATGGAGTTTGCTGCCGTCGGAGCGATCATCGTTACGGGGCGCAGGCCGCCGACAGCCTCTGGGTCTCCTCGAACGTCTACGAGAACGGCATGGCGCGTCCGTTGGTGAGATCGTTCCCGAATTGCGCAAACTCGGAGTAATCGTCTCCCCGGCAGGACGGCCGGAAGTCCAGCCCGTTCTTCCCGCACAGGCCAACTCGCGCCGCTAGGTAGAGGGCTCTGAGACGGGTCCGCGGGAGGTCGAGGCAGGCTGCAGCATGTGGCCTTCTTCGCGAACAGCTAGTACTACCGAACGGTATCGGAGAGCGTAGCGAGCTCCGCACCACGCAGTTTGGTGGTGGCACCACATATGTTGTTTTCAAGATGGGCGACGCTTGAGGTTACTGGGAGAGGGGAAGGACGACCGGGCTCCTTTTGTGCGGGGAATGCACGGGTGTTCCGCCGCCAAGTTGGTGAGCAGGCTGGTTTCGCCGGTGACGAGGGGAACCAGGGAATAACCCGATGCCTCGCTCCACACCCGTTGCCCAGTTGTATGCTGATCAGCATCGTCCTCTTGCTGCTCATTGCGCATGAACCTTTCTTGCAGGCAGACGTGGACGTCCTGATGTGTCACGATGCGTCGATTGAACGACGCGCGGGGAAACCATCCCGGCGGGCGGCGGACGATGACGAGAACGACGACAAGTAGCACCAAGGTGGCGAACGGCAAAGCCCCGGAACCGAGACCGGAAAGGACGAGCCCGCCGAGAATCCCGCCCGCTGCAGTCCCGATGTTCAAGCCGGTGACGAGAAAGGATTGCGAGACATCAAAGGCTGTGCCGGCGGCGTTGGTGAGGGCTGTTTTCTGAAGACTTCCCGACCCGCCGAAAGCAGGACCCCACGCAGCGATACTGACCAAAACCGCAGCGGGCGAGGCGAAGGCCAGTCCGGGCACGACAACCTCGACGGCGAACACCGCGGTGCTACCCAGAATGAGCAGACGCAGACGCAAATCGCTGACAATTCCCGTCACCCACAGGCCAACGAGAGCGGCCACGCCGAACTCGAGAAGCGCGGCATGACACTAGTCCCTACCCCCGCGAAATCGAGGAACGACGCGATGTGAGGATAGCGCAGAGCAGGCCTACGTAATCCTGTCCGGGACGCCTACCGCCCTGGCGGCGAGGGTCAACGCGAAAACGGGCGACACGGCGACAGCGAGGCTCGTGACGATGTAGCCGCACAGCGCCATCACCAGGAGACGCCGACGCGGCCACCCCATAGTCGCCCCGATGATAGGGGTTGGCACCCAAGAGCGCTCCCAACGTGTAGAACGTGACGGTCTGCCGGGCCACCGCTTCGGTGACTCCAATTGTCACTGCTGAGAGCAGGCAGGACACCCGCAGGCAGCGTCTGGAGCCTGACCGCCAGGAACCCGGCGGTGGCTAGCGCAAGAAGCTAACAACAGGGAGACGCGTGGGCACAGAGACAGTCGCATCGGCGAAAGTCTGTGGCACCCCGATCTTGTAACAGTCAACTCGAGTGTAGGAACGGGACCCGACGCTGCTTAGCCGGCAGGTGCCTCGGATCTCCTCGCACCAACATCAACAGCGGCTATGTAACGGGAGAGAGCATCTCGATTCGAAGTCAAGAAGGCGATCTTCTGCGTCATGCGGTCGCGCTCCTGGACTAACAGATCGCGAAGCCCAGGCTCGATGTTCCGAACAACGATCGCTTGCTCCTGATCCAGGCACGGAAGGATTTCCAGAACGATACGCGACGGGATGCCCGAGTCGATCAAGCCACGAATCTTGCCCACCCGCTCCACCAGGTACTCGCCATAATGCCGGTAGCCATTCGCCTCACGAATCGGTTGAATGAGGCCCTGTTCCTCGTAGTAGCGCAGCATGCGCCGCGGCACTCCCGTTCGCGCGGAAAGTTCACCGATTCGCATCGCTCCTCCTCCTCCGGTACCTGACCTTCACACCAATGGTACCCCTTACCTCCGCGGGGATGTCTTCGACTACATCATTGCCGACACCGGCGTACGCATCTACTCTGCGTCGCCGCGACCCCCGGCAGCGGCAGCAATGAGAACACTGTGAGTATGAGACGTAGCCCGATGGCTGACGAGCGGCAATCCGGGAGCCTCTACTTGGTAAGTATTCTGATGAAGGGTAGGCGTTGCCTGCCACGCGATCAGGTAGCAGTAACGAATGAGCCGCGGTAAACCGCACGAGACTTGATAGAAGAGAACATCATCAGCCTTAAGGCCATTGGTTGAGGTACTGGGGCAACGGCGCCAGCGGGACGAATTCGACCGCGCCGCACACCTCTACGGGATCCAGAAACCTCCCCCGTTTGAACTCCCTGTTCTGGTCCAGGCTACGGAAGACCTTGGAGCAGACTCTCCACATTGGCGCCCAACTCGGCGCCCGCGGACGGTCGTCCACAAGGCCATGATGTCGAGTTTGCGGCCCTGATGTCCCGCCGTGAGGATCCGGGCAGCCCGGTCCGACGCTGGGGCTTCGGCTCCGCATACACGTCCGTCGAGGACATGCTGGATGCGCAGGACCTGGACGCAGTCTTCGTCCTGACGCCCCGATCCGAGCACGCCCACGCGGTCCAGCTGTGCCCTAACAACGACGTCGACGTTTTCTGCGAGAAGCTCCGGCCACCGAGGAGGCAGAACGTTTGGCGGACCTGGCCGACGAGCGCGGCCGCATCCTGATGGTCGACTTCAACCGCCGCTATGCACCCGTCCACACCGCCGGCCGTGAACTGTTCGGCACGAAAGGCGCTACCTTCTGCGTCGCGCAAAGAAACCGCCCCGGATCGGAATACCGCGCAACGTTCGAGAACGCCATTCACATGGTCGACCTGCTCCGCTGGTACTGCGGCGGCGAACCCGTGGACGTGGCCGCACACGCCGCAGGTGACGACCCCTGGGAAGAAGACGGCGTCGCAGCCATGATCGGCTTCAGCACCGGCAACACCGGAGTGCTCATGGCTGCCCGAACAGCAGGTGCCTGGAACGAAAAACTCGACGCCTATGGCGACGGCAAGACCGTGGAAGTCAGGGCCCCGGAAACCGTCTCGACCACTGTCCAGGGAGTCACCACATCACGCGAGCTCAGCGCCGAGGCGTACGGCTGGGCAACAGCGACCGACACTCTTGGCTTCTCAGCAGCAGTCCACCATTTCCTGGACCGGGTCGCCGACAGGGCGCAGCCACTGACCTCCGGCCGCGAAGCCGTCCATACCCAGCGGCTACTCGACCGGATCCTCTCCGCTTCAGTTTCCGGGGGCGGTCCTGGTTTGGTTGATCCGTACGACCAGTCCGTAGTTGGACGCGCGTCTATCCTTTCCTCCCATGCATAGGGTCAGTGCCGTTCCCGCTAAGAAAGGCGTCCCGAGCAGGCTTGCGGTAGATGAGGCGGATGCCGCGCCTCTCAGAGACGGGCCCGTCACCGACGGTCATTCCGCTGAACACAGCGACGAGCACGTTGGCGGCACTGGCGTGGTGGACGACGTAGCCGGCCGCTGCGGGCACCGGATGTCTGTCAGATTTGTGCGTCGTTCTGGTAGCGGAGTCAGCGCTGGGTTTGAGGGTCCGGAGTGCAACTTGGGGGACCGGGAACGGTTCAAAGTTTCGTGAGGAGATAAGCGACGGAGGAGCGCCGAGCGAAACTTTGGATCGAGCCCGGCGCAGAGCGCCCTGGTTGCGTGGAGGACCTGCCCAGCGATGATGGGGATCAGAATGACGTACAGCGAAGTTGCTTCTGGTGGTTCATGGAGGTGGGGGAGTGGGACGCCATGACGCCGTCGAAGCCTGCGGCCTTCGTCTGGAATCCGCAGCTCTCATCTCACCTGAATTGGTACTCGGCGAATGATGAAGGCTCTACCATCAGGCTGTGCTACAGGATGACATCCACGGCACCATCACCCAACTGAGCTAGCACGGAGACCATGACGCGGCACACCTCATAAAGGCGGCGGGGCCAGCCGATGGCGTCATGGTGCGGTCAGGGCAGATGCCACTGCTTTACCCAGTGTTTCTGTGGTGGCGTTGCCGCCCATGTCGGGGGTGAGTGCTTGGTGCCCTTGGGCGAGGACCGTTTCCATGGCGGTGGTGATGGCGGCCGCGGCTTCGGGGTCTCCCAGATGGTCGAGCATCATGGCGGCGCACCAGATTTGCCCGATGGGGTTGGCGATGCCTTTTCCGGCAATGTCCGGGGCGGAGCCGTGGACGGGTTCGAAGAGGCTGGGGAATTTGCGTTCGGGGTTGATGTTGCCGCTGGGGGCGATGCCGATGGTACCCGTGCATGCAGGGCCCAGATCAGAGAGGATGTCACCGAAGAGATTGCTGGCGACAACGACGTCGAACCAGTCGGGGTGCATGACAAAGTTAGCGGCCAGGATGTCGATGTGGTACTTGTCCACGTCGATCTCAGGATAGGTAGTGGACATGGCCTGCACACGCTCGTCCCAGTAGGGCATGGTGATGGAGATGCCGTTGCTCTTCGTGGCGGAGGTCAGGTGCTTCTTGGGCCGGCTTTGCGCAAGGTCGAAGGCGTACTTGAGGATCCGGTCCACACCGGTGCGGGTCATCACGGTTTCCTGGACAACGGTTTCGCGGTCGGTGCCTTCGAATATCTTCCCGCCGATGCTGGAGTATTCGCCTTCGGTGTTTTCGCGCACCACGTAGAAGTCGACATCGCCCGGGACCCGGCCGGTCAGGGGGCTGGGCACCCCGGGCAGCAGTTTGACGGGGCGGAGGCTGACGTACTGGTCGAAGTGGCGGCGGAACTGCAGGAGGCTTCCCCACAGCGAGATGTGGTCGGGGACGACGTCGGGCCATCCGACGGCGCCGAAGAAGATGGAATCGAACTGGTTCAGTTCTTCGAACCATCCGTCGGGCAGCATTTTCCCGTGTCGGGTGTAGTAGTCAGCCGAGGCGTAGTCGAAGTGTTCGTAGGTGAGGTTCAGGTCGAAGGCTGAGGCTGCGGCGTCTAGGACGCGCAGTCCTTCGGGCACGACTTCGGTGCCGATTCCGTCGCCGGGAATGACTGCGATGCGGTGGGGTTTCGACATCAGGATCCTTCTTCGTCTTAGTCAGGTTTTCGGGGATAGCGGTTAGCGGTCGACCGGGTGTGCCGGTTCGCGGTTTTCGAGGACGTCGATGACGGCGTGCGCGGCTGCCAAGCCGGCCCGTGTCCGGGCTTCGGTCGTTTGTCCGGCGAGGTGGGAGGTGATGAGCACGTTGTCCAGTCCCCGAAGGGGGCTGTCGCCTGGCAGGGGTTCGATCGCGAGCACGTCCAGCGCGGCGCCGGCGATGGTGCCGTCGGACAGAGCCTTGGCCAGAGCCCTTTCATCGACGAGTGAGCCGCGGGCC